>NZ_BAAAHG010000024.1:0-78885 GCF_039525155.1 Streptomyces thermoalcalitolerans | reverse complement strand
CAGCCCACCACGGCCGGACACCCCAACGGTCCGGCTGGTCGGGCCGACCAGAGCCACCCCCACCAGCCGGAAAACAACCTAAATCACCGGTATTGCGATTAGGCCAGTTCTCCGGGCTTAGGCATGGCAGTACCAGTGTCGCAGATCGACTCGGGGAGCCCAGGCCAGAGCGGGGTGGGGGTGGTCACCCGTGGGTACCAACTGTCAGCGTTGGTCGACCTCGGACGGCCCAGGACTCAGTCTGCCGTCGCCGCAGGTGCCCAGGTGGCAGCGCCACGGCCGTCATTCCATCTGCGCTGGAGCGACCGGGAGCTGTTCCCTGTACGGCCATGTGAAGGTGCGATCGGGTTCGAGATGGGCGTCACCCCAGTGAATGGCATGGATGCCATGCTCGGCGTCAGCCGTGAAGAACACACAGACGAGCCTGGTGGAAGCTCCCAGCTCCTCGAACGCTTCGTGCAGCCCTAGGTACTCCTCGGTCAACAGGTCCTCATCGATGTCGAACAGGGTCTCCGGAGGCTGCGGCCCGTGCGCCCGGAACAGCCGTTGCCGCGTGGGCGACGCGTTGGCGGGCAGCCGGGCCCGGTCCAGTGGCCTGGGCCTGTCGGCGTAGCGGAAGGGGAAGAGTGCGTGATCGTTGATCACTGCGTACTCGTATCCGCGTACGTCTCGTACGGCTTCCCCCAGCTCACGTGCCGTCTCCGCCAGGTGCTCGCGCACCAGACCCGCCAGGGCGACACCGTACGGACTCCGCTTCTTCAGCCCCGCAGCGAGGTGCGCGGCATGAGCCTTCGCGTGCGCCTCGGCCAGCTGCACCGGAACCGCAGCGGCCACCGCGCCGGCATGCCGCCCAAACCGCTCGACGGCCCAGGCCGACGGTCCTACCGGATAGCCACCCAATACCGACATGCAGTACTCCCTCCCCCAGGCCGCGCCTCTGAACTGTGTGACACGTACACGAAGGGCACACAAGGGAGCGATTTAGCCAGACGGGGTCGTACACACTCGTCGGGCGGACTCCTCAAGTACCGGACGGAGTCACAAACTTGCCGGTGTCATCCACGATGACTCCATATGCTTCGAACTCATCCTTGAGGCGATCGAAATCATGGATTCGTTCACCGAAGAGTTCCGTCGCACCCTGATCTGGTCGCGCAATTCGCATAGCGAGCATGCGAACAACGAGAGCGGCCACGGAACTGACGAGGTAGGTTTCCGTCGGATCCGGGAATTGACCTCGATCGAAATGTTTGATCGTATTGTAATTGTTCGCAATTGCCCGCGCGAGGCCAGTAACCGAAGTACAGATAGCCGACCACTCCCACCCGGACTTCTTGAGGCAGCGATACATGTATGTAGCTGTCGTTGGCCTCCCTCCGCGACTGTGCGTCGCAGATTCTCCATCCACGTCACCAATCAAGCTGCCAGCAGCCTCCATGCTCATAGCCGCATTCACGACCAGGTTCTCAAGAATTGCTCCGGGCCGATTCAGTGCACTGACCGCGGGGTGAATAAAGCGAGACCACTCATCGTACTTCTGCGCCCAGCATTCCAGCCCGCGAGGTGACATCATCTTGAAGTCGACAAGTGGGCGGATTAGCTTACCTTGAGAGGGTTCAGGCTTCGCGCTCTCTTTCACCGTGCTTCGGCTGATCAGCTGATAAAAGGGCTGTTCAACGACTCGGCCGTTAAGCGTCTTCCCCGTGAATAGGGGATCCCTGATGTCATGACGACGGAAGTAGATGGCGCAGCCGAAGATGAAAGAGAGAAGCGCAGCGACCTTACGGTGCTCTGCTAGATGCGTATCGATCGACTGGGGTTCATCGAATGAGCTGGTGAGTGACACGGTTTCGTTCACTGTGACGCTGTTTCGTTCAGGGTCGATGTTCCAATCGCTACCCAACCTCATTGTGGCGGATTGCTGTCGCCATTTCACCTCATGCAGACTTGCTACCTCGATGGTCACCTTTTTTACAAGGTTCTCGTCATCGACCTCAGCAGTTCTGTTTATGGCCCCAAATCGGGTCCAGTCAATGAGGCCATCAATGCGTGACCTCATTTCCTTCACTTTCAGAGGAGCGTGAAAGTCTCCATCCCTCCGATGGAGGACGAGATTAGCTGGCGTTATCTTCCCGATTCCGATTCCTCTGGGATAATTTGTAGTGTTGCCGGAATCGCGGCAATCGAAGAGTGAAACATCCCCTTCGAGTGACGTTAGAACCAAGTTTTTCGGAGTCTTACCCGACTTGAACCACTGTACGGTGGCGTCGAATTGAGAGGTTCCAGGGATATCCATGTAAGGAACCTCGACCTGCACGCCGGTGGATTCGTCGAGGTGAAGAGTTGCTGCGACATACGGTGTTTCATCAATGCCGTCGATCAGCATTCCAGTGATTGATTCGCCGAACTTTATAGAGCGTCGCGCAGCCATGACAATCCGTTCCTCGGCCGACCTACGGGCCTCATGTTAGAGCGGCGCGGGTGAGAGCACTGACCTTTTGTAGGTACTAGCCGAGGTTCCGTACGAGGTCGGCGGAGCGGCTTTGGGCTGGAGCTGCTTTGGGGCGAGTGATCATGGCCCCGTAAGCTTCCGGCGCGTCGGGCAGTCTGTGGACCTGCCCGTTAAAGCACGACGTTGGGGCCATGATCTTAGAGGCTCGCCCCAAAGTGGCTGCCTAAAGCCGTGGAGCCGACCGCCCCAGCCACAGGGGGTGTCTCCCACTTCATGCCCGCAGCTCGCGAGCGCGCCGCCGGGCGCGGCCAGCCGGGGCGGAGACAGGAGGCAGGCCGCGCCGCAGAGGCGGCGCGCGCCCGCGCCGTGCGCGGGCCTTGAACCAGTAGAGAAAGTTGTAACTCAGTCGGTGACGTGGGGTTTGAAGGCGTAGGCGCACATGGGGAGTTCGGTTCCCTGACGGTGGGCCAGCGGGAGGAAGAGCGCTGGTCGGATCGTCCACGTGATGCGGGTGCTGGCGTGTGTGATCGTCACCATGCAGGCCTCGGAGCGCAGCAGAGCGCGCCTTGTCTCGACGCGTCCCTCGTACAGCCACGCCCATGCATCGTCCGAGGCTTCCGCGTCGAGTGCCGGCGTGATCGTCCGTAGGGCGACCGCCACCCATCTGTCTGCCTGGGCTGCTGAGTAGGCGTCGAAGGATGCCCGGAATACCGGTCCCTCCGTCGTGTCCCGCAGGTTCTCGGTCCAGCACTCGCACCAGTAGCCGCGGCGGGGCTTGTCCCTCAGCACGGGTGGCCTCCTGGACGTGCGTCGGTGACGAGTTCCACGGTGACCGTGTGGCCGCTTCGGCTTTTGTGGACCACGACTCGGTGGGCGAGTGCGCTGACCATGCTCAGTCCTCGGCCGTGTTCGGCGTGCTGGTCCCGGTGCTCGATCTTCGGGGCCGTGCCTGTGCCTCCGTCGTCCGTGACCGAGAGGGCGATCGCTTGGGGGGAGACGGCTAAGGCCAGATGAAAGTTGCCTGCCTGCCGGCCGCTGGCCGTGTGGAGGATCGCGTTCGCGCTCAGCTCGCTCACGATCAGTTCGGCGTCCTCCGCCAAGGGGGAACCGCGAAGGATGTCCCGCGTCCAACGGCGGGCTCTGCTGACCTCTTCCGGAAATCCTGGGCAACTGAGCCCCCAGACCCGGGCCCCACTCGTATACTCGTGCATACAAGTTCCTTCGTGCTGGTAGGCCGCCATGTGCAGCGGGTTCGGGCTAGACGAGTTTTACGCCGTCGTGGGCGCGTATGGCCGGCGGGGACGCCGCGTCGAGTGCATCCAGGACACGGATCGCGTACGCCTCGTCGGCAAGCTCGGAAACTTCTTCTCGGGTGGCCCAGCGCAGTGCGCGGGTCTCGTCACCGGTGGTGGGCGTGCCGTCGGCGGCCTCGCAGCGGAAGACCAGGGAGACGATCAAGCCCTTCATGTTCTTGTAGACGCCGGTCAGGGTCGCCGGAAGCGCGATCTTGATGCCGGTCTCTTCGAGGACTTCGCGTTGCAGGGCCTCGGGGATGGTCTCCTCGCGTTCGAGGACACCGCCCGGGGGCTCCCACTTGCCGTTGTCACGGCGCTGGATCAAGAGGGCGCGGCCCTGGTCGTCGACGACGACTCCGGCAACGCTCACGGAGTGCGGGCGATCAGTGCTCACGTTCCTCGGCCCTCTCGGCTGACTAGGCTCTCCACCGTAGCAATAAAACTCGCCCACTCGTCTAGATACCTAAAGGAGTACAAAGACGTGAGCCCTCTCCCTTCCGGCCTCCTCGGTGATCTCGACCCCACGAGCGATCGTGCGGTCTTCCGGCAGATCGCCGACCAGCTGCGCGAGGCCATCGACCGTGGGCGATTCCGCGAGGGCGAAAAGCTGCCCTCCGAGGCTGAACTCGTCGAGCATTATGGGGTTTCCCGTATGACCGTTCGAAACTCCTTCGCCGTTCTCCAGGGGGAGGGGCTCGTGCAGGCCGAGCACGGCAAGGGTGTGTTCGTCCGCCCGCGGCCCCCCGTGCGGCGGCTCGCCTCCGACCGCTTCGCCCGCAAGCACCGGGAGCAGGGCAAGTCCGCCTTCCTCGTGGAAGCGGACGCGGTCGGCAGTCATCCCCAGGTCGACAGTCTGGAGGTGAAGGAGGAGAAGGCCGGCCCGGACATCTCCGCACGGCTCGGGTCGGTGCGACGCGTGCTCGCCCGGCGGCGCCGGTACTTGCTCGACGGGCGACCGGTGGAGTTCGCCACCTCCTATCTGCCGCTCGACATCGCCCGCGGTACGCCGATCGCCGAGCCCAACCCCGGGCCCGGCGGCATCTACGCCCGGCTCGAGGAGCTGGGGCACCGCCTTGATCACTTCGAGGAGGAGATCCGTGCCCGGATGCCCTCCCCGGACGAGGTGCGGACGCTGCGGCTGGCCTCCGGCGTGCCGGTCATTCATCTGATCCGGACCGCTTTCGACACCGAGGGGCGGGCCGTGGAGGTGTGCGACACGGTGATGGCGGCGGACGCCTACGTGCTGTCGTACCAGCTCCCGGCGACGTGATCGCGTGAGCGGCGGTGGTGCGCAGGGCTGGTTCTCCGAACTCGTACACACCGACACGCCTACTCGTATAGACGAGTGGGCAAGTCGTATGGCAAGGTGTTCGCGTGATCCCGGCAAGCGGGTTCGCGGGACGTCTCTTGTATAGACGAGTAGATAGGAAGAAGCCTTGCGTACCATCCGCGTCGACACCTCGGCGGCCACGATCCTGCTCACCGAAGCCCCCGAGCCCAAGGTCCGCGACCGGCGGACCGGCGAGATCGCCAAGGACGCCGTGAGCGGTGAAGCGCTGATGACGGTCGGCGTCGTGTACATCGAGGACGGCGAGTCGTCGCTGATCAAGGTCACCGTTCCGGAGAGCGGAGTGTCCGAGGGGCTCGCCCTCGGCTCGCCGGTCTCGCTGCCGGGGCTGGCGGCCCGTCCGTGGGAGAGCGTCTTCAACGGACAGCAGCGGCACGGCATCGCCTTCCGGGCCGCCGCCGTCACTCCGGCCGCTTTCCCGGCCGCCATGGGGGCCACGGCCTGATGACCGACCTGACGACACTCCTGGAGGTGGGCGGCCCTCTCGTCGCGCTCGGCGGCGGGGCTGCCTACGCCCGGACCAAGTATCCGGCGGTTTACTGGTCCACGGTCGGCCTGCCGATCTCCGTCGTCCGGCTGCTCGGCTCGTACGGCTCGGTGATGGAGGCGTGCGGGCTGACCGTGGCGCCGTCCCGGTGGCGGGCCCTGGCGGTCAGGGCCACCACTCGCCGTGAGGTACGGCCCGTGCCTCCCCGCCGGGGCATCATCCGGCCCACTTCGACCGGCTTACGGCTCCGCCTTCGGCTCGCTCCGGGGCAGGAGCCGGCCGACGTCGCCGCCTCGGCGGAACGGCTGCGGCACGCCTGGGGCGTCCACGCCGTCTACGTGACACCGGTCAAGCCGGGCGTGATCGAGCTGCGTCTCGTCGGCTTCGATGTCCTGCGGCGGGTGCGAATGCCGCGCAAGCGCGACGAGGGGCTGTTGCGAGTGCCGGTCGCGCTCCGTGAGGACGCCACCCCGTTCGTGCGCGATTACCGCACCATCCCGCACCAACTCACCCTGGGCGCCACGCGGTCCGGCAAGTCCATGTACCTGCGGCACCTCATCACCGGACTCGCCCGTCAACCGGTCGCCCTGGTCGGCATCGACTGCAAGCGGGGCGTGGAGCTGGCCCCGTTCGCCGACCGGCTCTCCGCACTGGCCACCGACCCGGAACAGGCGGCCGAACTGCTGCCCGTGCTCGTCAAGGAGATGGAGGAACGATACGACCTGATCAAAGCCCGGCAGAACATCGCACCCGGCACCCCGGCAGAAGAGATCACCTCCGACATCTGGGGCCTGCCCGAGAGCGAACGGCCGGTGCCCGTCGTGGTGTTCGTCGACGAGGTGGCCGAACTCTTCCTCGTCACCACGAAGAAGGACGAGGAACGGCGCGACGAGATGGTCACCCAGCTCATCCGCCTCGCCCAGCTCGGCCGGGCCGCCGGTATCCACCTGGAGGTCTGCGGGCAGCGCTTCGGTGCTGAACTGGGCAAGGGAGCCACGATGCTGCGGGCCCAGCTCACCGGCCGTGTCTGCCATCGCGTCAACGACGAAGCCTCCGCGAAAATGGCGCTCGGCGACATCGCCCCCGAAGCGGTCGCGGCTGCCTGTGCCATCGCCCCCGAACGTCCGGGCCTGGCCGTGGCCGGTGACACCTCCGGCGGCTGGTCCCGCATCCGCACGCCCTGCCTCTCCCTCGGTGACGCGGCCCGTATCTGTCAGGAGTCGGCGCACCTCACACCCGACGTGCCCGCACTGAAGCCGTTCCGTCCCGACGTCCCAGACGTTCCCGCCGGTCCCGTCGAGATCCCGACGCCGGTCGTCCAGCCGCTTCCGGCGACCGACTGACTCTCGCCCCACCTCGGCACTCGGTCGGCGTGACTGTCTCACGCCACGTCCCTACCCCGTCATGCCCGATTCCGGAAGGAGCCGCGTCATGCGTGCTCACCTGGCCCGTGTCGACGCGGTGCTCGTCCAAGCGCTCATCGCGGGGGCACTGTCCTTCTCCCACCTGCACGACATCGCCGCGGCGGCCGGACAGGACGGGTGGAAGGCATGGGCCTACCCCGTCTCGGTCGACCTGCTGCTCGTCGCCGCATGGCGCCGACTGCGGTCAGGCGCTGCGAAAGCGGCCGGATGGTGCTGGTTCGTCATCGCCCTCGCCGCGTCCCTCGGCGCCAACGTCGCCACCGCCGGCCTGCTCGACATGCAGCACGTCCCGGCTTGGCTGCGCATCCTCGTCGCCGGATGGCCTGCGGTCGGCTTCCTCGGCGGCACGCTGCTCGCCCATACGGCGTCGACGTCCGCCGTCAGCGCCCCGGACAGCGCTGACGTGGTCGACGACCAGGACGGCCAGGAAGACGCGCCCGATCCGACTCCTGAGCCGGCCGAGCCGGCCGCCTCACCGGAACCGGTGTCCGCGGCTGTACCCGTGCAGCCCACCGTGACCGTCCCGGCCGCGCTCGTCGAGCACGCCCGCAAGATCGCCGCCGAGCACCACAACCGCACCGGAACACCCATGGACACCTCGACCCTGCGCGCCCGCCTCGGCGTTCCCGCGCCACTCGCCGAAGCGATCGCCGCCCGTCTCTGAGAGGAATTCCCATGAGCACGAATCGCCGTTTCCGTGCCGTCGTCCGCATCGGCCCCGTCCAGGTCGGCACGTCGTACGACGGCCCGGGGCCGCGAGAAGCACACCGCCGCCTGCACGGCCCCGCGCTGCGGCTTCTCCGCCGACTACGACAGCCGGGCCGGCGCCGAGCTGGCCGCCCGCACCCACCGCTGCCCCGTCCGCTGAAAGGACCCGCAACCCGTGACCGTCAGCCTGCCGCTCGTCGTCGTCCTCGGCTTCTTCGCCTGGGGAGCGGTCAAGTTCCTCGGCGTCCGCACCTGGGTCGTCGTCCTGGTCGCCCTCTTCGGCTTCTGGCTCTCGCACACCTTCCTCGCCCCCGCCATCGAGTCCGGCACACGTTCGGGCGTGGACATCATCAACGGCTCACATGACTAGACGAGTAGATAAGGAAGGTTCCGTCGTGCTGCTGCCCAAGTACCCCGACAGCCCGACCCCGCCGCCCGCGCACACCCACATCCCGGCCGCCCCGTCGCCTGTATGGCGCTCGCTGCCGCCCGTCTCGATCGGTACCGGGGCGGTCGTGGCCGTGCTCACCGGCGGTGTGGTCCTGACCGCGCTCCTGGCCGCCGTCGCCGTCTCGGCCGTCTCGGTGGCCGTCGCCGCCGTCGTCCTGCGCTCCCTGCTCCGCGAGCACCACCGCCGCTGAGCCCGATCACTTCGCCCCGGGGCGGCCACGACACCGCCAAGCATCCGGCCGCCCCGGGCCCTCACTCCCGACCCGAACAGCCAGAAGGAGACAAGCCATCTTCACCTGTTCCACCCCGCCACCGCTCCCGGAACTGGCCAGACTCGCCGCGCACGGCACCCTGCCCGGTATCCTCCGGCAGCTCTCCGGGCTCGGCGGCTGCACCAACCCGATCCGCCTCGACGGTCACCGCACCGAGTACGACGTCGACACGGTCACCGGCGAGATCGGCCGTGTCCTGCACCACCTCGATTCGGCCGACCTGCCCGCCGGTCAGCTCCTCGTCCGCTGCAACAACCGCCGCACGACCCGCTGTCCGGCCTGCGCCGAGGTGTACCGCCGCGACACCTTCCACCTGATCACCGCCGGGCTGCGCGGTGGCAAGGGCCTGCCCGAACAGGTCGCCGCGCACCCGCGCGTCTTCGCCACCTTCACCGCCCCCAGCTTCGGCCCGGTCCACAACCGCCCCTCCGGCGGCCGTAACTGCCGTTGCGGCATCCGGCACGAGGAAGGCGACGCCGTCCTGGGAACGCCCCTCGACCCGGAGTCCTACGACTACGAAGCGGCCGTGCTGTGGAACGCCCATGCCGGCGCGCTCTGGCGGCGCTTCTCGACCTACCTGCGCCGCGAGGTCGCCAAGCGCGCGGGCCTGTCCCAGCGACAATTCCGCGAGCACGCGCGCGTGTCCTTCGCCAAGGTGGCCGAGTACCAGAAGCGGGGTGCCGTCCACTTCCACGCCGTGATCCGTCTCGACGGGCCCGAGGGCGGCGACACTCCGCCTCCTATCTGGGCCACGGCCGAGCTGCTGACCGATGCCATCCGCGCCGCAGCATCAAGGGTCCGCGTGGACGGTCCGGTCGTCGACGGCCGCGCCCACACCTTCAGCTTCGGCCGACAGCTCGACGTGCGCACCATCCGCTCCGCCGACTTCACAGGCGGCCAGGAGTTAACCGAACGGGCCGTGGCGGCCTACATCGCCAAGTACGCCACCAAGGGCGCCGAGACGGCCACGGGCGCTCTCGACCGGCCGCTGAAGTTCGCGGCCGAACTGGCCCAGCTCGACATCAGCGACCACGCCCGCCGGCTCATCCGCACCGCCTGGACCCTCGGTGCCCGCAAAGACCTGGAACATCTCCGCCTGCGGGCCTGGGCCCACATGCTCGGCTTCCGCGGCCACTTCTCCACCAAATCCCGCTGCTACTCCACCACCCTCGGCGCCCTGCGCGACGCCCGCGCCGCATGGCGCCGGGCGCAAGTCGCTGCGGCCAACGGTCCCGAGCCCGACACGACATACGTCCTCGCCCACTGGGTCTTCGCCGGAACCGGCCTGTCCCACGCCGAGGCCTGGCTCGCCGCATCCCTCGAACCAGCTCCCGGAACGGAAGGAGAACCGACCCATGCGTGATGACGAGCTGCTGACAGTGCCCGAGGTGATGGCGCGGTTGAAGGTCGGTCGCTCCAAGGTCTACGACCTGATCCGGTCCCGTCGCCTGCCCTCGATCACCATCGGTCGGTGCCGCCGCATCCCGGCGTTGGCCGTCCGCGAGTACATCACCAACGAACTGGAGGCGGCCGCCTGATGGCACAGCAGCGCAAACGCAATCCGAACGGCGCGGGCACGATCACCAAGCGCAAGGACGGCCGCTATCAGTGCGCGGTCTACGTGCTTCAGCCGGACGGCACCCGTGCCCGCAAGTTCGCCTACGGCAAGACCTGGGCCGAGTGCGATGCCAAGCGCCGGGAGCTGCTCGAAAAGGTCGACCAGGGCGTGCCCGTGCCGACACGGTCGGCCAGGCTCGCCGAGTGGCTGCCGTACTGGCTGGAGAACGTCATCAAGCCCCGGCGGAAGCTCAGCACGTACGACAAGTACGAGGCACATGTCCGGCTTTACCTGGTGCCGATGCTCGGCGCGAAGCGGCTTGAATCCCTCGGCGTAGCCGACGTGCGCCGTTTCCTCGTCCGCCTGGAGGAGAAGACCACGGCAGCGACGGCCAAGGAAGCACACCGTGTGCTGCGTTCGGCACTGTCCTCCGCCTGCCGTGAGGAGCTGATCACGCGAAACGTCGCCAAGCTCGTCGAACCGCCGCGCACCGACAAGCGCGAGCTGAAGCCCTGGAGCCTGGACGAGACGCTCGACTTCCTGGCCGCCTCGCGCAAGGACCCGCTCTATGCGGCCTTCGTGCTCGCCATCGCCCTGGGGCTTCGCCGAGGAGAGATCGTCGGCCTGCGCTGGTCGGACATCGACCTCGACAACCGCGTCCTCTACGTCCGCCAGCAGGTGCAGCGGCGCCGGGGCGTGCTGTACGACGACGATCCCAAGAGCCGCCGTCGCCGCGCCGTCCCGCTGCCCGCGCTCTGCGTCGCGCCTCTGCGCTGGCACCGGATGCGGCAGGCGGCTGCCCGCGCCAAGGCGGGGGAGAGGTGGCAGGAGTCGGACTATGTCTTCACCACTCGCACTGGTCGCCCGGTCGAGCCGCGGAACCTGTACCGCTCCTTCACCCGTGTCGCCCGGTCCGCCGGCCTTCGGGTGATCCGGCTGCACGATGCCCGGCACGGCACGGCCACGCTTCTTACAGCGGCCGGGGTCGCGCCCCGCGTGGTGATGGAGATCCTGGGCCACTTCCAGATCAGCATCACCATGGACGTGTACACGCACGTCGTGCAGGACACGCAGCGGGAGGCCATGAGCCACATGGACCGCCTGCTCAGGAGGCGTTCGGTCGTCGGTGACCGCCCTCGTTGATGTCAGAAGTGGATGTCAAAGGCCCCGGACCATGATCGATCCGGGGCCTTTTGGCTGGTGCCCCCGGCAGGATTCGAACCTGCGACACCCGCTTTAGGAGAGCGGTGCTCTATCCCCTGAGCTACGAAGGCGAGTCGTGACCTTGGGGTCACAGGCGTCAGCGTACCGGATTGAGGGCGGGTGGGTCAGGCGAGGGGGACATGCGTGAGGCGGATGGTCCTGTGAGGTCCGCTTTGATCAGTGCGGGTGCTCGGCGCAGGGCGGGGAGGAAGGGGGCGAGACACTCCTCGCGGGTGTGGGGCCGCGTGCGGGAGGGGGATGTTCGAGGCGGTGAGCGTGGTGCTTGTGCGGTTCTGGACGGGGCGCGATCGCGCGCACATCCTGTTCCGGTTCTTCGTCTGTCAGGCCGGTTCTTCGTCCATCAGGGTGCCGGCGTTGGGGCGTCATCGCTGCGGCAGGGCTGCACGGTGTGTCACTGCCGTGTCACTCGTACCCGGTAGTTTCCCTTCAGGTCCGCCGATGTCACGTCGATGCGTATGCGTGCCTTGGGGTCCTTGAACGTCTGGCCCGGGGCGAAAGGGGCGTCGGAGAGTTCCGTCTGGACGTTGGGGCTGCGTGTGCAGCCGTCGGAGTTCGGGCGGGCGTCGTGGACCGTGATCGGGCCCTGGCCGGTGTCGACCTCCGCGTCGACCTTGTAGATCAGGATGCCCGGCTGGCAGACCGCCTCGTCGTTGCCCCCGAGGGTGCGCAGCTCGAGGGCGTAGCCGCTGTGTCTGTCGAGGGGGACGAAGACGAGTTTGGGGCCGCCCGCGTGTGCCAGGGGGGTCAGGGTGTACTCGGTCGAGCCGGGCTTGGCCGCGCAGCTCACCTGGTCCGCGTCCAGCCAGCCCAGTTTCCACTTGTGCCAGCCGAGCAGGTCGTTGTTGGCTCCCCAGTCCTCGCTCATGATGTCCCAGTGGCCGACCGCGACCCCGCCTTCCTGGGTGTAGAGGTCGGGCAGGCCGAAGACGTGGCCGTTCTCGTGAGGCAGGACGCGGTAGCCGGTGCTCTCGTAGGAGCCGGAGCCGTCGTCCTGGCGGGAGTAGATGAAGGAGACGTTGGCGAGGGTGACGCCGTTGACGACGGGGGCCCCGGTGTTGGCGGCGAAGGTCACCGACAGGACCGTGTCCAGGGCGGAGGGGCCCGCGTTCGGGGTCATCAGCACGTTGACCAGGTCGTAGTCCCGGAAGTCCACTTTCGGGCCGGCGGCCTTCGCTATGTCCTGGACCAGTTGACGGTAGCCGGGCTCGAACGGGGCGCCGCGCTCCACGCCGTACTCCTCGAACGGTCTCGGCATGCGCAGCCAGTCGCGTATCGGAACCGCCGGGCGGTAGTCCAGACGGCCGTAGGAGGCGGTGCGGAACCACTCCTGGGTCTGCGGGAAGAACTCGTGGAAGCGGTCGAGTGCGTCGCCCTCGCCGGGCGCGTCGGAGAAGTCGACCATCAGGGTCAGGGCGTGCACGGTGCCGGTGGAGGGGGCGTATGCGCCCCTGGTGGGGACGCCCTCCGACATCTGTACGGCGGGGGAGCCGCTGATCATGCAGGGGGTGAGGGCGGGGGAGAAGGACAGTCTGGCCGGTCCGGCCCCGCTTCCCGTGACGCTCGCCGTGAGGTGCCCGGCTCCCGCGGAGGTGCTGACTGCGAGGGTCAGCATGGTGACGGAGGCGAAGGCGGCCACGCGGCGCTTGCGTATCGGGTGGCGGGGCGACTGCGGCTGCATACAGGAACCCTTCACGCCAGGCAGCCGTCAGTTTCCGGCTGCACCCTGCCATCACCCTGTGTTGCGGGGGCGGTTGGCGCGCGTTGGAGCCGTCCGGTCGTGGGACACCTCGCCCGGACGTGGGAACGGGTGCGCCCAAGTGGGTGTGGTTCGGGGCGTACAGGATTGGTGGCCGGGCGGGCGTGGTCCGGGGGCCGGGGGATGCGCGACGGGGTGAGGGTGGCTCAGGTCGGATGCGGGTCCTGGGGAGGGGACTTGTGGGGGGTGGGGCATGGCCGGGAGCCTCTTCCCCGTTCGGCCCGGGGCGCGTGAGCAGTGCCCTTGCCTGTGGCTCCGTCCGGTAGGGGCTGGGTGTCTTCGGGCGGCGGTCGGGTACGAGGTGCCACCGGTGAGGAAAGGACGAGGCGGAGGCCGGTCGTCGCTCGCTGAGGCGGTGCCTGCCTCAGCGGAGCCAGGGCAGGTCCGCGCCCGCCTCGTTCGGCTGGAGGCCCTCGGCGACGATCTGCATGATCTCGCCGAGGGACTTCTGCTGTTCGGGGCTGAGCCGGTCGAACAGCGCCTGGCGTACGGCGGCCACATGGCCCGGCGCGGTACGCCGCAGCACGTCCATGCCCTGGTCGGTCAGTACCGCGAACTGGCCCCGCTTGTCGGAGGGGCAGTTCTCGCGGCGCACCCAGCCGTTCGTCTCCAGGCGGGCGATCGCGTGCGAGAGGCGGGAACGGGTGATCTTGGCGTCCATGGCCAGCTCGGTCATCCGCAGCCGGCGGTCCGGGGCCTCGGCGAGCCTGACCAGGAGGCTGTAGTAGAGGTGCGGCATGCCCGCGTCGCGCTGCAGCTGACGGTCGAGGTGGTCCTCGAGGAGGGTGGTGGCGTGCAGGTAGGAGCGCCAGACGCGCTGCTCCTCGACGGTGAGCCAGCGGTGGGTCCCGGTGGGGGCGGGCTCGGGCGCGGATGCGGATGCGGGTGCCGTGTTCATGCGTCCACTGTACGAGCAGGTGCTTGAAGATTAAACAAAAGCGGCGTAGTCTCGAGATGGAACTTTAGAGTTCAAGTAAATCGTTTCCAGGTGCCGCCGCACCGGAGGGAGCCGCCGTCATGTCCACCGCCGCCCCGGAGCGCATGCCCGTCCTCTATCTCAGCCACGGCGCCCCGCCGCTCGCGGACGACCCCGTCTGGCCCGGTCAGCTCGCCGCCTGGTCCGCCGCCCTGCCCCGCCCCAAGGCGATCCTCGTGGTCTCCGCGCACTGGGAGGAGGCCCCGCTGGCCGTCGGCGCCACCGAGACCGTTCCGCTCGTCTACGACTTCTGGGGCTTCCCCGAGCGCTACTACCGGGTGCGGTACGACGCCCCCGGCGCCCCCGGACTCGCCGAGAGCGTGCGGAAACTGCTGCGCTCTCCCGGCATGCCCGTGCAGGACGTCCCCGACCGCGGCCTCGACCACGGCGCCTATGTGCCGCTCGCCGAGATGTTCCCCGAGGCCGACGTCCCCGTGCTCCAGGTGTCCATGCCGACCCTCGATCCGGTCCGGCTCATGGACATCGGCCGCAGGCTCGCGCCGCTGCGCGACGAGGGCGTGCTGATCATCGGCTCCGGCTTCTTCACCCACAATCTGGCCGCGCTGCGGTACGCCGGCAACGGCGTCCCCAGCTGGTCCGCGGAGTTCGACGACTGGGGGCGGCGCGCCCTGGAGGCCCGTGACTGGGACGCCCTGCTGAACTTCCTCGACAAGGCCCCGGCCGGCCGCTACGCCCACCCGCGCACCGAGCACTTCGCCCCGCTGTTCGTGACCATGGGCGCCGCGGAGGCCGGCGGCGGGCTGGACGCGCAGAAGTCGGTGATCGACGGCTTCTGGATGGGGCTGGCGAAGAGGTCGGTGCAGTTCGGCTGATGCGGCCGGGAAAGTTCGGCCGATGTGGCCGGGAAGTGAGACGTGCGCGCCTTTGCTGCGTATGAGGAGAGTGCGGAGCGGGAGGATTTTCCCGAGAGTCCGGGGTTGCGGCAACCTTCCGCCGGTCCAGCTCGTCCATAAGGGTGGAAGGCGGTCGAGAGTGACGTACTGCTGCTCCATTGGTGTGAGGGGGATCTCATTTCCGGGGGTGTCGAAGGTGCCCACGGAGGCTCTCGGGGAGCTCTCGGCCCCGCTCTGACCTGCGGTTGTGCGGGCCGTCGGCGAGGAGGCCGGGCGGTTGCGGCGCGGCAGGGTACTGCATGATCAGAAAAATTGGGGGTGGCTTGGGAATTCTGTCCTGATTCAGGTCGTTGTTTCCATCGGATGCAGGGCACCCGAGCGGAGTTCTCAGGACTCTGGAGGGCGTGCCAAGCGTCCCGAGGACCACCCGCTGACCCCACCATCGCAAGGGAGCACGCATGGCAACCCGCGCCGTCGCCCGTCGTCAGTCCGCCATCGGCGAGACGGTCGACGCGGCAAGCAGTGTTCGCGCCCACGACGGCGAGATCGCCGAACGCGACCTGGTCGGCATGTATCTCGACGAGATCGCGCGTACACCGCTGCTCGACGCCGCCAAGGAGGTCGAGCTGTCCCAGATGATCGAGGCGGGTGTGTTCGCACAGCAGATCCTCGACGGGTACGAGGAGTCCACGACGGACGCCACCCGAGAGGAACTCGAGGCCCTGGTCGCCCAGGGGGAGTGGGCCAAGGACATCTTCATCCGCTCCAACCTGCGCCTGGTCGTCGCCGTCGCCCGCCGCTACCCGCGCAGCGGCCTGCCCCTGCTGGACCTGATCCAGGAGGGCAACGCCGGCCTGGTGCGCGCGGTGGAGAAGTTCGACTACCGCAAGGGCTTCAAGTTCTCGACGTACGCCACCTGGTGGATACGCCAGGCGATCACGCGCTCGATCGCGGACCAGTCCCGTACGATCCGGCTGCCCGTCCACCTGGTGGAGGAGCTGGGACGCATCCGCCGTGTGCAGCGCGACTTCAATCGCGAGCACGGCCGTGACCCGGAGCCCGCGGAGATCGCCGAGGAGCTCGGCTCGACGCCCGAGCGGGTGACGGACGTCCTGGACTGGGCCCGGGACCCGGTCTCGCTGAACATGTCGGTGGACGACGAGGGCGAGACCCAGTTCGGTGACCTCCTGGAGGACACCTCCGCGGTGTCGCCCGAGCAGTCGGTGCTGACCCTGCTGCGCAGTGAGGAGCTGGACGAGCTGATCAGCCGCCTCGACCAGCGCACGGCGTCCATCATCAAGATGCGGTACGGCATCGAGGACGGCCGTGAGCGCACGCTGACCGAGGTGGGCAAGGAGCACGGCCTCACCCGCGAACGCATCCGTCAGATCGAGAAGCACGCGCTGCTGGAGCTGAAGAAGCTGGCCCGTGACACCGGCTTCGACGCGGCGGCGTGACGCGAGCGACCGTATCGGCGGTGCCGCCGACCGCGTACGCCCGGTGGCGAAAGACCGCGCAAACATGGCCGTGTACCGTCGCTTCAAGCGGCGGGGCCGTGGGAACAACCCTTCAAAACCCAGGAGTTCGTCCCTGGGGGCCGGCTCCGGTCCCTTCGGGACGTGCCTGATGTCATGAGCACGTACCAACACCCCGAGCCGAGTCCCGACGCACTCCCCCCGGCGCCGGGACTCTCCCCGAGCCGGGCTTCGGTGCCTCCCCCCGAGCGCTGAAGCCCGGCTCCGCCTTTGTCCGGGGTGATCCTTCGGCTCTCGTGCGGCCGGTCCGGTCTCATTCGGCCGCCGTCGGGCTGTCCGTCCGCTCAGGTGCCGTCCGGATCGTGGATCGTGCCCGAGTGCTGCCGGGGTGCTGTCCGGGTGTGCGGGAGAGGCAGGGTGCCCCGGATCTGAACCCCGGGTTCCTCGCCGGAGGGCGGAGGGTGCCGCACGGGCACGGCCGACCGGTGCGGTCCGGCTTCGCCCTTCCCCGCGCGGAAGTCCGTTCATGTCTGATTGGATGCCCGAGTGTGTTTACTTTTCGGGGATGTCGGCGTAGTCTCCGGGCTGAGCCACAGGTTCGGACATCGGTCGGAGGCAAACGGACATGTACGCAGCGGAGCGGCAGCAGGAGATCCTCCGGCTCGCCCGGGAGGGCGGACGGGTGGATGTCGTGTCGCTCGCCGAGGAGTTCCAGGTGACGGCGGAGACGATCCGCCGCGATCTGAAGGTCCTCGACCGGGCCGGTCTGCTGCGCCGGGTGCACGGCGGGGCCATCCCGGCCGGCCGCCTCGACTTCGAGCCGGACCTCGCCGAGCGCGAGTCGACCGCGGCCGAGGAGAAGGACCGCATCGCCAAGGCGGCCCTGGCCGAGCTGCCGGCCGAGGGCACGCTCATCCTCGACGCCGGTACGACGGTGGCCCGCCTGGCCGCCGCCCTCCCCCTGGAGGCCGAGCTCACCGTCGTCACGCACTCCCTGCCGATCGCGGCCCGCCTCGCGGACCACCCCGGGCTGCAGCTCCACCTCGTGGGCGGACGGGTGCGCACCCGTACGCGCGCCGCCGTGGACGCCTGGGCGCTGCGTGCCTACGGCGAGATCCGCGCCGACGTGCTGTTCGTCGCCGCCAACGGATTCTCCGTCGAGCACGGTCTGACCACTCCCGACCTCGCCGAGGCCGCGGTGAAGCGCGCGGCGATCGCCGCCGCCCGCCGCGTGGTGCTGCTCGCCGACTCCACCAAGTACGGCCAGGAGCACTTCGCCCGTTTCGGCGATCTGAGCGACGTGGATCTGCTGATCACCGACAGCGGGCTGAGCCCCGAGGACGCGGCCGCCCTCGAGCGCGACGGCACGGAAGTGGTCCGCGCATGATCGTCACCGTCACCCCCAACCCCTCCCTGGACCGCACCTACGAGATCCCCTCGCTCGAGCGCGGCGAGATCGTCCGGGCCACCGGCGAGCGCATGGACCCGGGCGGCAAGGGCGTGAACGTCTCGCGTGCGGTCGCGGCCGCCGGGCGGCGCACCGTCGCCGTGCTGCCCCTGGGCGGTGCGCCGGGCGCGCTCGTCGCGGACCTGCTCCACGCACAGGGCATCGAGGTCGCACCGGTCCCGATCGCCGGAGCCACCCGCTCCAACATCGCGCTCGCCGAGACCGACGGCGTACTGACGAAGATCAACGCTCCGGGGCCCGAACTCTCGGCGCAGGAGCAGGAGGCGCTGCTGGAGACCGTACGGCGGCAGTCGCGCGGCGCCGACTGGATCGCCTGCTGCGGCAGCCTGCCGCGCGGGCTCGCCCCCTCCTGGTACGCCGACCTGGTCGCGCGGGTGCACGACGGCGGGGCGCGCATCGCGCTGGACACCTCCGGGCCCGCGCTGCTGGAGGCCCTGCGCGAGGGCCCGGACGTGGTCAAGCCCAACGCCGAGGAACTCGCCGAAGCCGTCGGGCGCCCCCTGGTGACGGTCGGCGACGCGGTGAAGGCGGCCGAGGAGCTGCGCGGGCTGGGCGCCCGCACCGTGCTCGCCAGCCTGGGCGCCGACGGGCAGCTGCTCGTCGACGGCGACGGCACCTGGTACGGCAGCGCACCCGTCGACGCCGTCCGCAGCAACGTCGGCGCGGGCGACTCCTCCCTCGCCGGCTTCCTGGTCGCCGGCGGCACCGGTCCCCGGGCCCTGGCCCTCGCCGTCGCACACGGCGCCGCCGCCGTCCGGCTGCCGGGCAGCGTGATGCCGACGCCCGCCGATCTGAACCCGGCGGCGGTGTCGGTCACCGCGGACGTGCCCCTGGACCGCCCGCTGACGGAGCCGGTGCCATGACCGCCCGCCGGCCCCGCACCGGATGCCGTACGACCACCGCGGTATCCCCGCCTTCCTCCGCCTCCCCCCCCACAGCACCCCCGTCCCCACCCTCGCCCACCCCACGGACCGGGCGATACGCGCGCCAAGGAGCCGGCGATGAGCGACATGATCACCGCGGACCTGGTCGATCTCGACCTGTCCGCCGACACCAAGGAGGCGGCGGCACGTGCCCTCGCCGAACGGATGGCGGCCCAGGGCCGGGTGACCGACCTGGAGGGCTTCCTCGCCGATGTGGCCGCCCGGGAGGCGCAGATGCCGACCGGCCTCGACGGCGGCATCGGCATCCCGCACTGCCGCAGCGAGCACGTCACCGAGCCGACGCTGGCCTTCGGCCGCAGCGCGACCGGGATCGACTTCGGTGCGGCGGACGGCCCCGCCGACCTGATCTTTCTGATCGCGGCGCCGGCCGGTGCCGACGACGCCCATCTGACGATCCTGTCGTCGCTGGCCCGGCGGCTGATGGACACCGGGTTCACCTCGGCGCTGCGGTCGGTGGACGACGCGGCGGCCGCGGCCGCGCTCCTTCGCGGAGAGGAGGCCCCGGCAACCGAGGCCTCCGCGGGTGCGACCTCCGAGGCTTCGGCATCCGAGGCACCGGTGTCCGAGGCACCGGCGTCCGCGGTCCGGGCGCAGGGCGAGGGCTCCGCCGCGGACACCGCGGACGCCTCCGCGCAGGGCCCCCGGGGCGCGCGGGCCGGGGGTGCCCCCGAAGACACCGTCGCGGTGCCGGAGGCGGCCTCCTCCGGCACCGCGACGGGCACCACGGCCGAGGGCGAGGCGGACGAGCGGTCCGGCGGCCGTCCGTTCCGGATCGTTGCCGTCACCTCCTGCCCCACCGGCATCGCACACACCTACATGGCGGCCGAGTCGCTGGAGAACGCCGCCCGTGAGGCGGGCGTCGAGATCGCCGTCGAACCCCAGGGCTCGGCCGGCTTCACCCGGCTCGACCCGGCGGTGATCGCGGCGGCGGACGGCGTCATCTTCGCGCATGACCTCCCCGTACGGGACAAGGACCGCTTCGCCGGGAAGCCGACCGTCGACGTCGGCGTGAAGGCGGGCATCAGCCGGGCAGCCGAACTGATCGCCGAGGTCCGGGAGAAGGCCGCCCGCGGAGAGGTGACCGCGGCGGCGCCCGGCGGCACTCCGGTCGAACGGGCCGGCGAGGCGGGCGAGGGCTACGGCACCAAGCTGCGCAAGTGGCTGATGTCGGGCGTCAGCTACATGGTGCCGTTCGTCGCGGCGGGCGGTCTGCTGATCGCCCTCGGCTTCGCGATCGGCGGCTACGACATCGACAAGGCGCCGCCGGTGACGGAGCACTTCGTGTGGACCCAGGCCGACAGCTGGGCCGCCCTGCTGTTCCAGATCGGCAAAGTGGCCTTCGCCTTCCTCGTCCCGGTCCTGGCCGGCTACATCGCCTACGGCATGGCGGACCGCCCCGGTCTCGTGCCCGGCTTCGTCGGCGGCTCGATCGCCCTCACCGTCAACGCGGGCTTCCTCGGCGGCCTGGCGGCCGGTCTGATCGCCGGTGGTGTGGTGAGGGCGGTCCAGAGGGCGCGCATCCCCGCATCCCTGCGCGGGATCATGCCGGTGGTGGTGATCCCGCTGCTCTCCTCGGCGGTGGCCGGGTTCCTGATGTTCGTGGTCATCGGCAAGCCCATCGCCACCGCGCAGAAGGGCATGACCGACTGGCTGAACGGCCTCTCCGGCACCAACGCCCTCCTGCTCGGCGCACTGCTCGGCCTGATGATGTGCTTCGACCTCGGCGGTCCGGTCAACAAGGTCGCCTACACCTTCGCCACCGCCGGCATCGCGGTCTCCGACCCCAGTGACTCCGCGATGAGGATCATGGCCGCGGTGATGGCGGCCGGCATGGTGCCGCCGCTGGCGATGGCCCTGGCCACGACCGTGCGCGGCACCCTGTTCAACCGGACCGAGCGGGAGAACGGCAAGGCCGCCTGGGTCCTGGGCGCCTCCTTCATCTCCGAGGGCGCGATCCCGTTCGCGGCGGCCGACCCCCTGCGGGTCATTCCGGCGTCGATGGTGGGCGGCGCGGTCACCGGTGCCCTGTCAATGGCCTTCGGTGCCACGCTGCGCGCCCCGCACGGCGGTGTCTTCGTGGTCCCGCTCATCGGCAACCCCTTCTTCTATCTGATTGCCGTCGCGGCGGGCGTGTGCGTCACGGCGGCCCTGGTGGTCGTCCTCAAGACACTGCGCAAGCCGGTGCCGGGCGCGGCGGCCCGGGAAGCGGACGAGGGAGCGCGGAACACACCGGCCGACCGGGAGCAGCCGGTCGCCGCATGACGGGAGACACACAACTCCTTGTCTCCTGGTCCCCTGCCGTCCTCTTGCCCTTTTGGTGCCTTATTGGGGCGCTATGAGTTGTTCACAGCACATGCGAGATGCGTCACGATCCGGGGTGGAAGCCCCGGATCGTGGTGTCTACTGGGAGACATGCCTGAGCACGTCTCCCTTCTGATGTGGTTCGGCGTGGTCCTGCCCGCCGCGCTGACCTTCGCCGCCGTCATCGGCATGGCGCAGATCCGACGCAGCCTTCGCCTCGAGACCGCTCACCTGCATCCCGCCCGGCGTCCGGTGGGCTTCCCCACGCAGTCCGGGGCCGCCCCCCGCCGTGAGTTCGTCGAACTGACCCCGGCGGAGCAGGACGCCTTCGCGGGCCTGATACGCCAACTGAGCGACAGCCCCTGAACCACCCCCGTACGGGCGGGTTCTGCCGCTGCGGCGTCTCTACGACGCCTGCGCCGCCCGCCGTTCCATCGCGCTGCGGGCCGCGTCCTCCGACACGTACACCTCGCACATGTGGCGTCCGTCGGGGGTCGCCGTGTGCTCGATCTCCCACAGGGAGATCTCCGCACCGTTGCTCAGCAGGAACGCGTGCTCGTAGAGCGAGAAGCACAGCCCCGCACGGCTCGTCCGGCAGGGGTGGCCGAAGGCCTGGGTGATGTGGTGCCCCGACGCCGTCGCCAGCAGGGAGGCGATGTCCGCGCCGGGCCGGTCGGCGTTCTCCGCGCGCCGTAACAGCCGGCGTGCGTGATCGGGCGAGCCCTCCGGGATGTAGGTGTGCCGTGTCTCGGGCACCGGCGCGAGCTGCACCAGCGCCGGCAGTTCCAGGTACGGTGCGTCCGGCGGGAGCGGCAGCCGGGCGGTGGCCGTGCCCAGCTCCTCCTCGTCGAGGTACACCTCGTGCTGCGTCTCGCCGCTCGGCGCGGTGTTGTGCACCAGTTCCCAGAGGGTGAGCGCCGAGCCGTCGGCGAGCAGCCAGGTGTGCCGGTAGGTCTCGCGGTGCAGCCCGGCACTGTGGTGCGCCGAGTGCAGCGAACCGTCGTACGCCAGCGCGCCTTCGAGCCGTCGTATCGTCTCGTCGGGCAGCTCGAAGGAGTTCAGGGTGCGTCCGAGGAGCCGCGCAAGGTGCTCCTCCGGAGACTCGGGCGACTCATGGGGTTCGTACGCAGTTGTTCCGTACGGAACGCTCAAGGCTTCTCCCGGCGTTGCTGCATGTCACCTTGTGGGTGCATACCGTAGCCCCTCGGTCGGACATCGCGCCCGAGAACCGAGAAAACGTACGCCGGGAAAACGCCCCGGACGCGAGAAAAGTTCCCGTGAGGCCCGCCCGATGTCCCGCAAAAATCAGCCACCACCCGACGGGCGCCGGTGAACGGGCCGTGCCTCCCCACGGCGGGCACCACCGCCTGCGGTGTCCTGCGGGCGGGGCCGGACCGGCTCAGCGCGCTCCGTACAGGTCCTCGTACGCCGGCCATGTCCCGCCCGGCCCGTCCACCGTCTCGGCGGCCCGTACCGCGCGGACGATCGCACGGGTGACCTGGTCCGCGCCCGCGGCGAGGATCTCGTTCAGGGCGAGGGGGGAGCCGGAGCCGAGCGGGCGGGCCCCGGTGGCCAGGGCGAACGCCGTGTCGCCGTCGTTGAGCAGGTGCGACGGCCGTACGGCGCGCGCGATGCCGTCGTGCGCCGCGTCGGCCAGCTTCTGCGCCTGCGCCTTGGACAGGTCCGCGTCGGTGGCGACCACCGCGAGCGTGGTGTTCAGCAGCGGGGACGGCGCGTTCCGTTCGGCGGCCTCGGCGAGGCGCCGGTGCGCGGCCTCGTGCACCCGTGCGTCGGGGTACTTCACCGGCCCCTGGAACAACTCCCCGTACAGCACCCCCGTTTCCGGATCCACCGCCGATCCCACCGCGTTGGCCACCACCAGTGCCGCCACCGTGATGCCCGAGCCGAGCACCGTGCTCGCCGTGCCGACCCCGCCCTTGAACGACCCCACGACCGCTCCGGTCCCCGCGCCCACGCACCCCTCGGGCACGTGTCCGCCCCCCTCGCTCGCCGCCGCGGCCTCGACCGCGGCGCGCCCGGTGGCCGCGTCCGGCCGGTTCTGGAAGTCACCGCCGCGGCCCAGGTCGAACACGCAGGCGGCTGGCACCACCGGCACCACGTGCGAGGGGTCCGGCCCGACCCGCACTCCGCGTCCCTGCTCCTCCAGCCAGGCCATCACCCCCGAGGCGGCGTCCAGCCCGTAGGCGCTGCCGCCGGTCAGCACGACCGCCTCCACCGTCCGCACCAGGTTGCGCGGAGCGAGAGCATCGGTCTCCTTGGTGCCGGGACCGCCGCCGCGCACCTCCACGGCGGCGACGGCGCCGCCCTCCGGCGCGAGCACGACCGTCGTGCCGGTGAGCCAACCGTCACCCCTGCGCGTCGCATGACCCACCCGCACACCCGGGACGTCCGTCAAAGCGTCCACTCTCATGGGAGCCAGTCTGCTTTTGAGGGAGTCGGTCCGCCCCGGGGCCGAGGGGACGTCATGGCGCTCTTCACCGGAACGGAACTGGATCTCCTCGCCGGAACGGAACGGGGTCTTCTCGCCGGAGCGGGAACGTCGTACCAGCCGCGCCGAGCCGGGGCGGCCACGTCTGGCGCGGACCGTACTCTGGAGGCATGAGCACCGCCCCCGACCCCGCTGCGGAGCCGGCCCCCGCACCGCGTGAACCGAAGGCCGCGCTGATCTTCGACGACCCGCTGGACCAGCAGTCCACGGATGACACCGACCGCGGGTGGGGCGAGCGTCCGGACGGTGACGCGGCCTCCGATCTCAGGCGTTTCCTCGACGAGAAGCCGCCCCACCACCTCTGAGGCCCGCGCGCCCGCCGGACCGCGGCGGACGCCGCCCACCGGGCCGTGACCGCTCGCGGTGGTGAGCCGCGTCGCGGGCCGGCGCGCCCCGTTCGTCGCGTATCCGGCCGCGCATCTCACCGCGTATCTCCATGAGGCCCTGCCGGACGCCCGGGGCCTTCTTCACGCTCGTCATCCGGGGTTTCCCGCTCACCACCCGGGGCTTCTCCCTTCCGCAGCGGACCTCCGCAGCGCACTGCATCGAATGCGCAGGGCATGGACCGAGCTGCTCCGCGATCCGCGGCTCACCACAAAGTCACCGCCAGCTTGGCCGTCGTGCTCGCACCGGCCAGACGTGCCGCGGTGGAGCGCGGCACCGACAGTGCGACCAGCGCACCGCCGCCGGCCGTCTCGTCCACGGGCTCCGGGACCTTCGCCACCCGGGCGCCGCGCGCGATCACCTCGGCCCGCCCGCCGGTCGCCGGATCCTCCGCGGCGATCACATCGACCCGGTCGCCGGGACGCAGCAGCCGGACCGTGGCCGCGTCCGCGATGCGCACGGGCGCGGTCACCGTCCGCTCGCCGTCCGGAGCACGGGCCCCGGACGACGGCTCCGTCCTGTCGGCCGGTGCCGGATGTCCGCGGGCCGGTCCGTTGCGCGGAGAGTCCGAAGCGGCTCGCGGGCCGGCCGCCACCAGCGCGGCCGCGGTGACGGCGAGCCCGGCCGCCACGGCCCGCCTGCGGTGCCGTACGAACCGGCGCAGCGCGTACTTCCCGCCGCGCACCCGCACCGGCGCGAAGTGCGGCACCTCGCATGTGGCCGGGGCTTCCGTGCCGGGCGCGCAAAGAGAGGAACAAAGAGAGGACGAAGAGGGAGGGGAAGAGGCGGAAGGAGGAGAGGCAGAGACAGAGGAGGGGAGAGAAGGGGACGAGGGCAGGGGAGAAGGGAAGGGCAGGGACATGGGGAACCACCCCCAGCGACGTGGATTTCGGCTTGCGATGCCACGATGAGGCATCGCGCCGTCGGCCGCTGGAGCCCGTGTACTACTCACGGGTTGTGGACAACTCCCTCACCCGAACGGGGAATTCCGGCCCACCAGCCCACCGGCCCACAGGCCCATCGGCCCACAGGCCCATCGGCCCAGCAGTCCACAGGCCTACCAGCCCACCAGCCCACCAGCCCTCGACCCGTCAGCCTGCCAACCCGTCAGCTCGGCAGCCCGCCGACCCAGTCGACCCAGTCGCCCCGCCCCCGGTCACGGCAGCTCGAACCCCGGGTCCATCCCGCCCAGCGCGTTCGCGCACAGGCAGTCCCGGTCCTCGGTGGCGGGCAGCGCGGTCACCGTGTCGAACAGAACGCCCCGCAGCCGCTCCACATTGGCCGCGAACACCCGCAGCACCTCCTCGTGCGAGACGCCCTCGCCGCTCTCGGCGCCCGCGTCCAGGTCGGTGACCAGCGTCAGCGAGGTGTAGCAGAGCTCCAGCTCACGGGCGAGCGCCGCCTCGGGGTGGCCGGTCATGCCCACCACCGACCAGCCCTGCGCCTGGTGCCACAGCGATTCGGCCCGGGTGGAGAAGCGCGGTCCCTCCACCACGACGAGCGTGCCGCCGTCCACCGCCTCCCAGCCCCGCCCGCGCGCCGCCTTCAGCGCGGCCGTCCGGCCGACGGGGCAGTAGGGGTCGGCCAGGGAGACGTGGATCACGTTCGGCACCGTGCCGTCGGGCAGCGGCAGCCCGTCGAAGTAGGTCTGCTGCCGGGACTTCGTCCGGTCCACGAACTGGTCGGGCACGAGCAGGGTGCCCGGCCCGTACTCGGGGCGCAGTCCGCCCACCGCGCAGGGGCCGAGGACCTGCCGTACGCCCACGGAACGCAGCGCCCACAGGTTGGCCCGGTAGTTGATGCGGTGCGGCGGGAGATGGTGGCCGCGGCCGTGCCGGGGCAGGAAGGCGACCCGCCGGCCGGCGATCTCGCCGAGGAAGAGGGAGTCGCTGGGCGCGCCGTACGGGGTGTCCACCTGGATCTCGGTCACCTCGTCGAGGAACGAGTAGAAGCCGGAACCGCCGATGACACCGATCTCTGCGTTCGCCATGACCGGCACACTAGTCGCCCGCGCGGACGCTGAGGACCCCGCCGTCCCGTGACGGCAGGGTCCGGAGAAGAGCCGGAGAGGACCCGGAAGGGAGTGACGTCAGGCCGCGGAGCTGCTCGTCGAGGAGGACGAGGACGACGACGACGAGGAGTCCGACGAGGAGGACGAGGACGACGAGCCGTTCGACGAGGCGCGGCTGTCGTTGCGGTAGAAGCCGGAGCCCTTGAAGACAATGCCCACCGCGGAGAACACCTTCTTCAGGCGGCCACCGCAGCTGGGGCACTCGGTGAGTGCGTCGTCGGTGAACTTCTGCACCGCCTCATGGCCATTGCCGCACTCGGTGCACTGGTACTGGTAGGTGGGCACTGTGTCTTCCTCCTGGCACTCTCACTCGATGAGTGCTAACGACGGTCCATAGTGACGCATTCCTTTCGATCAGTCCACTGAGACAGGGGTGCGGTGACCGACGCCACGTGAGGAGGCGGAGCCGTCCGGCCGGGGCGCGAGCCGTGACCTGAGCGCCACCAGGGTGACGAGGGCGAGCACCGTGCCGGTCATCGGGACCAGGAATCCGGCGCCGCTCCACAGCCGGTCCTCCAGCTGTCCGGCGACGGTGGCCGCGGCCGCCTGGCCGAGTGCGACCGCGCCCGTCAGCCAGGTGAACGCCTCGGTGCGGGTGCCCGCCGGGACCAGGCTCTCGACCAGGGTGTAGCCGGTGACCAGGGCCGGGGCGATGCACATGCCGACCAGGAGACCGAGCACGGTCAGGAGCACCACCGACTGCGTGGTCCACAGGGTGGACGCGGCCAGCGCGAGGGCGGTGTGGCCGAGGACGAGACGACGGTGCGGGGCGGCCTTCCAGGCGATGGCGCCGCAGACGATGCCGGAGAGCATGTTGCCCGCGGCGAACGTCCCGTACAGCACGCCGTTGAGGCCGGGGCGGCCGATCGACTCGGTGAAGGCGGCCAGCGAGACCTGCATGCCGCCGAAGACGCATCCGATGCCGAGGAAGGTCACGACCAGCACGCGCACGCCGGGGACGCGCAGGGCGGAGTCGTGCCTCACCCGCGTGCGCGTGCCGGTGGTGACGGGCGGCTGGGTGCGCTTCTGCGCGGCGAACAGCAGGCCGCCGGCCAGGGTCAGTCCGGCCTCCGCGACCAGCCCGGCGGCCGGGTCGACGGTCGTGCACAGGGCGGTCGCCAGCAGGGGGCCGAGGACGAAGGTCAGCTCGTCGGTGACCGACTCGAAGGCCGCCGCGGTGGTCATCAGCGGCGCGTCCTTGAGGGTCACCGCCCAGCGGGCGCGCACCATGGGCCCGATCTGCGGCACCGAGGCGCCGGTCGGCACGGCCGCCGCGAACAGCGCCCACAGGGGTGCGTGCGCCAGGGCGAGGGTGGTCAGTGCCAGTGCCGCCAGGGCGTGTGCCAGGACGCCGGGGATCAGGACGGCGCGCTGCCCGTAGCGGTCGGCGAGCCGCCCGCTGTACGGCGCGAAGAGGGCCATGGAGACGCCGGTGACGGCCGCGGTGGCGCCCGCCGCACCGTAGGAGCCGGTGGTGTGCCGCACCAGCAGGACGATGGAGAGGGTGAGCATCGCGAACGGCTGACGTGCCGCGAAGCCGGGCAGCAGGAACGTCCAGGCGCCGCGGGTGCGCAGCAGCTGGCCGTATCCCGGGCGGGAGGAGGTCTTCGGGGTCTGCGCCGGTTCGGTGGTGGTGACCGTGGATTCCACGGCCCGTGCCTTTCTGCCGCCTGGTAGCGCGCCCCTCGCGGGCAGGCACGCCGAGAGCTGTCCTCAGTGCGCGGACTGCGGTAGATACCTGGCGCCCGCCGCGGGGCGCCCCGGCCGCCATACGGTCGCGCCAGCTCTGCATCAGGCAGAGTTGGTTCCGATCAGGGTGCGCCCCCATCGTACAGCGGGCTGTACCACATGTCCCTCATGTCCCTCGGTGCGCTCAGCTCCCGCTGTCCCCATTGGCCCCGTTGGTGCCCAGCCATCCCGCGAGTTTGCCGCCCCGGCTGACCGCGTGCAGACGCCGTTCCGCCGCCTCGCGGACGGGGTCGGTGGCGACCACGAGGAGTTCGTCGCCGTGCCGCAGGGGCGTGGTGGGCAGCGGTACGAACGACTTCCCCTCGCGGACGACCAGGGTGACCGCGGCCCCGGCGGGCAGCCGCAGCTCGCTGATCTCGACGCCGTGCATCCGCGACCCTTCGGGGATGGTGAAGGACAGCAGATGGCCGCGCAGCCGCTCCAGGGGTGCCGATTCGATGCCGATGTCGGCGGGCTCCTCGGTGCCCAGCCGCAGCTTGCGGGCGACCCAGGGCAGGGTGGGCCCCTGGACGAGGGTGTAGACGACGACGAGAACGAAGACGATGTTGAAGATGCGGTGGGCGGCGGCGACGCCGTTCACCATGGGGATCGTCGCCAGGATGATGGGCACGGCGCCGCGCAGCCCGGCCCAGGACAGCAGTGCCTGTTCCCGCCACGGCACCCGGAACGGCAGCAGGCTGACCACCACCTCCAGCGGGCGCGCGACCATCGTCAGCACCAGGCCGATGATGACGGCCGGCCAGATGTCGTCGCCCAGCTCGTGCGGGGTGACCAGCAGGCCGAGCAGGACGAACATGCCGATCTGGGCGATCCAGCCGAGCCCTTCGGCGAAGCCCCGGGTGGCGGCCCAGTGCGGAAGGCCGGTGTTGCCGAGCACCATCGCCGCCAGGTAGACGGCCAGGAAGCCGCTGCCGTGCGCCAGCGCGCCGAGGGCGTACGCCGTGATCGCGATCGACATCACAGCGATCGGGTAGAGGCCCGAGGCGGGCAGCGCGACATGCCGCAGGGCCCAGGAGCCGAGCCAGCCCACCGCCAGGCCGATGGCCGCTCCGATGGCCAGCTCCAGGAGTATCTCGCCCACCAGCACGTACCACTGCTCGAGCGGACCGGCGGTGGAGAAGGCGACGACCAGGATGACCACGGGGGCGTCGTTGAAGCCGGACTCGGCCTCCAGCGTGCCGGTCAGGCGGGCGGGCAGCGGGACCTTCCGCAGCACCGAGAAGACGGCCGCCGCGTCCGTGGAGGACACCACCGCGCCGATGATGAGGGCCTGGCGCCACTCCAGTCCCACGAGGTAGTGGGCGCCGGCCGCCGTGACGCCGACGCTCACCGCGACGCCGACCACCGCCAGGGAGGCGGCGGCCGGGAGGACCGGTTTGATCTCTTTCCACTTCGTGCCGAGACCGCCCTCGGCCAGGATCACGACCAGGGCCGCGTAGCCGAAGACCTGGGTCAGTTCCGCGTTGGTGAAGTTGATGTGGCCGAGGCCGTCCGAGCCGATGGCCATGCCGATCCCCAGGTAGATGAGCAGGCTGGGGAGCCCGCTGCGCGAGGAGATCCGGACCGCCGCGACCGCGACGAGCAGGACGAGCGAGCCGACGAGCAGGAGCTGGTTGAGCTGGTGGAGAGTCAGTAGCGGATCCTTC
Source organism: Streptomyces thermoalcalitolerans (assembly GCF_039525155.1). Classification (NCBI taxonomy): domain Bacteria; kingdom Bacillati; phylum Actinomycetota; class Actinomycetes; order Kitasatosporales; family Streptomycetaceae; genus Streptomyces; species Streptomyces thermoalcalitolerans. Next base: position 49,534 of record NZ_BAAAHG010000024.1, on the reverse strand, counting down.
CGCGAGTTCCCGGAGTACTTCGTTACCTTATCTAAATCTTGACGTTTTCTTGACGCTTTCTGTGGCGGAATCGAACGTCCGGATGTGCTCCGACCCGACTCCGGGTCAAGTGCAACCGGGCCCTGCGCCTATGGTTGCTCCAGTACTCCAGGACCGCCTGCCGCTCGCGTTAGGACAGCAAGGACAGCGATGCCCCCCAACACCACCGCCCCAACGGGTGACGAGCCCGGCAAGTCCGGCAGGAAGAAGGGGCGAAAAGCCCGACTGATGGTGTTCGTCCTGGTGCTGGCGCTCATCGGAGGCATTGCCTACGGGGCCTACTGGTCCGTCAGCACCGTGCGCGCCCCCTTCCCGCAGACCGAGGGAACGCTCAGACTCCAGGGCCTGTCCGGCCCCGTCGACGTCAAACGGGACAGCCACGGCGTCCCCCGGATCTACGCCTCCTCTCCCGAGGACCTGTTCATGGCGCAGGGCTTCGTCCAGGCGCAGGACCGGTTCTACGAGATGGACGTGCGCCGGCACATGACCTCCGGACGCCTGTCGGAGATGTTCGGCAAGAGCCAGCTCAAGAACGACGAGTTCCTGCGCACCCTGGGCTGGCACCGGGTCGCCAAGCAGGAGTACGACAAGAAGCTGTCGGCCTCCACCAAGAAGTACCTGCAGGCGTACGCCAAGGGAGTCAACGCCTACCTCGAGGGCCGGGAGGCCAAGGACATCTCCCTCGAGTACGCGGCCCTGGGCTTCACCAACGACTACAAGCCCGGGAAGTGGACCCCCGTCGACTCGATCTCCTGGCTGAAGGCGATGGCCTGGGATCTGCGCGGCAACATGCAGGACGAGATCGACCGCGCCCTGATGACCAGCCGCCTCGGGCCGAAGCAGATCAAGGACCTGTACCCGGACTACCCGTACAGCCGGAACAAGCCGATCGTCTCGCAGGGCCAGTACAACGAGATCACCAAGGCCTTCGAGGCGAGCGACGACGCGACCGGCTCGACGGGCACGGGCTCTTCGGACGGCCCGGCCGGCACGTCGGGTACGGCCGGCACGGGCACCGGGACCGGCACCGCGACCGGCGCGTCCTCGTCGGACGGGACCGGCACCTCCGCCCTGCAGACCCAACTGGCGGGCCTGTACGAGGTCCTGGACGACCTGCCGACGGCCGTCGGCGTCAACGGCAACGGCATCGGCTCCAACTCCTGGGTCGTCTCCGGCCGGCACACCATCACCGGCAAGCCGCTGCTCGCCAACGACCCGCACCTGTCGGCCTCGCTGCCCTCGGTCTGGTACCAGATGGGCCTGCACTGCCGCACCGTCTCCGCCAAGTGCCCGTACGACGTCAGCGGCTACACCTTCGCGGGTCTGCCCGGCGTGATCATCGGCCACAACCAGAACATCGCCTGGGGCATGACCAACTCCGGTGTGGACGTCACCGACCTGTACCTGGAGAAGCTCAGCGGCGACGGCTACGTGCGCGGCGACAAGACGGTGCCGTTCCGGACCCGCGAGGAGGTCATCAAGGTCGCCGACGGCGCGTCCAAGAGGATCGTGGTGCGCGAGACCGCCAACGGGCCCCTGCTGTCCGACCGCTCCGCCGAACTGGTGACGGTCGGCAAGAAGGCCCCGGTCGACACCGCGGCGCCCGACCGCGGCGACGGCTACGGAATCGCCCTGAAGTGGACGGCGCTGGAGCCGGGCACCACCATGGACGCCGTCTTCGCCATCGACAAGGCGAAGGACTTCGACGACTTCCGTGAGGCCGCGAAGCTGTTCGACGTGCCCTCGCAGAACCTGGTCTACGCCGACACCGAGGGCAACATCGGCTACACGCTGCCCGGCCGCATCCCCCTGCGCGCGAAGGGTGACGGTTCCCTCCCGGCTCCCGGCTGGGACCCCGAGTACGACTGGACCGGCTACATCAAGCCGGAGGAACTGCCGTACGAGTACAACCCCGAGCGCGGGTACATCGTCACCGCCAACCAGGCGGTCGTCGACCCGAAGAACTACCCGTACACCCTGACCACGGACTGGGGTTACGGCACCCGCAGCCGGCGCATCACCGACCTCATCCAGCAGAAGATCGACGGCGGCGGCAAGATCTCCACCGAGGACATGCGCCAGATGCAGCTGGACAACAGCAGCGCGATCGCCAACCTGCTGGTGCCCAAGCTGCTGAACATCGACATCGAGGACGAGGACGTCCGCCAGGCGCAGAAGCTGCTGGAGGGCTGGGACCGCACCCAGGACGCCGACTCGGCCGCGGCCGCCTACTTCAACGCGGTCTGGCGCAACATCCTCAAGCTCTCCTTCGGCAACAAGCTGCCCAAGGAACTGCGGGTCAGGGGCCAGTGCCTGTGGGTGGAGCCGGCCGACCACACCGGCCCGGCCGACGAGAACCGGAAGGTCCGCGAGTGCGGCCAGCGCGCCCCCGACCAGGCGCAGCCGGACGGCGGCGACCGCTGGTTCGAGGTGCTGCGCAACCTGATGGACAAACCGGACAGCGACTGGTGGAAGACCCCGGCGTCGGGCACCCGGCCCGCGGCCGACAACCGCGACGAGCTGTTCAAGCGCGCCATGATCGACGCCCGCTGGGAGCTGACCGCCAAGCTCGGCAAGGACATCGACACCTGGAGCTGGGGCCGGCTGCACCGTCTGTTCCTGAAGAACCAGACCCTGGGCACCGAGGGACCCGGTTTCCTGCAGTACGTCCTCAACCGCGGCCCGTGGAAGCTCAGCGGCGGCGAGGCCGCGGTCAACGCCACCGGCTGGAACGCGGCCGGGGGCTACGGAGCGGTGTGGGTGCCGTCGATGCGGATGGTGGTCAACCTCGCGGACTTCGACAAGTCCCGGTGGATCAACCTCACCGGTGCCTCCGGACACGCCTACAACGCCCATTACACCGACCAGACGGACAAGTGGGCCAAGGGCGAACTGCTGCCGTGGGCCTTCTCGGCCAAGGCGGTCGACAAGGACACGAGCGACACGCTGGTGCTCAAGCCGTGAGCCGCTGACCGCCCGCGGATGACGAAGGCCCTCCACGCGCGCGTGGGGGGCCTTCGGCGCACAAGCGGAGGGTTCTCGCCGTACGCGTCGTACGCGTCGTGCGCGCCCTGCACGCCCTGCACGCCCTGCACGTCGTACGTGGTGTGCGCGCCGTACGGGTCGCCGCCGCGGGCCGTGGAGACCGGGGCGTGGCCTCAGGAGGCAGGAGACCTCAGGGGACCTTCAGGGGGACCTCAGGAGAAGCGGCGCACCCCCGAAGGGGTCACCACCGCCTGCACGGGCCGGTCGTGGGCCTCCTCGGGGACGTGCCCGACGACCTCCGTGTCGTACAGCAGGACCACGCGTGCGGGGTGCGTGTCCGCCGCTTCCAGACGGGCGAGGACACGGTCGTAGGAGCCTCCGCCGCGTCCGAGGCGCATCCCGCGCGCGTCGACGGCGAGACCGGGCAGCAGGACGGCGTCGGCCTTTGTCACGGCGTGCGGGCCGAGGCGCTCGCCGGCCGGCTCGAGCAGCGCCATCTTCCCGCTGTGCCGCACGCGGGTGAGGGATCCCTCCCCGGCGTAGGCGCCCCAGTCCAGGTCGTTGTCGGGCAGCAGGACGGGCAGCAGGACGCGCACGCCCCGCGCGCGCAGGGCGTCGAGCAGCGGAAGGGTGCCCGGTTCGGTGCCCACGGAGACGTACGCGGCCACCGTGCGGGCACGTGCCAGCTCGGGAAGCTCCAGGGCGCGCCGCGCGAGCGCGTGGGCCGCCTCCCGCACGTCATCCGCGGTCAATGTGTTCCTCGCCGCGAGGAGTTCTCGTCGCAATGTGCGCTTGGCGGCCTCGGCCCCGCGTCCGGTGTGGCCCACTGGTCCTTCCGTGCCCTTTCCTGTGCCGGTTCCCGTACTGGTTCTGTGCTGGTTTCCGGGCTGGTTCCCGTGCCGGTTTCCTGCGGCTTCCTGCAGTTTCCCGCAGCGGCTTCCCGTGTCGGCATTCGTGCTCACATATGAGCCGGACAACCGGAGTCGAGGATTTCCCACAAAGGCAGTGGATAAGGTTGCGGGCATGACTCAGAAGCGTCCCAGGATCAGCAAGGCTGTCATTCCCGCGGCAGGCCTTGGCACCCGGTTCCTGCCGGCGACCAAGGCCACTCCCAAGGAGATGCTGCCGGTGGTGGACAAGCCGGCGATCCAGTACGTGGTCGAGGAGGCCGTCGCCGCGGGCCTCGACGACGTCCTGATGGTGACCGGCCGCAACAAGCGGCCCCTGGAGGACCACTTCGACCGCAACTACGAGCTGGAGTCCGCCCTGGAGAAGAAGGGCGACGGCGACCGGCTCGCCAAGGTGCAGGAGTCCACCGATCTCGCCACGATCCACTACGTCCGCCAGGGCGACCCCAGGGGGCTGGGACACGCGGTGCTCTGCGCGGCCCCGCACGTCGGCCGGGAACCCTTCGCCGTCCTGCTCGGCGACGACCTGATCGACCCGCGCGACCCGCTGCTGCAGCGGATGATCGAGGTCCAGGAGCTCCACGGCGGCAGCGTGGTGGCCCTGATGGAGGTCGACCCCGGGCAGATCCACCTCTACGGCTGCGCGGCCGTGGAGCCCACCGGGGAGAGCGACGTCGTCCAGGTGACCGGCCTGGTCGAGAAGCCGGACGCGGCGGAGGCCCCCTCCAACTACGCGATCATCGGCCGTTACCTCCTCGACCCGAACGTCTTCGAGGTCCTGCGCAGGACCGAGCCCGGCCGCGGCGGTGAGATCCAGCTCACCGACGCGCTGCAGCAGCTCGCGCAGGACGAGACGATCGGCGGCCCGGTGCACGGTGTCGTCTTCAAGGGACGCCGCTACGACACCGGCGACCGCGGCGACTATTTGCGCGCCATCGTCAGACTCGCATGCGAACGTGAGGACCTGGGCCCGGACTTCAGGGCCTGGCTTCAGCGGTACGTAGCCGAGGAGATGCAACGACATTGAGCAGCGCCGAGCCCCGCACCGTCGGCCCGGACCACCTGTGGTCGGTGGACGAGCACCTGGAGGACGTCCTCACCACCGTCCGCCCGCTGGAACCCATCGAACTGCACCTGCTCGACGCCCAGGGCTGCCTCCTGGTCGACGACGTCACGGTGCCGGTCTCCCTGCCGCCGTTCGACAACAGCTCCATGGACGGGTACGCGGTACGGACCGCGGACGTCTCGGGCGCGAGCGAGGAGTTCCCGGCCGTCCTGGACGTCGTCGGGGACGTCGCGGCGGGCTCGGCGGAACCGCTCCACGTGGGGCCGGGACAGGCCGCCCGGATCATGACCGGTGCCCCGCTGCCTCCCGGCGCCGAGGCGGTCGTCCCCGTGGAGTGGACCGACGGGGGACTCGGCGGGGGCCCGGTCGGCGCCATGCGCGCCCGCAGCCTCCACCCCGAGGGCGCCGGCGGGCACGTACGCGTGTACCGGCCGGTCGAGGCACGCGCGCATGTGCGCGCCCAGGGCAGCGACGTGAAGGCCGGCGACCGCGTGCTCAAGGCCGGTACGGTCCTCGGGCCGGCGCAGATCGCCCTGCTGGCCGCGATCGGCCGCGGCACGGTCCGGGTGCGCCCCCGCCCGCGCGTGGTGGTGCTGTCCACCGGCAGCGAACTCGTCCAGCCCGGCGAGCGGCTCGGCCCCGGCCGGATCTACGACTCCAACAGCTTCGCCCTGACCGCGGCGGCCCGGGACGCCGGTGCCATCGCCTACCGGGTGGGCGCCGTCACCGACGACGCCGACACCCTGCGCTCCACCATCGAGGACCAGCTGGTCCGCGCCGATCTGCTGGTCACCACGGGCGGGGTGAGCGTCGGGGCGTACGACGTCGTCAAGGAGGCGCTGTCGCACGTCGGCGACGCGGACGAGCCGGGCGGCGGAGTGGAGTTCCGCAAGCTGGCCATGCAGCCCGGAAAGCCCCAGGGCTTCGGGACCGTCGGCCCCGAGCACGTCCCGCTGCTGGCCCTGCCCGGCAACCCGGTGTCGGCGTACGTCTCCTTCGAGCTGTTCGTCCGGCCCGTCATCCGTACCCTGATGGGTCTTCCGGACGTCCACCGGCCGACAGTCCGCGCGACCCTGGCCGCGGACAAGGCGCTCGCCTCGCCCAAGGGGCGCAGGCAGTTCCTGCGCGGGACGTACACCGACGGCGAGGTCAGGCCCGTCGGGGGCGCCGGCTCCCATCTGGTCGCGGCCCTCGCGCAGGCCGACGCCCTCATCGTCGTCCCCGAGGACGTCGAGTCCGTCGAGCCCGGTGCCGAGGTCGAGGTGATCCTGCTCGGCTGAGTCCCGGAGGAGGGCGGTACCGTGTCGCGCACAGCAGGCCCGTGCGCCGCACCGAGCCGGGCCCGGACCGGGAGCCCACACGATCATGACTGAGCCTTCCCGGGGGGAGACCCCCGGATCCCCTGCGCAGGACCGGCTGACGCACATCGACGAGGCCGGCGCCGCCCGTATGGTCGACGTCTCCGGCAAGGAGGTGACCGCGCGCACCGCCCGCGCCAGCGGCCGTGTCCTCGTCTCGCCGCGCGTGGTCGAGCTGCTGCGCGGCGAGGGCGTCCCCAAGGGCGACGCGCTCGCCACCGCGCGGATCGCCGGAATCATGGGCGCCAAGCGCACCCCCGACCTGATCCCGCTGTGCCATCCGCTGTCGCTGTCGGGTGTGAGACTGGACCTGTCGGTCACGGACGAGGCCGTGGAGATCCAGGCCACCGTGAAGACGACGGACCGCACGGGCGTCGAGATGGAGGCGCTCACCGCGGTGTCCGTCGCCGCGCTCACCGTGATCGACATGGTCAAGGCGGTCGACAAGGGGGCGGTCATCACGGACGTGCGAGTGGAGGAGAAGACGGGCGGCGCGTCGGGCGACTGGAGCCGGACATGACCTACCGCGCACTGGTTGTCACGGCCTCCAACCGGGCCGCCGCCGGGATCTACGAGGACCGGGGCGGCCCCCTGATCGCCGAGGGCCTGAAGCGCCTCGGCTTCGCCGTCGACGGCCCGCGGGTCGTCCCCGACGGAGACCCGGTGGAGGCCGCTCTGCGCGCGGGCGTCGAGGCCGGGTACGACGTCGTCGTGACCACCGGCGGCACCGGCATCTCGCCCACCGACCGCACCCCCGAGGCCACCCGCCGGGTGATCGACCACGAGGTGCCGGGCATCGCGGAGGCCATCCGGGCGTACGGCAGACAGAAAGTGCCGACCGCGGCGCTCTCCCGGGGGCTGGCCGGGGTGGCCGGCCGGACGCTGATCGTCAACCTGCCGGGTTCCACCGGCGGGGTGAAAGACGGACTGGCCGTGCTGGAGCCCCTGTTGACGCACGCCGTCGACCAGCTGCGCGGCGGCGACCACGCCGGACCCGCCGCCGGGAGTGGGGGTGCGAGCTGAGCGGCTCATTCTGGCCTGTCGTGCTGGCGGAGGGCGATGTCGTCCTGCGGCCGATAAGGCTGCGCGACCAGCGGGCCTGGCGTGAGGTCAACCAGCGCAACCGGGACTGGCTGCGGCCCTGGGAGGCGACCATTCCGCCGCCCGTGCCCGGCGGGCCCGTCACGCACCGGCCGACCTACCGCCAGATGGTGCGGCACCTCCGCTCCGAGGCACGCGCGGGCCGGATGCTGCCGTTCGTCATCGAGTACCAGGGGAAACTGGTCGGGCAGGTGACGGTCGCCGGGATCACCTGGGGCTCGATGCGCTCGGGCCACATCGGCTACTGGGTGGACGAGGCGGTGGCCGGCCGCGGGGTGATGCCGACCGCGGTGGCACTCGTCGTGGACCACTGTTTCCGCACCGTGGGACTGCACCGCATCGAGGTCTGCATTCGCCCCGAGAACGGGCCGAGCCGGCGAGTGGTGGAGAAACTGGGATTCCGCGAGGAGGGGCTGCGCCTGCGTTATCTCCACATCGACGGCGCCTGGCGCGATCACATGGTGTTCGCGCTCACCGCGGAAGAGGTGCCCGAGGGGCTGCTGAGCCGCTGGCGGCGGAGCCGTGCGCGGCAGGCGTCGGACGGGAATCCCGCCCCGCCCAGAAATTGAATAAACGTTCGAATTTGAGCGGCGCTCGTTCCTGATCGCATCGATCGCAAAAAAAGTTCGAAATATCAGCCAGATCGTGCGACACACCGGCCCAATTGGCAGATGGCCTCATGCAAACCCCTCTACGGTGTGAGATGTGAGCAGCAGCGGCCTCATCTACGCAGTCATCGTCGGGGCCTGGGCCGCCTACTTGGTGCCGATGTGGCTCCGTAGGCAGGACGAGCTCAACGAGGCCCGTCCGACGGAACGCTTCAGCACCGCCATCCGGCTCCTGTCCGGACGAGCGGGAATGGAGCGCCGGTACGCCAGGGACCTCAGGGCGCGCTCCGCCGAGGAGGGGGGGTGTGACACCGGGGAACCGGACGCCATCACCGACTCGGTGGACGTCCGGGCCTTCGCCGTGCCTCCGACCGATGCACGGCAGCGGCCGCGGCCGCCGGCCCAGGACATGCGGGACAAGCGGGAGACGGCGAAGGGCGAACGCGCCCCCCGGGACCGGGCCGCCGCACCGTCGGCGTCCTCCGCCGACACGCACGCCCGCATTCCCGCGGCCCGGCGCGCACCCGCCGCGGAGGCCGCCGCGGCACGCGCCCGGCGCTCGAAGGTACTGGCACGCCGCCGCCGCACCACGATCCTTCTCTTCCTCGCCTTCACCGGCGGCTCGATCCTCGCCGCGGTCGGCGGACTCGCCTTCCTGTGGGCGCCCGCCATCCCCGCCGTGCTGCTCAGCGCGTACATCGCGTATCTGCGCGTCCAGGAGCGGCGCCGCTTCGCCTACCAGATGGACCGCCGCCGCGCCGAGGCCGCCGCGCAGCGGCTGCGCGAGACCCGGCGCCAGCCGCGCCGGCGCGAGCCCCTGGACCCTGCTGCGGACGAACCGGAGGCGGGCCCCGAGCCGGAGGCGGACCCCGGCCTGTCCGCCCTCGCCGCCGACCGGCGTGCCCTGGTCGAGCAGACCGACCACGCCGAGTGGCTCGACCAGCAGCGCGAGCGCCAGCAGCGCCCCGGCCAGGGCGACAGCTGGGACCCGGTCCCCGTACCGCTGCCCACGTACGTCACCGCCCCGGTCGCCCCGCGCGCCACCTCCGACGTCGACCTCGGCGCCCCGGACACCTGGAGCTCGGCGCGCTCGTCCCCGGTGGTGCCGGAGGAGGACACGGCTCCCGTCCTGGACGAGCCCTCCCCGCTCCTGGACGAACCCTCCCCGCCCCCCGCCGGCGACCGCGCGGAGAGCCGCGGGGACGGCCGCACCGACGCCCGCCGCGCCGCCTCGGCCCGCCGCGCCCGCGAACGCGGACGCACCCCGCTCTTCGACCAGTACGAGGACGGCGACCGCCCGCGCGCGGCCAACGAGTGACCCCGGGGCGGCCCTGGAGCGGCCCCGGAGCGGACACCCTTTCAGGAGCCCCACCCCTGACCTGCCCGGGAACGGATTTCCAACCTCCCGGAGGGGGATGCTAAAGTTTTCCTCGTTGCAAGGGCCTGTGGCGCAGTCCGGTAGCGCACCTCGTTCGCATCGAGGGGGCCAGGGGTTCAAATCCCCTCAGGTCCACGCAGCAGAGAGCCCCGGTCGGTGATCACCGACCGGGGCTTTGTCGTACGGCGACGGTCGGCACCGTCGTCGACCAGGACCCGCGTACGGTGCGAGCACGCTCCGCAAGCGGGGCCGCCGTCCTCTTCTTCCTCTTCCTCTTCCTCGTTCCTCGCCGGTGCGGCCCGCATGCGTGCCGCGCCCTTGCGCGTCTCCCCCTCGGCGGCCGTCCGGTGCGGCCTGCCCCAAGGCTTAGGGTGGGTTCCTGGGGGAGCGGCATGAGGCGGGGAACTCCCCACACCCCGGGCCGACCCCACCAGGGGATCGTCCTGAGCCGGACGGCCTCGAAGCTGGTGAGGCGAGGTGACAACGTGAGCGACGATCCTGTCCCGCATTCGTCGGCATTCGCGGCAGCGGAAAGCTCCGTTGCGGAACAGGCACGCGTGCGCCGGGAGGCCCGTCGCAGGCACCCGCGGGTATGGGCGGCCGTCGCCGTGGGCGGAGCCCTGGGGGCTTGTGCCCGCTACGAGGCGGCACTGCTCTGGCCGACGGGCAAGGCCGAGTTCCCGTGGACGACGCTGGGCGTCAACGCGGTGGGGTGCCTCGTCATCGGCGTGTTCCTGGTGATGGTCACGGAGGTCTTCACCGCGCATCCCTTGCTCCGCCCGTTCTTCGGAACGGGAGTCCTGGGCGGCTTCACGACCTTCTCCACGTACTGTGTCGACATCGAACGTCTGGTGCGGGCGGACAGGGCCGGCATCGCCCTGGTCTATCTGGCGGCAACCGTGGTCGTCGCGCTGGCCGCCGCGAGGATCGGCATGATCGCCGCCCGGCTCGTCCCGTCGGCGAGAGGATCCTGATCATGAGGCTTCACGGACGCGCACTGCGTCTGACGATCATCGTCGACGACACGGACACCTGGCACCACAAGCCCCTGTTCACGGAAATCGTGCACCGTGCCCACGCCTTCGGCCTGGCCGGGGCCACGGTCTTCCGTGGTTCGGAGGGTTTCGGGGAGACCTCGGTCGTGCACACCACGCGCCTGCTGTCCATGGCCGACGACCTGCCGACGGCCGTCGTCATCGTCGACGAGGAGGACCGCGTCCGAGCGTTCATGTCCCAGCTCGAGGAACTGCCCATCAGTGGCCTCATCACCCTGGAGGAGGTCGAGGTGGTGCACTACAAGGGCCGGGACACCACGGCCTCATGAGGTTCCTGCTCGTCGCTGTCGGAGGAGCCGTCGGCGCCACCCTGCGGTACCTGATCGACCGGGCCGTGCAGGCACGTCACGACTCCGTTTTCCCCTGGGGAACGTTCGCGGCCAATGTCACCGGATCGGTGATCCTGGGCGCGCTGACCGGAGCCGTACTCGCCGGACCCGTTCCGGAGAGCATCCAGCTTCTCCTGGGCACGGGCCTGTGCGGAGCCCTCACCACGTACTCGACGTTCTCCTACGAGACGCTCAGCCTGGCGGAGTCCGGGGCGCGCTTCCTCGCCGCGGTCAACGTGGTGGCCTCGGTCGTCGCCGGGCTGGGAGCCGTGTTCCTCGGCATGACCCTCGCACAGGCGGCTTTCTCCTAGCGGCCGTTGTCGTGGTTTGGGACGGCGGGAGTGCTGCTTCGTGCGCTGTGCACTGTGCGCCGTGCGCAGGCATGGAAGGTGATGGTCCCCCTGGGAGCGTCTCGCGGAACCTTCGTGGAACCCGTCTCCCTCCCGCGCGGCGATGTGCGAAGACCCGGGGTGCGCGGGAGGACAAGAGCCCCATGGATCCGGTTGTGCCGCACAATTAATTGACCGATCGTTTCAGAAACGTCTAGAGTCCTGGGCGTGGCCAGGACCAAAGAATTCGATCCGGACGCCGCACTGCAGTCGGCTCTCGAGCTGTTCTGGCAGCGTGGCTACGAGGCGACGTCCATGGCGGATCTCGTCGAGCATCTCGGTGTCGGCCGCGCCAGCATCTACGCGACCTTCGGCAGCAAGCACGAGCTGTACCTGAAGGCCCTGGACCGGTACGCCGAGACACGCGACCCACGTCTCGTCGCCGAGCTGTCCCGGCCGGGTCCCGCACTGCCCGCGGTGCGGGCGGTGGTGCGCGCCTTCGCCGCGGAGGCCGCCGCGCCGGAGAGCCGGCTGAACGGGTGCTTCATCACCAACACGGCGGCCGAGCTGGCCCCGCACGACGTCGCGGCGGCCCGCCGGGTCGAGAACAGCTGGGAGCGCCTCGAGACCGCGCTGCACTCCGCGCTCGTACGGGCCCAGGCCCAGGGCGAGCTGCCCGAGGGCCGGGATCCACGCGCGCTGGCCCGCATGCTTCTCGTCCTGCTGCAGGGCATGCGGGTCGTCGGCAAGGCGTCGAGCGATCCCGCCCGGGTGCGGGACGCGGCCGAGCAGGCGCTGGCTCTGCTGGACTGAGGCACGTCCACCGCGGCCACCGAGCCGCCTTTGGCATGCCTGAATAATAGATCGATCGGTCAAAAATAAGGGGGTGTGGCCACTGCGGATGCCGTCCGCGTCATCCCTGTGCAGCGCCGGCGCGCCGTCACCCTCCTGTGAACCGCCGCGCCAAGTACCCCAGCACCCAAGGGAGTCACCGACATGAACCGCTTCACCGGCAAGACCGTTCTCGTCACCGGGGCGGGCTCCGGCCTCGGCCGGGCGATCGCGCTCGCCTTCGCCGCCGAGGGCGCGTCCGTGGTCGTCGCGGGACGTACCGCGGCCTCCCTGGACGAGACGGTCGGCCTCATCGAGGCCGCCGACGGCACGGCCGCCGCCGTCACCGCCGATGTCACCGACTCGAGTCAGGTCCGGAACCTCGTGCACGAGACCGTCACCCGCTTCGGCGGGCTGGACGTCGCGGTCAACAACGCCGGGACACTCCGCGGCGCCGTACCCGCCGGCGAGGTGAGCGAGGAGGACTGGGAGGCGGTGCTGCGGACCAATGTCACCGGTGTCTGGCTGTCCATGAAGCACCAGATCGCACACATGAAGGACAACGGTGGCGGCGCCATCGTCAACATCTCCTCCAACCTGGGCGCCCACCTGCGGGTCCCGAACCTCGCCGCGTACATCACCTCGAAGGCGGCGGTCTCCGCGCTGACCCGTGCCGCCGCACTCGATCACATCCACCAGGGCATCCGCATCAACGCGGTCAGCCCCGGCGCCTCCGCCGCCCCCATGTCACTGCGGCCCGGCGAGACCGAGGCCGACCGCGCCGAGCGGATGAGAACGGGGAACCCGCTCGGCAGGGTCGCGGAGGCGGAAGAAGTGGCGGCCGCGGTGCTCTACCTCGCCTCGCCCGCGGCCGGCGCGGTGGTCGGCACCGACCTGGTCGTCGACGGCGGCGCCTCGGCCTGACGTCCGTAAGGCCGAATCCGTGGTGCCGTGCGGCGCGGGCGGGTCGACGGCCGAACCGGCCGGATCCCGGAAGCTGCGGACGGGTTCGGAAAGGTGCCCTCTCGGGGGTGCCTCCTCGGCCGGTCAGTGCACCAGGTTCACCACGGCCGTGCAGTGCGGATCGTCCCCCGGTTCCTCGAACAGCTCGCGTTCCTGCGACCGCGGGAACACCTCGGCGATCACCGCCGGTCCCGCCTCCGCGAGCCGCACATCGCACCCCACTACCTCGGGGTCGCGCTGATGCCGTACGTACAGCCGCATCCGGCCTCCCGGGAGGTACAGGAAGCCGACCAGCAGCGACTCCGCCTTCTCCCGCTCCTCATCGCTCGGAGCCGGGCAGTTCAGCGTGGTCAGCAGCGCGTACGCCCGGTCCTCCAGGCGCTCCTCGTAGGGCACGTCCTCCGAGAGCCTGATCAGTGGTGCGCCGAACACGGTGTCCACTTCGCCGCCGGAGTGGAAACGCACCTCGCTCGCCTCGTGCCGTACGCGGCCGACCGCGTCCCACGGGCTCAGCGTCTCGTCCCGCCGGCAGAGCGGGATCTCGTAGACGGTGAGAAGGTCACGGACGTCCGCCTTGCGTTTGCCGAGGGCGATCCGTACGGCCGGTGACTGGCCGGGGGCCGGGAGGACACCGCGGACGCGGAGCTTCTTCACCAGGGGCGCCTGTGTGTAGCGGATCATGTGGCCGGTCGTCTCGGCCTGCGCGACGGCCACTTCCCACGGCGTCATACGGAGCCTCCCTGTCAGGGCATGAACGTGGCGGCGGACTGGTTCATCCAGTTGGGGCACTTCGTCATGCCCTTGCAGAACGCGGTGATGACGCCGATCATCCGGCCCTTCCCGGCGTCGTACCGCTTGTCCTGGGTACGGCGGGTGACCTGTGCCTTGACGACGATCTGCACCGTGCGGTGCTTGCCGTCGAAGGCGTAGCCCCAGTATTCCAGGCCGCCCCTGCCGTCGTTCTTGTCCGGCTTGCCGTTGAGAGGGGCGTTGACGATGCGGCAGGTGCGGATGTTGTGTCTGCCGGAGAAGTGGTTCCAGCCGAGTTCGCTGTTGCCTGTACGGGTGGGGATGTTCCGCCCGTCCCAGTCCTTCTGCTGGCACCTCACCGTCTTGTTCCAGTACGGAGCGGCCTGCGCGGATCCCACCTGGGGCAAGGCCAGGACACCGGCCGAGAAGGCCACGAGCGACGCTTTTGCGATCTTTCTCATGGCGCCGACTCTGCCAGGCCACTCCTGCCCAGAGCGGGTGATTCCTCGCTCTTCCCTCTAATGGGGGTGCGGGCGGACGAGCCGGGCAAGCTCCGCGCCGAACGTCACCTGCCGGAGACCGGGCCGGCCTCCGTGCCCGGCGCGCCGGGAAGCGGTGGAGCGGGTGGGCGGGGTCCACTGGGTGGTGACAGGGAGACGGGGACGGAGCCGTCAGTCGGCGGGGCCGTCGTTGTTCGTTTGGGTGTCGTCGGAGGCCGACTCGGGGCGTACGAAGGTTCCCTTGATGGGGACGGTGATGACCAGCCCTCGGTCGCGCAGTTCGCGGATGGCCCGGCGAATGGTGTTGACGGCTACGCCGTACTGCTCCGCGAGGTCCCGTTCGGCTGGAAGGCGTGCTCCCGCGGGCAGCCGTCCAGTCCGGATCTGCTCGGTGATGTGGTGCACGACCTGCAGATACACGTAGACGTGGCTGGTCGGATCGGGTCTCCATTCACGCTCATCAGCCATGGCTGCACGCTAAGGCGCCGGGTAGCGGGCCACCACGTACGGGTGCAACTGCATGCTTCCTATTGCTACCTAATGCTTCCTGAAGCAAAGTAGTCTGCAACCACACACAAAGACCCCGGCGGCCTGGCAGGGCCCCGGGGCACGGCCAACGCTGTCCAGGAGCGTCGACATGCACGACCTTATCCGCCGGCTTGCCCATGGGCTGAGCCTTCTCCTCGGCCCCGGCACCGGAACCCACCGAGCAGGCGACCCTCGCCCCCGTCCCCACCGCCGCCCCGCACATCCCCTTACTCCCCGCCCCGCCGACTCCCCGCGCCTCCCCTTCCACCGCTCCCCGTACTGCCTCCACCTCCCTCTTGACGGCACCGAGTCACGGCTGGTCCGTCCCTACCTCGTCGCCCACGAACGGGAGGAAGCGCGCCAGCGCCGTCGCCGTCTCGCTCTCGTCCTCGCCGCCGACTTCGGCATCGACCTCGACCGGTACGTGATCGGCGCGGAGAGGACGGCGGCCTGATGGAATCCCACCCCACGCTCCGGCTGCTGCCCTGGACCTCGCCCGAGGGAAAGCCTTGCTTCCTCGCCAACGCCACCGAGGGCGGACACCTCTCCCGCCTGGCCGACGAGACGGAGGCCCGGCAACTGGCCGAGGGGCTGGAGGTGCTTGCCGAGGCCCGGAAGGTGCTGAGCAACCTCCTGTCCCCGCACGCCGAAGTGCGCTACGCCGCGATCCGGCTCTCCGAGTGCCTGGCCGACGCCCTGCGCGTGGCGGAGTCCCGCGGCCGGCGTCTGCTGCCCCAGCCCGACGACACGGACGACACCGACGCCCTCGATGAGGCCGACGACACCGCCGATCACCAGAAGAGCAGCGGGACTGACGGCCACGCCCACGTGACTCGCGGCGAGTAGAGACGACGAGCAGAAAGCAGAGGGCGACCCACGAGACGGACGGGCAGCCGCCTCCCGCGACCGCCGGGAGCTCGTTCCGGTCATGGCTGCACCCCAGGCAGGAACGAGCTCCTCGGCTTTGATCGTCTTTAGGCCTGCGCATGGCAGACAGAATCCGGACAAGGCCAAGGAGGCCCTGTGATGAGCCGTTCCACCCGTCTCTCGACCCCCCGGGCTCCGGCAGGCCGGGATTCAGGCGTGCGTGCCCGGATCGGCTCCGCGCTGGGCGGTCTGGTCCTGACTCTGGGACATCTGCCGACGATCTACGTCACCTGCATTGCGTACATGGCGAACCCGGCCGGTCCCTGGGACAGCGAGACCGTCGCCCACTCGGACATCGCCTCCGGTCTCGCCCTGGTCCTCTCGGGCATCACGGCACTGCTGACCTGGCTGTTCGTCAAAGTCGAGTGGCTGCGCGGGTGGTGGTACGCCGTCCCTGCCGTCCTGGCCGCTGCCGCATTGCTGCGGCTGACCCTGCTCGCTCCCGAGCTCTGAGTGCTCTCGGCCGGGTGGCGGCCGGACGGGACGCCGCGGGAAACAGCAGAAGGCGTGCCTCTCAGCGCAGCCGCTTCGCGAAGCACTTGCTCGACTCGTACTCGCGGTAGTAGCCGAACTTGGCGCAGGGCTCGTAGCCGCTGGAGGTGTACAGGGCGATGGCCTCCGGCTGCTGGTCGCCGGTCTCCAGGACCATGCGCAGGCGGCCGGCGGCGCGGGCGTCCTCCTCCAGGGCGGCGAGGATGCGGCGGGCCAGGCCCCGGCCGCGCATCGAGGGGATCACGTACATCCGCTTCAGTTCCGCGTCGCCGTCCTCGTTGCCCTGGCCGTTCCTGTCCTGGCGGCGCCAGCCGCCCGAGGCGACAGGGGTGCCGTCCTCGTCGTAGGCGATCAGGAACAGGCCGTTCGGAGGACGGAAGTCGGCCGGGTCGAGGGGCGTGGCGTCGCCGCCGCCGTAGCGGACGTGGTACTCGGCCTGGACCTCGTCGTTCAGCTTGACGGCGTCGGGGTGGTCGAAGGGCACGGGGCGGATGTCCATGGGGTGAACCGTATGTCGATGCGGCAAGGGGCAAGGGACAAGAACGCAAACAGAGGAACGGTAGCCGAAAACCCCCTGCCCGGTGTGCGGGTAGGGTGCCCGCGTGCTGACTGTGACCTCTGTCAATGTGAATGGACTGCGGGCCGCCGCCAGGAAGGGCTTCGTGGAGTGGCTCGCCGGGACCCGGGCCGATGTGCTGTGCCTGCAGGAGGTGCGCGCCGAGCCCCATCAGCTGCCCGAGCACGTCCGCACGCCCGACGGCTGGCACGTCGTGCACGCGCCCGCCGCCGCCAAGGGCCGCGCCGGAGTCTCGCTCTACACCCGCCGCGAACCCGACCGGGTGCGCATCGGCTTCGGGTCGGCCGAGTTCGACGGCAGCGGGCGGTACGTCGAGGCCGACCTGCCCGGTGTCACGGTCGCCAGCCTGTACCTGCCCTCCGGCGAGGTCGGCACCGAGCGGCAGGAGGAGAAGGTCCGCTTCATGGGCGAGTTCCTCGCCTACCTGAAGGAGCTGCGCGAGCGGGCCGCCGCCGACGGCCGCGAGGTCCTCGTCTGCGGCGACTGGAACATCGCCCACCGGCAGGCCGACCTGAAGAACTGGCGCGGCAACACCAAGAACTCCGGCTTCCTGCCGGAGGAGCGGGAGTGGCTGACCCGGGTCCTCGACCCGGCGGACGGCGGATACGTGGACGTGGTGCGAGCACTGCACCCGGAGGCCGAGGGGCCGTACACCTGGTGGTCGTACCGGGGGCGTGCCTTTGACAACGACGCGGGGTGGCGCATCGACTACCACGTGGCCACGCCCGGTCTTGCCGCCAGGGCCGTCAAGGGCTTCGTCGAGCGGGCGGCCACCCATGCCGAGCGGTGGTCCGATCACGCGCCGGTGACCGTGGTGTACGACCTCCAGGCGCAGTGACCCGCTACGTCTGCTTGCGCGCCCTGCGGTCCAGGGCCAGCGACAGCTCCGCCTCCACCGCGCTCTTCGCCAGCGGGCGCAGGCGCGGAAGGTCCTCCTCGGAGGTGTGACGGAGGATCAGGTCGGTGAACAGGGCGGCCAGGGCGTCGGCGTGTTCGCGGACGCGGCGGCCGGCGTCGAGGACTTCGGCGAGGGGGACGCCCTCGCGGACCAGGGCGGAGGAGACGTCCAGCAGACGGCGGCTGATGTGGACGATCTCGTCGCCGTCGGTGCCGATGTAGCCGAGTTCCATGGCGGCGGCCAGGTTCTCGGCCGTGACCTCGCCGGCGAAGTGGTCGGCGAGCTCCTCCGGGGTGAGGCGGACCGGGGTCTCCTCCGTCGGGGCGTCGAGGCCCAGCAGGTCGCCGACGTTCCGGCCGTGGTCGAAGGCCTCCGCCAGTTCCGCGATGCCGCTGAGGGTGTGGCCGCGTGCCAGCAGCGCCGAGATCGTGCGCAGGCGCGCGAGGTGGTGGTCGTTGTACCAGGCGATACGGCCCTCGCGGCGGGGCGGCGGGATCAGCTTGCGTTCGCGGTAGAAGCGCAGGGTGCGCACGGTGATGCCGGCCAGCCGGGCCAGTTCCTCCATGCGGTACTCGCGGCGGCCGTCGCGGTTCTCGCTGTCCTCTGCGTCCTCTGCCACGGCAGCAGCCTATGTTGTACCGCGGGTAAGTTTCCTTGCCCGCCCTCTACCGCTCGGTACGGGCCTCCTCTACGCTCCCCATTGCGCCAGTGTTCACTGGCATGGTTGCCGAGGGCTGGACACCAGTCGTGATACGCGAGGCAGGGAGGGGCGCGATGTCCGGGCACGAGCATGTGCGGGTCGCGGTGATCGGGGCCGGGTTCGGCGGACTGGGCGCCGCCGTGCGGCTGCGCCGGGAGGGGATCACCGACTTTGTCGTCCTGGAGCGGGCCGGCAGCGTCGGCGGCACCTGGCGCGACAACAGCTATCCGGGGTGCGCCTGCGATGTGCCCTCGCACCTGTACTCGTTCTCCTTCGCCCCCAACCCCGACTGGCCGCGCGCCTTTTCCGGGCAGGAGCACATCCGCGCCTATCTGGAGCGCGTGACCGACGTCTTCGGTCTCCGCCCGCACCTCCGCTTCCACTCCGAGGTCAAGAGGATGGTCTGGGACACGGAGAGGCTGTGCTGGGACATCGAGACCACCGGGGGGAATCTCTCCGCCGATGTCGTCGTCTGCGCCACCGGTCCGCTGTCCGACCCCAGGATCCCGGACATCCCCGGACTCGACTCCTTCCCCGGCAAGGTCTTCCACTCCGCCCGCTGGGACCACGACTACGACCTCGCCGGCAAGCGGGTCGCCATGGTCGGCACCGGTGCCTCCGCCATCCAGATCGTGCCGTCCATCCAGCCGGAGGTCGCCCGGCTCACCGTCTTCCAGCGCACCCCGCCCTGGGTGCTGCCCCGCATGGACCGCGCGATCAGCGGTGCGGAGCGCTTCCTGCACCGCACGCTGCCGTTCACCGCGCAGCTGCGCCGCGGAGTGCTCTGGGGGATCCGGGAGCTGCAGGTCCAGGCGTTCACCAGGCACCCCGGGCAGCTGGGGCTCGTCGAGCGGCTGGCCAGGAGCCACATGGCCCGCGCCATCAAGGACCCGGAGCTGCGCGCCAGGCTCACCCCGGACTACCGCATCGGCTGCAAGCGGATCCTGCTGTCCAACACGTACTATCCGGCGCTCGCACAGGACAACGTGGACGTGGTGGCGAGCGGGCTCAGCGAGGTCCGCGGCTCGACCGTCGTCGCCGCCGACGGCACCGAGGCCGAGGTCGACGCGATCGTCTTCGGTACGGGCTTCCGCGTCACGGACATGCCGATCGCCGAACGGGTCGTCGGCGCGGACGGCCGTACGCTCGCGGAGTGCTGGAAGAACGGCATGGCGGCGCTGCGCGGCGCCTCCGCCGCCGGCTTCCCGAACTGGATGACGATCATCGGGCCCAACACCGGCCTCGGGAACTCCTCGATGATCCTCATGATCGAGTCTCAGCTGAACTACATGGCCGATTTCCTGCGGCAGTTGGACGTCCTCGGCGGCCGGGTCGCCCTGGACGCCCGCCCGAGCGCGGTGAACGCCTGGAACCGCAAGGTGCAGGCGCGCATGCAGCGCACGGTGTGGAACACCGGCGGCTGCACCAGCTGGTACCTGGACGCCAACGGCCGCAACACCACCCTCTGGCCCGGTACGACGAGCGAGTTCCGGCGGGCCACCCGGCGGGTGGACCTGATGGAGTACCGGATTCTCCGGGGAGCCGGACGGGTCCGCGGGAACGACAACGACGACGCACGGGCCGGCGCACAGGCCGGCGCACGGGCCGGTGCACAGGTCGGGGAGGGCGCATGAGCAGGGCGGTTCTGGAGGGACGGGTCGCGGTCGTCACGGGGGCGGCGCGGGGCGTCGGCGAGCTGCTCGCGCGCAAACTGTCCGCGCGCGGGGTGCGGATCGCCCTGGTGGGACTGGAGCCGGACCGGCTCAAGCAGGTCTCCGAGCGGCTGCACGCCGAGAGCGCCCACTGGCATGCCGACGTCACCGACCACGAGGCGATGACACGGGTCGCCGCACAGGTCGAGGAGCGGTTCGGGAGGGTCGACATCGTGGTCGCCAACGCCGGTGTGGCGACCGGCGGTCCGTTCGCCGAGTCCGATCCGGAGTCATGGCGGCGGGTGATCGAGGTCAATCTCATCGGATCGGCGGTCACCGGGCGGGTGTTCCTGCCGGCGCTCGTGCGGAGCCGGGGCTATCTGCTGCAGATCGCCTCGCTCGCCGCGATCACCCCGGCGCCGATGATGACGGCGTACTGCGCCTCCAAGTCCGGTGTGGAGGCGTACGCGCACAGTCTGCGGGCCGAAGTCGGCCACCAGGGCGTGCGGGTGGGCGTGGCCTATCTGTCGTGGACCGACACCGACATGGTGCGCGGGGCCGATCAGCACGACGTCATGCGGGAGTTGAGGCAGCGTCTGCCGTGGCCGGCGAACAAGACCTATCCGCTGGGACCGGCGGTGGACCGGATCGTGGCCGGGATCGAGCGGCGCGCCGCCCATGTGTACGGGCAGTGGTGGCTGCGGGGGATGCAGGGCGTGCGCGGATGGCTGCCGGGGCTCATCGGGACCGTGGGGCCACGGGAGATGAGGCGGTTCGCGGACCGGCTTGCGGGTGTGCGGACCGGACTGGTCGGCGCGGGCGGCGCAGCCGACGAGCAGCACAGGGCGGCTTCGGCCACGCACCGTGACTGATCGACATGCGCAGGGTCACCGCCCGTGTGAATCTGGTCGAGGCCGATCCCCTCGTCCATGTGGGGATCACCCTCACCCATACGGGAGTGAATCAGCATGGGCATGAAGGACAAGTCCCAGGGCCAGTCCGGGCAGGCGCAGCGTCAGGGCAAGGAGAGGCCCGGCGAGGGCCGTGAGAAGGCGGGGCAGCGCATCTCCCAGCCGCAGGAGCGTGGCCGGCAGGGCATCGGGGGCACGCACGACGAGAGGCGTGACCAGGACCGCTACAACCAGGACTACGACCGGTAGCCACGGTTGTCGCCACCTTCGGCTTCTGCCGTGACGACGTGGGGTGCTCCGTGTGCCGGTGCACCCCACGTGCGGTGAGGGGGTGTGCGGGCAGGTGTTCTCCGGCAGGCGGGTGCAGAGGCGTTGAGGGGGGTTGAGGGGAGCGTTCAGAGGTGTTGAGGGGGTCGAGAGGACGTTCAGGGGACGTTCAGGGGGCGGGTTCAGGGGCGCGGCGGCAGCTTCGGCCGTGAGCGGTCGGGTACGTCGCTGTAGTCGGGCGGGGTTGCCGCGGGGTTGGCCTCCAGCAGGTCCAGGGCCAGCTCGATGGCGTCGTCCGTCTCGACATGACGGCCCTCGGCCCAGTCCAGGGGGGTGCGCAGACTCTCCACGTCGGGGGCGACGCCGTGGTTCTCGACGGACCAGCCGTAGGCGTCGAACCAGGCCGCGTTCATCGGCACGGTGATGACCGTGCCGTCGCCGAGGCGGTGCCGGCCGGTCATGCCGACCACACCGCCCCAGGTGCGCTGACCGACCACCGGGCCCAGCTTCAGCAGTTTGAAGGCCGCGGTGATCATGTCGCCGTCGGAGGAGGTCGCCTCGTCGGCGAGGGCCACGATCGGGCCGCGGGGCGCGTCGGAGGTGTACGACACGGGCTGGGCACCCCGGGTCAGGTCCCAGCCGAGGATGGTCCGGGTCAGCTTCTCGATGACCAGTTCGCTGATGTGGCCGCCGGCGTTGCCGCGGACGTCGACGATCAGCGCGGGCCGGGACATCTCCATGCGCAGGTCCCGGGTGAACTGGGCCCAGCCGGAGCCGCCCATGTCGGGGATGTGCAGGTAGCCGCAGCGGCCGCCGCTCAACTCCCGGACGACGGCACGCCGGTTGGCCACCCAGTCCTGGTAGCGCAGCGGGCGCTCGTCGATCAGGGGGACGACGGCGACCCGGCGGGGCGGTCCGCCCTCCGCGGGCTCGAACGTCAACTCCGCCGTCGTCCCGCCCGAACCGGCCAGCAGAGGGGCCGGACCCGTCACCGGGTCCACCGGGCGGCCGTCCACATGGGTCAGGACCGCGCCCTCGCGGATGCCGGTGCCGGCCAGCGGGGAGCGGGCCCTGGAGTCGGAGGAGTCGCCGGGCAGGATCCGTTCGATGACCCAACGGCCCTCGCGGCACACCAGATCGGCGCCGAGCAGGCCCTGGTGGCGCTGGTAGGGGGCGGGGCCCTCGTTGCGGCGGGCGGCGACGACGTAGGCGTGGGAGGTGCCCAGCTCGCCGAGCACTTCGCGCAGCAGGTCGGCGAACTCGTCGGGGGACGCGACGCGTTCGACCAGCGGGCGGTACTGGGCGAGCACCCCGTCCCAGTCGATGCCGCACATCCGGGGCTCCCAGAAGTAGGCCCGGATCAGCCGGCCCGCCTCCTCGTACGCCTGGCGCCACTCGGCGGGCGGGTCCACCACGTGCAGGATCCGGCGCAGGTCGATCCAGGTGATGGTGTCGACGTCGCCGATCTCCGTGGACGGCACCGCGCGCAGCTCGCCCTCGTCGGAGACGACGAGCCGGGTGCCGTCGCCGCTGACCTCGAAGAAGTCGAGATGGGACACGAGGTCGCGCTTCTTCGCCTTGCCGAGGTCGAAGTGCTCCAGCGTCGGCCGGCCGGAGGTGTCGTCCGGGTTGGCGAACGTCTCGCCCAGCGCGCCGGAGATCGGCCAGCGCAGCCAGACCAGGCCGCCGCCGGCGACCGGGCGCAGCGCGGAGTACTTGGAGGCGATGACCGGGAACGGGGTGACCCGGCTCTCCAGGCCCTCGACCTCGACGGTCACCGCGCCGGTCTCGCCGGTCCCCTCGTCCTCGACGGGGTCCAGGCCGCCGGCGGCGGGCCGGCCCTCGGGGTTCAGCGCGAAGGGGGAGGGCGTCGCGGAGGACAGCGGGACCAGATAGGGCTTGCAGCCGAGCGGGAAGGACAGGTCCCCGGTGTGCACGTCGTACACCGGGTCGAAGCCGCGCCAGGACAGGAAGGCCAGATAACGGCCGTCCCGGGTGAACACCGGGTTCTCGTCCTCGAAACGGCCGTCGGTCACGTCGACGATCAGCCGGTCCTTGATCCGGGCCAGCCTGATCTGCCGCAACGACCGCCCCACTTTGGGCTGCGACCAGGCCAGCCACGCTCCGTCCGGCGAGAACGCGAGGTCCCGCACGGGCCCGTTGTCGGACCGCACCAGCTCGGTGACACCACCGGAGTGCGCCGCCGTGCCGCCGGAGTGCGCCGCCGTGTCACCGGGGCGCGCCGCCGTGTCACCGGGGCGCGCCGCCGTGTCGTCGGCGGGGCCGCCCGTGGCCTGCGCCGCTTCCGGTCCGTCGGGGGCGGCCGGACGCTCGTTCACGTCCAGGAGCAGCAGACGGCCGTCGTGGGAGGCCACGGCCAGACGCTCGCCGGCGGGGTCGGAGGTCAGCTCCAGGACGCGGCCGAGGCGGCCGGAGGCCAGACGGCGGGGCGGGCGGGCGCCGGTGGCGCGGGGGAGATGGGCGATCTCGACGGCGTCCTCGCCCTCGGCGTCGGTGACGTAGGCGACCTGGCCGGTCGCGCCGAGCATCTCCGGCAGCCGGATCCGTACGCCCGGCAGGTCGATGAGGGTGCGCGCGGGGCCGTCGCGGTGGGTCAGCCAGTGCAGGGAGCCTCGTACGACGACCGCGCTGGCCCGGCCCGTCTCGTCGACGGAGAGGCCGTCGACGTGCTGGGCGGCCGGCACATGGTAGGGACGCCGGCCCGCCTGCGGCCCGCTCAGCCGTATCCCGAGCCTGCGGGGGACCGAGTCCGGGGACAGGTCGTCGACGATCCACAGGTCGCCGGCGCACTGGTAGACCACCCGGGTGCCGTCGCTCGCAGCGTGCCGGGCGTAGAAGGCGTCGTGGTCGGTGTGCCGGCGCAGGTCGGAGCCGTCGCGGGCGCACGAGTAGAGGTTGCCCACGCCCTCGTGGTCGGAGAGGAAGGCGATCCGGTCGCCGACGGACATCGGGCAGGTCAGATGGCCTCCGATGCCGGCGAGCAGCCGTTGTCCGTGCAGCCACAGCCGGCCCGTGGCACCGCCCCGGTACCGCTTCCAGGAGGCCGGTTCGTGCGGGGGCGTGCCGGTCAGCAGCAGGGGCTCGTACTCGCCGTCCACGTCGGCGATCTGAAGGTCGGCCACCGGCCCCCAGGGCAGCTTGCGGCCGGGGGAGCCGTCGGTGCCGACCTTGTAGGCCCAGGTGAAGTAGGAGAAGGGCTCGCCGTGGGAGGTGACGGCGAGGATGTCGGAGCGGCCGTGTTCGTCGGGCGGCGCCCATCCGCACACCCGGGTGTCGGTGCTGCCCCAGTACGTCAGCTGCCGGCCCGGTCCGCCGTCCGTCTCGACCAGGTGGATCTCGGGTGCCGGACTCCGCCAGCTCGTGTACGCGATGTGCCGTCCGTCGGGCGAGAAGCGGGGATGGCCGATCTTGGCGCGGTCCACGGTGAGCCGCCAGGCGCGGCTGGAACCGTCGAGCGGCGCCAGCCAGAGGTCGTCCTCGGTCACGAAGCACACCAGGTCGCCGCTGAGGTGCGGCAGACGCAGATAGCTCACCTTCCCATGCTTGGTCCGGGGATGTACCGCAGCAACTTGTGGACCTTTCCTGCGGACCCTTCCTGGACCTTTATGGAAAACCGACAACCGTGACCCAGCACACGTACGAAACCGTTTCGTTTCGCTGACGGACTGCGCTACATTCGACGCGTACGGAAAAGACGCCGGACCATATGCCGGGACATGTACGAAACCGTTTCGTACGAAGAGCCGTACGGAAGGTACGCGTACGGACGTCGTATGGAGACGGAGAAGGAAGGCGGCAAAGCCATGGCCGAGGCCGCGACACCCCGTCGCAGCCGTCTCACGCCCGAGCGCGAGGCCGAGCTGTACGAGGCCGTGCTCGAGCTGCTGCGTGAGGTCGGTTACGACGCCCTCACCATGGACGCCGTCGCCGCCCGCACCCGCTCCAGCAAGGCCACCCTCTACCGCCAGTGGGGCGGCAAGGCCGAGCTGGTGGTCAAGGCCGTCCGGCACAGCCATCCCACCCGGATCGAGGAGATCGACACCGGCACGCTCCGCGGCGACCTGCACGCCCTCGTGACCCAGGAGGACGACTGCACCATGCAGCGCAACGCCGCGCTGATGCGGGGCGTTGCCATGGCCCTCCACCACAACCCGGACCTGCTCCAGGCGTTCCGGGAACACCTGGTGGAGCCGGAGCTGGCCGAGTTCCGGCGGATGCTGCAGCGTGCCGTCGAGCGGGGCGAGATCCGGGCCGACTGCCCCGCACTGGACTTCCTGCTGCCCATGATGATCGGCGGATTCGTCACCAAGACGCTGCTGGACGACCAGCCGCCGACACGCACCTTCCTCACCTCGTACATCGACGCCGTGGTTCTCCCCGCCCTCGGCGTTCCCCCCGCCTGACCGTCCCCGTCCGCGCAGCACCTGATCAATCGAGCACCTGACGCCGCACCGCTCACGTCGTCGGGCTGATGACCCCTGCCCAGAAGAAATCACCACGACCTGACCGGGAGTACGTCACCGTGGCCACGTTCCTCCACAGACTCGGCCGGCTCGCCTTCCGGCGACGGCATGCCGTCGCTCTGATCTGGGTGGCGCTGCTCGCCCTCGCCGGTGCCGGCGCCGCCTCCGCGCCCGCCGTGGGCAACGCCTCCTTCTCCATCCCCGGCACCGAGGCACAGCGGGCCTTCGACCTGCTGGATCAGCGCTTCCCCGCCGCGAACGCCGACGGGGCGACCGCGCGCGTGGTGTTCAAGGCGCCGGACGGCGAGAAGATGACGGACGCCGGCCACAAGGCGACCGTGGGGAGGACCGTCGAGGAGCTGTCCGGCGGCCCGGAGGTCGCCTCCGTCACCGACCCCTACACCGCCGGGGCCGTCAGCCGGGACGGCACGATCGCGTACGCGTCGGTGAGCTACAAGGTCTCCGGGATGGAGCTGGAGGACTCCTCCCGCACCGCTCTCAAGACGGCCGCGCGGCACGCGCGGGAGGCCGGACTGACCGTGGAGATCGGCGGCGACGCCCTCTTCACCACCCCCGAGACCGGCACGGCGGAGATCTTCGGCATCGCGATCGCGGCCGTCGTCCTCGTCATCACCCTCGGCTCGCTGATCGCGGCCGGGCTGCCGCTGCTGACCGCGATCATCGGTGTCGGCATCGGCGTGGCGGTGATCACCGTCCTCGCCAAGCCCCTCGACCTGGGCTCCACCACCTCCATCCTGGCCACGATGATCGGCCTCGCGGTCGGCATCGACTACGCCCTGTTCATCGTCTCCCGCTACCGCGCGGAGCTCGCCGAGGGCCGTGAGCGCGAGGAGGCGGCGGGCCGGGCCGTCGGCACGGCCGGCTCCGCGGTGGTCTTCGCCGGTCTCACCGTGGTGATCGCCCTGGTCGGTCTGTCCGTGGTCAACATTCCGATGCTGACGAAGATGGGCGTCGCCGCGGCCGGCACGGTCGCCGTCGCCGTCCTCATCGCGCTCACGATGATCCCGGCGCTGCTGGGCTACGCGGGCCGCGCGATCAAGCCGGCCGGGGAGAAGGGCGAGAAGAAGCCGGCCCGGCCGAACATGGGCACGCGCTGGGCGAGCTTCGTCGTCCGCCGTCCCATCGCCGTCCTGCTGATCGGCGTGATCGGCCTGGGCGCTGCCGCGATACCGGCCTCCTCCCTCGAACTGGGTCTGCCCGACGACGGCTCCCAGCCGACCTCCACCACCCAGCGCCGCGCCTACGACCTGCTCTCCGAGGGCTTCGGCCCCGGCGTCAACGGCCCGCTCATGGTCGTGGTGGACGCGAAGGACAGCGACGACCCGAAGGCGTCCTTCAACCAGGTCACCGACGAGATCAAGGATCTCAAGGGCATCGTGACCGTGACCCCGGCGCAGCCCAACGAGGCCGGCGACACCGCGATCGTCACCGTCGTGCCCCGGTCCAAGCCGTCCTCGACCGCCACCGAGGACCTGGTGCACGCCATCCGCGGCGCGGGCGCGGACCTCGAGGACACGGCGGACGCCAAGGTCCTGGTCACCGGCGCCACGGCGATGAACATCGACATCTCGCAGAAGCTGAACGACGCGCTGCTGCCGTATCTGGCCCTGGTGGTCGGCCTCGCCTTCCTGCTGCTGATCGTGGTCTTCCGCTCGGTCCTCGTCCCGCTCAAGGCGGCGCTCGGCTTCCTGCTGTCGGTGCTGGCGGCGCTCGGCGCGGTGGTCGCGGTCTTCCAGTGGGGCTGGCTGGCCGGCCTGATGGGCGTGGAGGAGACCGGCCCGGTCATGTCGATGATGCCGATCTTCATGGTGGGCGTCGTCTTCGGTCTCGCCATGGACTACGAGGTGTTCCTCGTGACCCGGATGCGCGAGGCCTACGTCCACGGGGAGAAGCCCGGCCAGGCCGTGGTCACCGGCTTCCGGCACGGCGCCCGGGTGGTGACGGCCGCCGCGGTCATCATGATCGCCGTCTTCTCCGGGTTCATCGGCTCCAGCGACACGATGGTCAGGATGATCGGCTTCGGCCTGGCGGTCGCGGTGTTCTTCGACGCGTTCATCGTGCGCATGACGATCGTGCCCGCGGTCCTGGCCCTGCTGGGCCACAAGGCCTGGTGGCTGCCGCAGTGGCTGGACCGCGCCCTGCCCGACGTGGACGTGGAGGGCGAGGGCCTGCGCGCCGAACAGGACGCCCCGGCCGACGACCGGGCACTGGTACGGGCCTGAGCCGCGGCTTCGCCGAAAGACCGGCCGGTGAGGGTGCCATGGGGACGGCGCACCCTCACCGGCCTTGCCCCTGCGGGGAGTTGTCCGTCCCGCGGCCCGGTGCGACGGCCCGCTCCTTCCTGACTCCCCTGACGGGAAGAGATCGTCCTGACGGGAAAGGAGTGCCCGGCCGCGGCCTTTGGCGGTTAACCTGCCGCTCATGACCACGCCACCCGAGTCGGCGGCCCATCCCCGTTTCGCCGGGGCCCTGCGCGAGCGGGGACTTCAGGAGCTGATCGCCGAGGTCCGCCACTTCCCCGAGTCCACCCGGACCGCCACCGAGGCCGCCGCGGCCATCGGCTGCGAGCTGAGCCAGATCTGCAAGTCACTCGTCTTCACCGTATGGGGATCCCCCCTGCTCGAGCACGGCCGGGAGCCCGGGGAGGGAGAGCCCGGGGAGGGCGTGCCGGTCCTGGTCCTCGTGGACGGGGCCTCCCGTGTGGACCTCGAGCGCGTACGGGAGGAGTTCGGCGCCCGGAAGGTCACCCGGGCCGGGGCCGACGTCGTACGGGAGACCACCGGGTACGCCATCGGCGGCGTACCGCCCTTCGGGCACCGCACGCGGACGCGGGTGCTCGCCGACCGGGCACTGCTCGACCACGACGTGGTCTGGGCGGCCGCCGGAACCCCGTACACCGTCTTCCCGATGGATCCCAAGGAACTGGTCGCCCAGGCCGGCGGCACCCTCGTGGACATACGCGAGCGCACCCCGTGACCCCGGCCGTCACCGCGGCCGTGCTGCTCGCGGCGGTCACCCACGCCAGCTGGAACGCGATCGCCCACCGGATCACCGACAAACTGGTCGGGTTCACGCTCATCGCGGGCGGGGGCCTGCTGATCGGGCTGGCCATGGCGTCGTTCGTCCCGTTCCCGGCACCCGGCGCATGGCCGTACCTGTT
Source organism: Streptomyces thermoalcalitolerans (assembly GCF_039525155.1). Lineage (NCBI taxonomy): Bacteria > Bacillati > Actinomycetota > Actinomycetes > Kitasatosporales > Streptomycetaceae > Streptomyces > Streptomyces thermoalcalitolerans. The sequence continues at coordinate 20,717 of NZ_BAAAHG010000024.1, read as the reverse complement.
GGCCTCGGCGGTCGTCCACATCGTGTACTACGCCCTGCTGATGAAGTCCTTCCGGCTCGGCGACTTCGGGCAGGCCTATCCGATCGCGCGCGGCACCGCGCCGCTCGTCGTCACCGTGCTCGCGGCCGTCTTCGCGCACGAGGTGCCCGACGGCCGGACGGCCACGGGCATCGCCCTGTCCTGCGCCGGTCTGACCGGTGTCGCCCTGTGGGGCCTGCGCGGACACCGGCCGAACTGGGCGGCGATCGGCGCCGCGCTGGCGACGGGGCTGTCCATCGCGGTGTACACGGTCGTCGACGGGCTCGGGGTACGCGCCGCGGGGTCGTCCCTCGGATACATCGCCTGGCTGATGGTGGTCCAGGGCGCGGTGATCCCGGCGTACGCGGTGTGGCGCCGGCGCGGACGCACGGCGGCCGTGCTGCGGCCCCACGCCGCACTCGGGCTGCTCGGGGCGGTCCTGTCCGTGACGGCGTACGCGCTGGTGCTGTGGGCGCAGACCCGGGCGGAACTCGCACCGATCGCCGCCCTGCGGGAGTCGTCGGTCGTCGTCGGCGCCGCGATCAGCGCGGTGTTCTTCAAGGAGCGCTTCGGAGTGCCGCGCATCGCGGCCGCGGGACTGCTGGTCGTCGGGATCGGGCTGATGCTGCACGCGGGATAGGCCGGTTTCCCGGCCGGGCAGGGCCGGCTCCCCGGTGGTGTCAGGGCCGGCTCTCCGGCGGTGTCAGGGCCGGTTCCCCGGGCTCCTTGGATGCACGAGCGCCGTGGGAGGAGCACCCTGGAATCAGGTGTTCCGGAGGTGATCGTCATGATGAAGACGGCAGTGGGATGGCATGTCGAGATGGAGTTCAAGGAGGACGACCAGCACACCCGGGCGGTGGCGATGGTCCGGCTGCCCGACGGCAGCGAGATCCGGGCGCACGGACGGGCCACCAGGCACCACACCGATGCGAATCAGCCCCGGGTCGGCGAGGAGATCGCCGGGGCGAGGGCCCTGAACGAGCTCGCCATGCAGCTCCTGTCCAAGGCACACACCGAGATCGACGAGGCGTCGGGCCGCACGTCGCAGCCCATCCACCTCTGACGCGGCGGGAGTTCTGCCGCATGCGAAGGCCTCGTCCGGCGAATGCCGGCCGGGGCCCGGCGCGGGTCCCGGCCGGCATCCGGGCACTGCCGGTCAGGAGCGCCGTACGGCCGCCTCCGCGCGCTCCGTCAGCCGCCACAGCTCCTCGCGCAGCCGTACGGCCTCCGCCGCGCCGACCCCCGTCGTCGTCAGCAGCGTGCCGGGCACGCGCGCCGCACGCTCCCGGAGTTCCTCCCCGCGCCCGGTGACCGTCACGAGCACCGAGCGCTCGTCGCGCGCCGCACGCTCCCGGCGCACCAGCCCCGCCGCCTCCAGCCGTTTCAGCAGCGGCGAGATCGTGCCGTAGTCCAGGTGCAGCGCCGCGGCCAGGTCCTTCACCGTGCTCTCCCCCCGCTCCCACAGCACCAGCAGCACCAGGTACTGGGGGTAGGTGAGACCCAGCTCGTCGAGAAGCGGCCGGTACACGGCCGTCACCGCGCGCTGGGCGGTGTACAGCGCGAAGCACAGCTGGTCGTCCAGCAGCAGCGACCCGGCGGGTCCTTCGTGGTCGTGGCGCGTCACGCGCCCATTGTCACGGACCGCGGATCGAAGCCGAAGGGCAGCTCCAGGCGGTGGGCGCGCAGCAGCGCGTCGTCGGAGAGCAGTTCGCCGGTCGGGCCGTCCGCCACGATCACCCCGTCGCTCAGGATCAGCGAGCGCGGGCACAGCTCCAGCGCATACGGCAGATCGTGGGTGACCATGAGCACCGTCACGTCCAACGAGCGCAGGAGGTCGGCCAGTTCGCGGCGCGAGGCCGGGTCGAGGTTGGAGGAGGGCTCGTCCAGGACCAGGATCTCCGGCTCCATGGCGAGGACGGTCGCCACGGCGACCCGGCGGCGCTGGCCGAGGGAGAGGTGGTGCGGCGGACGGTCGGCGAACTCCCGCATGCCGACCCGCTCCAGGGCGGTGTGCACCCGCCGCTCCAGCTCCGGGCCCTTCAGCCCGGCCGCCGCCGGCCCGAAGGCCACGTCCTCCCGTACGGTCGGCATGAACAGCTGGTCGTCCGGGTCCTGGAAGACGATGCCGACCTTCTGCCGGATCGTGGCCAGGTTCTTCTTCCCGACCGGCAGCCCGGCCACCCGCACCGTGCCGGTGCCGCCGCTCAGGATGCCGTTCAGATGCAGCACGAGGGTGGTCTTCCCGGCGCCGTTCGGGCCGAGCAGTGCCACCCGTTCCCCGCGCTCGATGCGGAAGTCCACGCCGAACAGGGCCTGGTGGCCGTCGGGGTAGGCGAAGGCGAGGCCGGAGACCTCCAGGGAGACTGTCATAGCGTCCATCCCAGCAGACAGACCACGAGCGCCGCACCGGGGAGGGCCAGGGCGTACGACCACTGCGCCCGGGACGCGGTCACCTCGTCGATGACCGGCATGGAACCGGCGTACCCCCGGCTCACCATGGCCAGATGGACCCGCTCCCCGCGCTCGTAGGAGCGGATGAACAGCGCGCCCGCGGACTTGGCGAGCACGCCCCAGTGCCGGATGCCGCGCGCCTCGAAGCCGCGCGACTCCCGGGCGATCCGCATCCGCCGCATCTCGTCGGCGATGACGTCGCCGTAGCGGATCATGAAGGAGGCGATCTGCACCAGCAGCGGGGGGAGCTTCAGGCGCTGCAGGCCCAGCAGCAGCTCCCGCGGCTCGGTGGTGGCGGCGAGCAGGACGGAGGCGGCCACGCCCAGGGTGCCCTTGGCGAGCACGTTCCAGGCGCCCCACAGGCCGTTCACGCTCAGCGACAGCCCGAGGACGTCCACCCGCTCGCCCTCCGCCACGAACGGCAGCAGCACCGCGAACGCGACGAACGGCACCTCGATCAGCAGCCGCTTGAGCAGGAAACCGGCGGGCACGCGGGCCGCCGAGGCGACGGCCGCGAGCAGGACGGCGTACAGGGCGTACGCCCACATCGCCTCCCGCGGGGTCGACACCACGACCAGGACGAAGGCGAAGACCGCGGTGAGCTTGGTGTGCGGGGGCAGCGCGTGCACGGGGGAGTTCCCGTGCACGTACAGCCGCTGCGTTCCTCCCCCGCCGGGCGCGTGGGCGGTGCTTCCGTTCGCTCCCATGTCAGACGGCCCGGGACCCGGAGGAGTCCGAGGACGTGGCGGACCCGGCGGAGCCGGAGGTCCCGGTGGATTCAGGGATCTCTCCGGGTCCGGGGATCCCGGTGGGCTCGGCGGCGGCCGTACGGCGCCTGCGGACCGCCCAGAAGACGCCGCTGCCCGCCACGACGGTCACCCCGACGCCGATCACGCCCGCGAGCCCGCCGGACAGCCGTTCGTTCGCGACGTCCTTCACGCCGTAGTCGGCGAGCGGGGAGTCGGCGTAGGCGTGCTCCTTCTCCGCCTTGTCGATGCCGTGGTCCTGGGCGACCCTCTCCAGCCCGTCGGGGTCGGCGGAGGCGTAGAAGCTGACGAAGCCGGCGAGCACGAGGGACGTGACCAGACCGGAGATCCACAGCGTGCGGTGGGAGCGTGCCCCGGCGGGGGCGGGCTCCGGCTCCGGGGCGGCCGGCGCATCGACGAGTTCCCCGTTCACCCGCAGCTTCAGGCGCTGCCGGAGGTCGCGCGCGCCGTACACCAGGTCCGGGCGCACGGCGATGACGGCGCCGACGGTCAGCGCGGTGATCACGGCCTCGCCGATGCCGATGAGGACGTGCACGCCGACCATGGCGGTGGCGACCTTGCCGATCGCGACCTCGGTGGTGCCGCCGACCGCGTAGAGCAGCGTGAAGGCGAGGGCGGAGGCCGGCACGGAGACGAGGGCGGCGACGAAGGAGGCGGCCGTGACCGTGCGGCGGCCACGCGGAAGCACCTTCACCAGGCCGCGGAAGACGGCGTAGGCGACGACCGCGGTGACGACCGCCATGAGGGTGATGTTGACGCCGAGCGCGGTCAGTCCGCCGTCGGCGAAGAGGAGGCCCTGGATGAGCAGGACGACCGAGACGCACAGGATCCCCGTACAGGGGCCCACGAGTATCGCGGCCAGTGCCCCGCCGAGGAGGTGGCCGCTGGTTCCGGCCGCGACGGGGAAGTTGATCATCTGTGCGGCGAAGACGAACGCCGCGACAAGACCGGCCAGCGGCGCGGTCCGCTCGTCGAGCTCCCGGCGCGCACCGCGCAGACTGAGGGCGACGGCACCGGCGGCGACGACTCCGGTGACGGCGGACGTGGGCGCGTTGATGAATCCGTCAGGCACATGCACCGCTCAATGGTGTGGCTTGTTGCAACCTCTTCGCAAGAGCGAGGAAGTTGTGTGTGGGTGCGTGTGTGCGATGTCATGCCGGGATTCGAGGAGTTATGGGGGGTGTATTTCGGGAAATACGGGGCATGAGGGGCGGGTGGACGCATCGCAGGATGCGGCTCGCGCGCAGGCGGCACGACGTAAGGGGTTGTCCGATGCCGGTAGTCGAGGAGTACGCACGCGCCCACATACTCACGGACGACGACCAGAACGACCAGGAGGACGTCGCCGTGCAGGTCGTCCTGCGCTACGACCCCCTGGTGGACCCGCGCGAGGTGCGGATCGGTCTGCCCGGTACGTACGAGCGGGCCTTTCCCCGGTCGCTTCTCGAGCAGGGACTGCGCGCCCCGGCCGGTGCCGGTGAGGTGCGGGTGTGGCCGTGCGGACGGGCGCAGAGCGTGATCGAGCTGCACTCCGCGCAGGGGGTTTCGGTGGTGCAGTTCGAGACCAGGACCCTGCTCAGGTTCCTGCGGCGGGTCCACAGGGCGGCTGCGGCGGCAGCGGCGGCGGCCGTCCACGGCTGACGGCCGCCGCCGTCCGCTGAGGGGCCCGGCGCGCTCAGCCGCCCGCCTTCAGCAGGGACGCCACGATCGGGCCCGCCGTCTCGCCGCCGGTGCCGGCCGCCTGGACGACGGCCGCCGCGGCGAGATCACCGCGGTAGGCGATGAACCAGCCGTTGGGCTTCTTCTGGTTGTCGACCTCGGCGGAGCCGGTCTTCGCGCCGAAGTCCGGTCCGAGGCCGGCCATGGCCTCGGCGGCGGTGCCGGCCGCGGCCGTGTACTGCATCAGACCGCGCAGCTGGGACAGCGCGGACGGGGAGATCGTGCGGGAGGCCGTGGCGAGCTTGCGGTTGTCGACGGACGGCGGGACCAGGTAGGGCTGACGGAAGGTGCCCTCCTTGACCGTCGCGGCCACCGACGCCATGGTCAGCGGGTTCATCCGGACCCCGCCCTGGCCGATGAGCGACGCGGCCATCGGGGCCGCCGACTGCACCGGGACCGCGCCGTCGAAGGTCGGCACGCCGACCGCCCAGTTGTCCAGGCCCAGGCCGAAGACCTGCTGGGCGTGCTGGGTCAGGTCGGAGTTCTTCAGTTTCTCCGCCTGGCTGATGAAGGCCGTGTTGCAGGAGCGGGCGAAGCTCGCCTTGAACGTGCCGTTCTTGATCTCGAACTTCTTGTAGTTGTGGAACTTCCAGCCGCCGTAGGTGAACGTCTTCGGACAGGGATGCGGCTTGTCGGCGGAGGCCAGGCCCTTCTCTATGAGCAGCGACGCGGTGACGACCTTCATCGTGGAGCCGGGGGCGAGGGAGCCCTGGAAGGCGGTGTTGAAGTTGTGGTTGCTGTTCGCCACGGCGAGGATCTCGCCGGTCGACGGACGCACCACGACCACCGAGGCCCGCTTCCTGCGGGCCACCTCCCGCTCGGCCGCGGCCTGCAGGGACGGGCTCAGCGTCGTCCTCACCGTGCCCGGTGTGCCCTCGCTCAGCTCCAGGAGCGTCTTGTCGGACAGCTCCGCCTTCTTCGACTCCTCGCCGCGGACGACCCGCAGCTCCACGCCCGCCGTGCCGCCCGCCGTCTTGCCGTACTTCTCCCGCAGCCCGTCCAGGACCGGGCCCAGTGACGGGTACGTGTCGGTGGTCAGCTCGTTGCCGTTCCGGTCCAGGGCCTTGACCGGCGGGGTGCCGGCCTCGCCGGTGACCAGGGTGTCGCCGTCCCGCAGATCGGGGTGGACGACGGCGGCGTGCCAGTCGACGACCGGCTCGCCGTCCGAGGCACGCCGGACGACGGTCAGCTCGCTGTCGTACGTCAGCGGCTTGGTCTGTCCCTGGTACGACACCGTCGCCTGCACGGAGAACGGCACCTTGGCGCCCTTGGGGGTGCCCGGGGTCAGCGTGACGTCCTTCAGATGCGCGTCCTTGGCGTAACCGGTCAGCAGGGCGCCGGCCGCCGCGGAGTCGCTCGTCGCGGCCGCCGCCTCGGCGTGCCTGCCCTCCTGCCAGGCGGTCAGGAACCGTGTGGCCGCGGTCTGCACCTCGTCCGCCGACAGCGGGCCGCTCTTCACCGCCTTGCGGGTCTGCGCAGAGGTCTGCGTCTGGCTTCCGGCCGTGGAGTCACCGCTGTACAGCGCGTAGGCGCCGACACCCGCGCCGACGGCCACCACGGCGATCACCCCGCCGATCACGGCGGGGGACGTCGCCCTCCGCCGCTCGCCTTGTCGCTCGGTGACGCGTCTTCTCTTGCCCACTGCGTTCCGTCCTTCGCGATTGCCTGGGGCCGTCCCCACTGCCCTCACCCGCCGCACGCTTCACAGCGCCGGCATCACCCTAGAGTCTGCCTCCCGGCTCCGTCCGGGGGCGGCGGGGGGTCACGGACCGCCCCAACTCCCCGGCGGGCGGGGGCATCTCGGCACCGCTGTGGTAGGGGACCGAGGGCCGGCTGGGCGGAGCCGGGGGCCGGTCGGCGAGGGGCTGTGGAGCAGCCGGTGCGGGGGCCGGTGGACCGGCCGGGAGGCTCAGCCGCCCGCGCGCAGGACGGCCGCCACGATCGGGCCCGCCGCGTCGCCGCCGCGACCGCCCTGCTGGGCCATGGCGGCAGCCGCCAGGTCGTTCCGGTAACCGGTGAACCAGCTGTCGGACCTGGCCTGGCCGTCCACCTCCGCGGAACCGGTCTTCGCGCCGATGCTGCCGCTCAGACCCGCCATCGCGGCGGCCGCGGTACCGCTGGTGGCGGTGCGGTGCATCATCCGCCGCAGCTGGGCGACCGTGCCCGGTGACAGACCCCGGGCCCGGGCCAGCGGGCGGTCGTCGAGCGACGGCGGGACGACGACCGGCTGGCGGAAGGTGCCGGTCATCGCGGTGGCCGTCACCGACGCCATGGTCAGCGGGTTCATCTGGACCTGGCCCTGGCCGAGGAGATCGGCCGCGGTGTCCGGGCCGCCGGAGGCGGGCACCGAGCCGTCGAAGGACGGGACACCGACCTTCCAGTCGTCCCGGCCGAGCCCGAAGCGCTCCTCGGCCTCCCGGGTCAGGGAGTCCACCTCGAGCTCGTCCGCGTACTTCACGAACGCCGTGTTGCAGGAGCGGGCGAAGCTCTCCGAGAGGGTGGCGTTCTCGTCGGGGACCATGCCCTTCAGGTTGCGGAAGGTCTGGCCCTGCCACATCGCCGTGTCGGGGCAGGGCGCCGGTCCGTCCGCCGTGGTGATCCCGTTGTCGATGAGCGTCGCCGCGCTGACGATCTTCATGGTGGAGCCGGGCGCGAGCCGGCCGAGGAAGGCGGCGTTGAAGCCGTCGGCGCGGTGGTTGGCGACCGCGAGGATCTCGCCGGTGGACGGCTTCACGGCGACCACGGACGACTCGGCGTGATTCCGCACGGCCTGCTCGGCCGCCGCCTGCACCCGCGCGCTGATGGTCGTGGGCAGCTTGCCCGGCCGCCCCTTGGCGAGGGTGATCAGCGGGGTCTCGGCGGCACCGGAGTCCTGGTGCCGTATGCGCAGCTCGACCGCGGGCGTGCCGCCCGCCTTGTCACCGTACTTCTCCCGCAGCTCGTCCAGAATCGGCCCGAGGGAGGGGTACTCGTCCCGGGTCAGCACGGTGCCGTCGCGGTCGACGGCCTCGATCGGCGGCGCCGCCGACTCACCCGTGACGAGCGTGTCGCCCTTCTTCAGCTCGGGGTGCACCACCGACGGGTCCCAGTCGACCAGCGGCCGGTGCGTGGTGACGCCGCGCACGACGGTCAGCTTGCTGCGATAGGCGAGAGGCTTCGACGTCCCGCCGTAGGACACGGTCGCCTCGACGGAGAAGGGCACGGTGGTCCCGGAGACCGCCCCGGGCGTGATCCGCACGTCGGTGATGTGCGCCTCGTTGCCATAGGCGGTGAGCAACTGCCCGGCCGCCTCGGGGAAGTTCGTGTACGACGCGGCCGTCTCCGCCTCGCCCTTCTCCCAGGCCGCGAAGAACTTCGCCGACGTCTCCCTCACCTCGTCCCCGCTCGGCGGCCCGGTCCTGACCTGCGCCGGGCGGCCTGTCGGGTTGTGCAGGGCGGACACCAGGGTGAAGGCCCCGTACCCGGCCCCGCCCATCAACGCGGCGAACACACCGCCGACCACGACGACTTTCGCCCCCTTGCGCATACCGCGCCCCCCTTCGAAGGGTCATCGACTCTAGGGGGTCACGGGGGGACCTGTGGGCCCTGTTCCCGGATGTTGTCCGAACAGAGATCGGCCGGCTGACCCACACCCACGTATCCAGCCACATCCGCGCCCGCCAGTCGTCGATCGGGATGGGGATGCCGGTGTACAGGGGCCAGAAGTGGACGGAGTGCTGCCGAGGAGCTGAGTCAGCGGCCTGACCAGCGCACTCGTGATGCCCCGCCAACTGAACTTCCCCTGTGAGTCATCTTGGGGCTGTGATCACGGTTAGTTGAAAGCTCCATCGCCCATACAGCTATTGCACGACCAGGAGGTCCAGCGTGATAGGCCCACACCCCAAACGGGCTGCCAGATCTGAAACCGCTGCACGCACATAGGGGTAAACCGCCATTTGTACGGTAGTTCGCCCGAATGCGGCAAGTTCTTCATCGCTTGCATCCCCATCTGGCGTGCCCTCTTCCGGAAAGTCGAAGAGGGCGCCCACATGAAGGCCGATTTGCAGGGCGTCTTTGTCGCCTGAGCCCTTGATGGTGAGATCGTGCTCGAAGCGGTACAGCAGGCGGCCCTCCGAACGTCCCACCGAAAGCTTCGTCGCGAGTTCTTCCAGGGGTTGAAGTTCGTCGGCGGCTTCTGCGTCGAGCACCTTTGCGTGCACCTCAAGAACTCTGATGCCTGAGAGGCGAGCTCGTTTGGCCACGCTGTGTGCCTGCTTCTGCTGATCTTCTGTTACCTCTAGAACGAAGGGCATAGCGTTCCGCCTCAACCAGCAGTTCGCGAAGCCAGCGATTCAGTCTGCGTCTGGCGTCGCACATTCCAGTAGGAAACCCAGTCGACACTTGGGCGATGAGATCCTCTACGGCTTTGAAAGTCGGTGCTCACCATTTGCGCTGCTGTGATCTCGTAGAACTCGGAGCGCACATGCTGGTCTCGCGGCATCGTGCCCCATCGGACAAGCCATGCGTCTACGATGGCCATTTCGTCCCGGCTGAGATAGTGCTCAGGATCGCCGATTCCCGGAATGTTCCGGCGAAGCCATTCGTTGACGACGCCCCATTCCCAGATTCTTTTCCCATTAGGGGCGCCCAGCGGTGTTGGGAATGCTTCCCCCTTGCGGCGTTCACCGTGAATGATTTGACGAATGCTTTCCCTGCTGCGGCCGGTTCGGCGAGCGATCTCCGAGGCGTCGACCAGATCGCGATCCATGCGGCAGACGACGACGTCGAGCCTACGCTGAAGCTCCATCGCCGCATGCTTGGCGGCACTTACTCCGTTGTCGTGACCGTCCATATACATGGTGATGAGGAAGCGCCCGAAAGAATCAGCGACTGTTCCGTCGAAGTGATCGTAGAACGCTGCCTCGACAGCGGCTACGTCGCACGGCGGCTGCACCTCAAAGCCGAGGGCGTAGGTCGTCATCGGCGCTCCCCCTCTGGTCGATGGACCTGTTGACGGCTGTCAACGCCATCGTACCCCAGTACTGGGCCGTTAAGCGCGATGTCAAGCCACAGATCGCTTTTTGCTTCGGGGATCGTCATCAGGGAGTGGACAGGTTCTCGCCTGCCGCAGCAGGTCGCGAGCGTGCCGCTCCGGGACTCGTGGTGTGCCGCTGACGGGGATGCGGTGGCAGCCGGCGTCGCAGATGAGACTGCCCCAATGTCCGCCCTTGTGCAGTGACCAGCCACCGCCGGACATGATTTCTTCAAGGGCTTCGCGCACAACCTTGTACTGATGGCTGCGCGGCAGTAGCTCTTCCCCCACCCAATGTCCCCCTGGTGTGCATTGAGGTCGCTAAACGACACACGCCGGGGCAAGGTTACACCTAGTGACGAGAGTTGACTCTCTCGTACGAGCTCTTTAGCCCGTATGAGTCATCTGGCCTACCTGCGCACTGCCGAGTACTGGTGCGGACTCTCCGCTTCTTGGACGAGATATGGACGACCTGGAGGTTCAAGCGGCCGACCAACGCCATTCGCGCTGGTCAGTGCGGAGAATAAGTGCGCTGTTTGCAGAAGACTGTAAATCTGCAGCGGGGCCGTCTCTGGGCCGTCCGAGGGTGGCCAACAGCGATCACTGACGACCAACAAGGACCGTGATGGCCCGGCCGGCTGGCCGGGCCATCACGGTGCATCAGTCCAGCTAAACCCACGTATCCAGCCACATCCGTGCCCGCCAGTCGTCGATCGGGATGGGGATGCCGGTGTACAGGGGCCAGAAGTAGATGAAGTTCCAGGCGATCAGCAGGACCAGGACCCCCGCGCCGGCCGCGCCCGTGACGCGGCGGGTCTCCGTGGAGCCGGGCGGGCCGATGATCGCGCCGATCAGCATCGCCACCGCGAGGCAGAGGAACGGCAGGAAGACGATGGCGTAGAAGAAGAAGATCGTGCGCTGCTGGTACAGGAACCAGGGCAGGTAGCCGGCCGCCACACCGCAGGCGATGGCGCCCGCGCGCCAGTCGCGGCGGAAGAACCACCGCCACAGCACGTACACCAGCGCCGCGCAGGCCGCCCACCACAGCAGGGGGGTGCCGAGGGCGAGGACCTCGCGGGCGCACTTGTCGGCCGTGTCCGCCGGGCAGCCGTCGTTGCCGGGGGAGGGGGACTCGTAGAAGTACGACACCGGGCGGCCGTTGACGAGCCAGCTCCACGGGTTGGACTGGTAGGGGTGCGGTGAGGACAGGCCGACGTGGAACGTGTAGACCTGGTGCTCGTAGTGCCACATGCTGCGCAGCCAGTCCGGCAGGAACGTCCAGTTGCCGCCGCGGCCGGCCTTCGTCGCCCAGTCGCGGAAGTAGCCGCCGGTGCCGTCGGCGGGGGAGAGGATCCAGCCGATCCAGGAGACCAGGTAGACGGTGAGCGCGACCGGGACCGTGGCCAGGAACGCCAGGCCCAGGTCCTGCTTCAGCACCGCCAGGTACGGATGCCGGGCGCCGGCCACCCTGCGGGAGCCGACGTCCCACAGCACGGTCATCACACAGAACGCGGCCATGATGTACAGGCCGTTCCACTTGGTGGCGAACGCCAGGCCCAGCATGAGGCCCGCCGCCCAGCGCCACGGGCGTGGGCCCAGACGGGTCGTCTCGGCCGTGTGCGCGTCGGGCCGGACCCGGCCGTCGGCGCCGGCCGGGAGCGCGGCGGCGAGTTTCGCCCGGGCCCGGTCGCGGTCGATGAGCAGACAGCCGAAGGCGGCCAGCACGAAGAACGTCAGCACGCCGTCGAGCAGCGCGGTCCGGCTCATCACGAAGTGCAGGCCGTCCACGGCCATGAGCGCGCCCGCCAGACAGCCCAGGAAGGTCGAGCGGAACAGCCGCCGGCCGATCCGGCACAGCATCAGCACGGACAGCGTGCCGAGCAGGGCCGTCATGAACCGCCAGCCGAACGGGTTGAACCCGAAGACCAGCTCCCCCAGGCCGATCACGTACTTGCCGATCGGCGGATGCACGACGTACGACGCGTGCGAGGGGACGGGGACGTCGCCGCCGGTCTTCAGGATCAGGTTGTTGACGTTCTTGTCCCAGGAGACCTCGAAGCCGCGGTGGACGATCGCCCACGCGTCCTTGGCGTAGTACGTCTCGTCGAATATCACCGCCTTCGGGCTGCCCAGGTTCCAGAACCGCAGGACGCCCGCCAGCAGCGTGACCAGCAGGGGACCGCCCCAGCCCGACCAGCGGACGATCCGGTCGGCGAGCGTGCGCGGGATGCCGAGGGCCGCCCACAGGCGTGGGCCGGGCCGGGTGAACGGCGGCACCAGACGGTCGCGGACGTCGCTTGCGGGCCCCGCCGCATGGCCGAAGCGGCGCAGCCGCTGCTGCCACGACGGCTGTTGGTCGTACGGGGCCAGGGCCTGCCGGGTGTCCGTGGAGGACGCGGTACTGGTCACCGCGCCATCGTAGGGAACCATGCCGCGGGAGTCCCGCTCATGGCCGGTACCGGCCGGATACGTCCGTGTTGCAGGGGGCTTGAGAGGATGGGGCATGTGACTGGAACCCTGGTTTTGGCGGGCACTCCCATCGGTGACGTCCAGGACGCACCGCCCCGGCTCGCCGAGGAACTGGCCGGCGCGGACGTGGTCGCCGCCGAGGACACCCGGCGCCTGCGCCGGCTCGCACAGGCGCTCGGCGTCACCCCCAAGGGGCGCGTCGTGTCGTACTTCGAGGGCAACGAGTCCGCCCGTACGCCGGAGCTGGTCGAGGAACTGCTCGGCGGCGCACGCGTGCTGCTGGTGACGGACGCGGGCATGCCGTCGGTGTCCGACCCCGGCTACCGGCTGGTCGCGGCGGCCGTCGAGAAGGACGTGCGGGTGACGGCCGTACCGGGGCCGTCCGCCGTGCTCACCGCGCTCGCGCTGTCCGGGCTGCCCGTCGACCGGTTCTGCTTCGAGGGATTCCTGCCGCGCAAGGCGGGCGAGCGGCTGTCCCGGCTGCGGGAGGTCGCCGGCGAGCGGCGCACGCTGGTCTACTTCGAGGCCCCGCACCGGCTCGGCGACACGCTCGCCGCGATGGCCGAGGTGTTCGGCGACCGGCGGCGGGCCGCCGTGTGCCGGGAACTGACCAAGACCTACGAGGAGGTACGGCGCGGCGGGCTCGGGGAGCTGGCCGCCTGGGCCGCCGAGGGGGTGCGCGGCGAGATCACCGTCGTGGTCGAGGGGGCACCCGAGACAAGGGGCGGGGAGGTCGGCGCCGAGGAGCTGGTGCGGCGGGTACGGGCGCGCGAGGAGGCCGGCGAGCGGCGCAAGGAGGCCATCGCGGCGGTCGCGGCCGAGGCCGGGGTGCCCAAGCGGGAGGTGTTCGACGCGGTGGTCGCCGCCAAGCACGCGAAGGAGGCGTGAGGCGCACAAGCGGGTGCGCCGCGTGCGCCGTGCGGAGGCGGTGAGGTGCGGGGGACGCGAGAAGGGCGCCGCACGGGGCGGCGGACGGGGGAGCAGCGGGAGCAGTGAACGGGGCGGTCTCCCCGGCATCCCCCTGTCACCGGGTTCGTATGCACCGGGTTCGTAGGATCGGAGCATGCCTTCCACCGCCGACAAGAACACGGCGCCCCCGCTTCCGGAACCGCTCCGGACACCGGTCGCCGACTCCCACACCCACCTCGACATGCAGTCCGGCACCGTCGAGGAAGGCCTGGCCAAGGCCGCCTCCGTGGGAGTGACGACGGTCGTCCAGGTCGGCTGCGACCTCAAGAGCTCGCAGTGGGCGGCCGAGACGGCGGCGGCGTACGAGAGCGTCCACGCCGCGGTCGCCCTGCACCCGAACGAGGCCCCGCGCATCGTGCACGGCGACCCCGACGGATGGTCCCGGCAGGGACCCCGCGAGCCGGGCGGGGACGCGGCGCTGGACGAGGCGCTGGCCGGGATCGACCGGCTGGCCGCGCTGCCCCAGGTCAAGGGCGTCGGCGAGACCGGGCTCGACTACTTCCGCACCGGCCCCGAGGGCAAGGAGGCGCAGGAGCGGTCCTTCCGCGCCCACATCGAGATCGCCAAGCGGCACAACAAGACCCTCGTCATCCACGACCGCGAGGCCCACGCCGACGTGCTGCGCATCCTCAAGGAGGAGGGCGCCCCCGAGCGGACGGTGTTCCACTGCTACTCCGGGGACGCGGAGATGGCCGAGGTGTGCGCCCGCGCGGGCTACTACATGTCCTTCGCCGGCAACGTCACCTTCAAGAACGCCCAGAACCTGCGGGACGCCCTCGCCGTCGCCCCGCTGGAGCTGGTCCTCGTGGAGACCGACGCGCCCTTCCTGACCCCAGTGCCGTACCGCGGACGGCCCAACGCGCCGTACCTCGTTCCGGTCACGGTGCGTGCGATGGCCGCCGTACGGGGCATCGACGAGGACACGCTGGCGGCGGCACTGGCAGCGAACACGGCACGGGCATTCGACTACGCACAGTAGCTGAGCCGCTTTGGAGGGTGACGATCCCTCCGCTAGCTTCTGGCACCGTGAACAACTCGCCGTACGAGCCCCTCGGGACACACGAGCCCCACCGGACGCACGACGCCCTGACGCCGCCGCACGGAGCTCATGAGGTGCCGTACCCCGGCCCCCGCCGGCCCGCCGCCCATGAGCCCGCCCCGCCGGTGCTGCCCCGCCAGAGGGGTGGAGGAGGCCGGCGGCGCAGGGCGCGGCACACCGGACGGCGCCCGGAGGCGGGGGTGCGCCGGCTGCTGCCGCGCGCGCTGATCGTGGCGTGCCTGGCGGGCGGGACCACGGCGTTCGTCGCCAAGGACAAGGAGGTCGAGCTCGACGTCGACGGCCACAGACGCACCCTGCACACCTTCGCCGACGACGTGTCCGGGCTGCTGGCCGACGAGGGCGTGCGGCTCGGACCGCACGACGTGGTGGCGCCCGACCCCGACGCGCCGCTCACCGACGGTGACGAGATCGCCGTGCGCCACGGGCGGCCGGTCCGGCTCACGCTCGACGGCTACCCCCACGAGGTGTGGACGACGGCACGCACGGTGGAGGAGATGCTCCGGGAGCTGGGCGTGCGCGTGGAGGGCGCCTATGTGTCGGTCCCGCGCTCCCGGCCCATCGGCCGTGCGGGGCTCGCGCTCGAGGTGCGCACCGAGCGCTCGGTGACCGTGCTGGCGGACGGCCGGGCACGCACCGTCCGCACGCATGCGGCGACCGTACGGGAGGCGGTGGAGGCGGCCGGGGTCACGCTGCGGGGCCAGGACACCACGTCCGTGCCGCCGGACAGCTTCCCGCGCGACGGGCAGACGATCACCGTGCTGCGGATCACCAGGAGCCGGGAGGTCCGCGAGGAACCGATCCCCTTCACCGTACGGCGCATCCCCGACCCCTCCCTGTTCACGGGGACGGAGGTCGTCGAGCAGCCCGGGGAACCAGGCGTGCGCCGGGTCACCTACGTGCTGCGCACCGTCAACGGCGTGCGGCAGCGCCCGCGGCTGGTGACGTCCGAGGTCGTGCGCGAGCCACGCACCCGGATCGTGAAGGTGGGCACCCGGACCCGCCCGCGGTCCGTGCGGGGCGCCGACCACCTGAACTGGAAGGCCCTGGCCCAGTGCGAGTCCGGCGGCCGGCCGGACGCGGTGGACCCCTCGGGGACCTACGGCGGCCTCTACCAGTTCGACACCGAGACCTGGCACCGGCTCGGCGGCAGGGGCCGCCCCCAGGACGCGTCGGCGGAGGAACAGACGTACCGGGCCAAGATGCTGTACACGCGCCGGGGCACGAGCCCCTGGCCCCACTGCGGCGACCGCCTGCACACCTAGCAGCACACCCGGCAGCCCCGCACACCCGGTCCACACCCGGCCCGCACCTGGGCCCGCGCACCCCCACCGCGCGGCCCCGTACCCTTATGGCCGTGACCAGCCCCACCTCCGACGCCCTCCTGGGCCCCGCCGACATCCGCGAACTGGCGGCAGCCCTGGGCGTACGCCCCACCAAACAGCGCGGCCAGAACTTCGTGATCGACGCCAACACGGTCCGCCGCATCGTCCGCACCGCCGACGTCCGCCCCGAGGACGTGGTCGTCGAGGTCGGCCCGGGGCTCGGCTCCCTCACCCTCGCCCTGCTGGAGGTCGCCGACCGCGTCACCGCCATCGAGATCGACGACGTGCTCGCCGCCGCGCTGCCCGCGACCATCGCCGCCCGCATGCCGGACCGCGCCGGCCGTTTCGCGCTGGTCCACCGCGACGCCCTGCACGTCACCGAGCTGCCGGGCCCGGCCCCCACCGCGCTGGTCGCGAACCTCCCCTACAACGTGGCCGTCCCGGTCCTGCTGCACATGCTCGACACCTTCCCCAGCATCGAGCGCGCCCTCGTCATGGTGCAGGCGGAGGTCGCCGACCGGCTCGCGGCGGAGCCCGGCTCGAAGGTGTACGGCGTGCCGTCGGTCAAGGCGGGCTGGTACGCCGAGGTCAAGCGGGCCGGTGCCATCGGCCGCACCGTCTTCTGGCCGGCGCCGAACGTCGACAGCGGACTGGTGTCGCTGGTCCGGCGCACGGAGCCGGTCAGTACCACGGTCACCAAGGACGAGGTCTTCGCCGTCGTCGACGCGGCCTTCGCCCAGCGCCGCAAGACCCTGCGGGCCGCGCTCGCCGGCTGGGCCGGGTCGGCGGCGGCAGCGGAGGCGGCACTTATCGCCGCCGGGGTGTCGCCGCAGGCCAGGGGGGAGTCGCTGACCGTGGAGGAGTTCGCACGGATCGCCGAGGCCGCACCGTCGCGGAGGACGGCCCCCGCATCCCCACAAGAGGAGCCCAGGAACCAGTGAGCGTCACCGTCCGCGTCCCGGCCAAGGTCAACGTCCAGCTCGCCGTGGGCGCCGCGCGTCCCGACGGCTTCCACGACCTGGCGAACGTCTTCCTCGCGGTCGGCCTGTACGACGAGGTCACGGTCACCGAGGCCGACGAGCTGCGGGTGACCTGCGCGGGCCCGGACGCCGGCCAGGTCCCCCTGGACCGTACGAACCTCGCCGCCCGTGCCGCGCTCCTCCTCGCCGAGCGCCACGGCCGCAGCCCCGCTGTGCACATCCACATCGCCAAGGACATCCCAGTCGCCGGCGGCATGGCGGGCGGCAGCGCGGACGGCGCCGGCGCCCTGGTGGCCTGCGACGCGCTGTGGGGCACGAACGCCTCGCGTGAGGAACTCCTCGATCTCTGCGCCGAGCTGGGCAGCGACGTGCCGTTCAGCCTGGTCGGCGGGGTGGCGCTGGGCACCGGACGCGGGGAGAGGCTCAGGCCGCTGGAGGCCGGCGGCACCTTCCACTGGGTGTTCGCGATGGCCGACGGCGGGCTGTCCACCCCGGCGGTGTTCCGCGAGTTCGACCGGCTCACCGAGGGCGTGAGCATCCCCGAGCCGACCGCCTCCGACGACCTTCTGGCCGCCCTGGCGAAGGGCGACGCCCACGCGCTCGCGGACACTCTCTCCAACGACCTTCAGCCCGCCGCGCTGTCCCTGCGCCCCTCCCTCGCGGACACGCTCGCGGCAGGCCGCGCGGCAGGGGCCCTGGCGGGACTGGTCTCCGGCTCGGGGCCGACGACGGCGTTCCTGGTGGAGGACGCCGAGTCGGCGTCCGCGGTGGCCAAGGCGCTGCAGACGTCGGGGACGTGCAGGTCGGTACGGACCGCGGCGGGTCCGGTGCCGGGGGCGACGGTGATCTGATCGACGGTGATCTGACCTGAGGGGTCAGGGGCGCCCTTCCATCGTGGTCAGGTCGATGTCGAGGGAGGAAGGCTTGTCGACCTTGATCCGGTCGCGGTGCATGCCCATGTGTACGTAGGACCTCGTGAGCGGGTCGAGTTCATAGACGTGCACGACGGGCCCGCCGGTGGTTCCGTTCTGCTCGACGCGCCAGAAGTCGGGGATGCCCGCGGCGGCGTACTTCTGCGGTTTGGTCGTACGGTCGCGGGATTCCGAGTCCGGAGAGACGACCTCCACCGCGAGCAGGACGTCCTTGGCCTGAAAGCTGGTCTGATCCAGTCCGGTGACCGCGTCGGCCCGGACCACGCTGATGTCGGGTTCGGGGCCGTTGCGGCTGTCGAGGACGACGGTCATCCCCCGTTCGACACTGAACTCCGGTCCGAGAGAGCCGCGCAGCCCGCTGACCAGCACATCGATCACAAGAGAGTGGAAACGGCGCTGCGGACTCACAAAAACCAGACTCCCGTCGATCAGTTCGGTGTGCGGCGGGAGATCCGGCAGGGTGAACAGGTCGTCCACGGTGTAGCCGTCCGGCGGCGGCACCGGCCAGGTGTGGCGGTGCTCTACGGGCTCGGCGGTCATGGTTCCTCCCATGGACGGGATCCTGCTGCCTGTCCCCACGGTAAAGGCCCATTTCCCCTCACATCACCACATGGGGTGACCCTCCCCTCGCGCGTCACCCCCGCCTGCGCAGGTCCTACGCTGGAAGGCCGACCGACCGACCCCGTGCACAGGAGTGAAATGGCCGTCAATCTGGTCAATGTCGAGAACGTCAGCAAGGTGTACGGCACGCGTGCCGTGCTCGACGGCGTCTCGCTCGGCGTGTCCGAAGGTGACCGGATCGGGGTCGTCGGGCGCAACGGTGACGGCAAGACCACGCTGATCCGGGTGCTGTCCAAGCTGGAGGAGGCCGACACCGGGCGGGTCACGCACATGGGCGGACTGCGGCTCGGGGTGCTCACGCAGCACGACTCGCTCGACCCCGAGGCGACCGTGCGGCACGAGGTCCTCGGGGACCTGGCCGACCACGAGTGGGCGGGCGACGCCAGGATCCGCGACGTTCTGACCGGGCTGTTCGGCGGGCTGGACCTGCCCGGCTTCCCCCAGGGACTGGACACCGTCATCGGACCGCTGTCCGGCGGTGAGCGGCGGCGCATCGCGCTGGCCAAGCTGCTCATCGAGGAGCAGGACCTGATCGTGCTCGACGAGCCCACCAACCACCTCGACGTCGAGGGCATCGCCTGGCTCGCCCGGCATCTGAACGCCCGCCGCTCGGCACTGGTGTGCGTCACCCACGACCGGTGGTTCCTGGACCAGGTGTGCACCCGCATGTGGGACGTGCAGCGCGGGACCGTGCACGAGTACGAGGGCGGCTACTCCGACTACGTCTTCGCCCGCGCCGAGCGCGAGCGCATCGCCGCCGCCGAGGAGGCCAAGCGGCAGAACCTGATCCGCAAGGAGCTGGCCTGGCTGCGCCGCGGCGCCCCCGCCCGGACCTCCAAGCCGCGCTTCCGCATCGAGGCCGCCAACGAGCTGATCAAGGACGTGCCGCCGCCGCGGGACAGCAGCGAGCTGATGAGGTTCGCCTCCTCGCGGCTGGGGAAGACGGTCATCGACCTCGAGGACATCACCGTGCAGGCCGGGCCCAAGGTGCTGCTCAAGCACGTCACCTGGCAGCTCGGGCCGGGCGACCGGGTCGGCATCGTCGGGGTCAACGGCGCCGGGAAGACCTCCTTGCTGCGGGCCATGGCCGAGGCCGTGCGGACCCAGGGCGAGGAGCAGCCCGCCGACGGGCGGATCGTCGTCGGGAAGACCGTGAAACTGGCGTATCTCTCCCAGGAGGTCGCCGAACTCGACCCGGACTGGCGGGTCCTGGAGTCCGTGCAGCGGGTGCGTGAGCGCGTCGACCTCGGCAAGGGACGGGAGATGACCGCCGGACAGCTGTGCGAGAAGTTCGGCTTCACCAAGGAGAAGCAGTGGACGCCGGTGGGCGACCTGTCCGGCGGTGAGCGGCGCCGGCTGCAACTGCTGCGCCTGCTCATGGACGAGCCCAACGTCCTCTTCCTCGACGAGCCCACCAACGACCTCGACATCGAGACCCTCACCCAGCTCGAGGACCTTCTCGACGGCTGGCCCGGCTCGATGGTCGTCATCTCCCACGACCGGTTCTTCATCGAGCGCACCACCGACACCGTGTACGCCCTCCTCGGCGACGGCACGCTGCGGATGCTCCCGCGCGGCATCGACGAGTACCTGGAGCGGCGGCAGCGGATGGAACAGCGGGCGGCCGCCGCCCTGGCCCCGGCACCCGCCGCCGAGAAGGCCGGCACGGAGAAGACGGGAAAGCCGGGAAAGCCGGGGAAGACGGGGAAGCCGGAGAAGAGCGCCGCCGAACTGCGCGCCGCCAAGAAGGAATTGCAGCGGATCGAACGGCAGCTGGACCGCATCTCCGAGAAGGAGGCCGTTCTGCACGCCCAGATCGCCGAGCACGCCACCGACTTCGCGAAGGTGGCCGAA
The DNA here is from genome assembly GCF_039525155.1 of Streptomyces thermoalcalitolerans. Lineage (NCBI taxonomy): Bacteria > Bacillati > Actinomycetota > Actinomycetes > Kitasatosporales > Streptomycetaceae > Streptomyces > Streptomyces thermoalcalitolerans. The sequence goes on along the minus strand of NZ_BAAAHG010000024.1, from coordinate 544 downwards.
CTCGACGCCGAGCTGCGCGCGCTGACCGGCGAGCGGGAGGAACTGGAGATGCGGTGGCTGGAACTCGCCGAAGACGTACAGGGCGGATGAGCGCAGGCGCGTGCGCCGTGTGAAGGGCGCGTGGAGGCGTATAACAAGCGCGTCACAGGCCGGTCCTCCCTTGGGAACACTTGGAAACAGCGGTCCGCGCGGGCCGGTGGACTGTCATGGGCGGGTGATAGGAAGGGAGACGTTTGAGAGCTTTCCGAACCTGGCTCTGGGCCCGCCACGTGCCCCAGGGCATGGCGAGAAATCAGTGGATCGAGGGGGGAACGCGCTGATGACCCAGCCGCCCAACCAGCCGCCGCAGGGCGGCTTCGGAGCACCGCAGGACCAGCCGCAGCAGCCGCAGGAGCAGCAGGCCGCGCAGCAGCCGCCGGCCGGCGGCTTCGGGCCCCCTCCGCAGACGCCGCCCGCCCAGGGCGGCTTCGGCGCCCCCCAGAACCCGGGCCAGGGCTCGGGCCAGGACACGCCTCCGCCCCCGGCCCAGCCCCCGCAGACCCCG
>NZ_BAAAHG010000023.1:0-80303 GCF_039525155.1 Streptomyces thermoalcalitolerans | reverse complement strand
CGCAGGACGGGGGGGGGGGGAGGGCGGAGCGGGGAAGGCGAACGGCACGTCCCGGGCGGGCGGGGCCGCCACGGTCCCGGAGCCCTCGGCCGCGGGCGGGCGCGTGCGCCGGCGGGGCCTGCTCCTGCGGCAGCGGACCAGGACCTCACCGCCGCCGCGGTCCGCCCCGGCCCCCCACGCCTACGACGCCCTCGAGCCGTACGACGTGCTGCCCCTCGAGCCGTCGGTCCCCGGACCCGCCGCTTCCTGGCAGGACGACGACAGCGTCCGCCGCACCCCCTGGGCGGCGCCGAAGAGGCCGGCGGAGGGGGTCACGAGGCCGGAGGGCAGCACGGGGCCGGAAGAAGCCGCCCGCCCGGAGGGAGCGAAGACGGGCGGGGCGAAGACAGGCGGGGCGAAGACAGGCGGGACGAAGGCGGACAGGGCGAAGACGGGCTGGGCGCAGCCGGACGGCGCGAGGGCGAGGGAGGTCGCGGGGCCGGGGACATCCTCGTCGCCCTCCGAGGACGACGGTCCGGCGGGCCCGTCCGCCGAGCGGTGACCCCGCGACCTCGCGTCCGGCAACTCCGCGGCACTCCGCCGGGCGCCCCTGCCCGGCGCCTCGTCAGCCCTTGTCCCCCAGCACCTTCCGCAGCTCAGGGGGCAGATGCCGGTCGCAGGACTGCTTGGCCTGCTGCGTGAGGGAGTCGTTCACGCAGGTGTAGTAGTCCCGGTAGACCAGCTGCGCCGCGAAGGACGTGGCGACCACGGCGAGCGCCAGCGACGCGGTGACCAGACCGCTGATCGCGGCCGTCGCCTGCGGGCGGCCCGTGGGGGCCGGTGTGCCCGCGTCGTGCCCGCGCGGCTTGGCGCGCAGGGAGCTGATGCCCCAGTACAGGGCCAGCGCACCGAGCAGCAGGGCCACGTACGTCCAGCTGAACAGGGCGAAGAAGAAGGCCCACATGCCGGCCAGCAGCGCGTACCGCGCGCGGCGCTGGACGGGGTCGGTGGGGTCCCAGCGCATGCCCGGGCCCTGCGAGGGGCCGCCGGGCCGCTGCGGACGCTCGCCGAAGCCGCCGGAGGAGCGGCCCGGCTGGCGGTCGCTCCACTGCCTGCCCCACGGGGACCGGCCACCGCCGCCCTGGTCCGGCCCGTCGGAGCCGCCGTTGGGGCCGCCGTCGGAGCCGTCATGGGAGGAGGCCTCCCCCTGGGGGCCGCCGTTGACCGGGTACCGGGGCTGCCACGGCCGGTCGGGGGCGCCCTCCGGGGGCGGCGCGAAGGGATTGTCGTCCGGGGCCGTGCCGCCGGTGCCGTCACCCCGTCCGTCCGCGGGGGCGTTCGGCGGCGAGGGCGGCTGCTCCTTCAGCAGCACGGCACCGCGCCGCCCTCCCTGCGCCGTCTGCGGAGGGTGCGTGAGGAGTCGCAGGCTGCGGTCCGGCATCAAGTGAGCGTCTTCCCCTTGGTGAGTCACAACTGGTCTGGCACGTCCGGTCTGGCACGTCCGGTCCCTCCCGCGAGGCGCCGTACGCCCCGGGCACGGACTTGTCGCTTGGTGAACGCACGGTGAAGGTGGTGCGTTCCCGTACCAGCTCCTCCCTGACGCTACCTCCCGGCCGAACCCCCGTCCCATGGGGGGCCGGTCGGCTTGCCGGTATCGTTGCTGACGGTCGGCTGCTTCGTAGGCTTCCCCGTATCCGGGGACGTGAAGCATTCGTACGACCGTACAAACAGCTTCCCCGAGAAAGGGCCTCACCGTGGCCGCCAAGCCCGTGGCCAAGCGCCTCGTCGTGCTGATCTCCGGATCCGGCACCAATCTGCAGGCGCTCCTCGACGAGATCGCCGCAACCGGTGCCGAGGCGTACGGCGCCCGGGTCGTCGCCGTGGGCGCCGACCGCGACGGCATCGAGGGACTGGCGCGTGCCGAGCGCGCCGGGCTGCCGACCTTCGTGCGGAGAGTCAAGGACTACGGCACACGCGAGGAGTGGGACGCGGCCCTGACCGAGGCCGTCGCCGCCCATGAACCCGACCTCGTCGTCTCCGCCGGATTCATGAAGATCGTGGGGAAGGAGTTCCTCGCGCGCTTCGGCGGGCGGTTCATCAACACGCACCCCGCCCTGCTGCCCAGTTTTCCGGGGGCCCATGCCGTACGGGACGCCCTCGCGTACGGCGTCAGGGTCACCGGCTGCACCGTCCACTTCGTCGACGACGGTGTCGACACCGGTCCGATCATCGCCCAGGGCGTGGTCGAGGTCCGGGACGAGGACGACGAGAGCGCGCTGCACGAGCGCATCAAGAAAGTCGAGCGAAGGCTGCTCGTCGAGGTCGTGGGGCGGCTCGCCCGCAACGGCCATCGCATCGAGGGACGAAAGGTAATCATCCAGTGACCGCCGAGAGCAACAAGCGGCCCATCCGGCGCGCGCTCGTCAGCGTCTACGACAAGACCGGCCTGGAGGAGCTCGCGCGCGGGCTGCACGAGGCCGGCGTCGACATCGTCTCCACCGGCTCCACCGCCGGGCGGATCGCCGCGGCCGGTGTGCCCGTCACCAAGGTCGAGGACCTCACCGGCTTCCCCGAGTGCCTGGACGGCCGGGTCAAGACCCTGCACCCCAAGGTCCACGCCGGCATCCTCGCCGACCTGCGCCTTAAGGACCACCGGCGGCAGCTCGAGGAGCTGGGCGTCGAGCCGTTCGACCTGGTCGTGGTCAACCTCTACCCGTTCCGGGAGACCGTCGCCTCCGGTGCCTCGCCCGACGAGTGTGTCGAGCAGATCGACATCGGCGGCCCCTCCATGGTCCGCGCCGCCGCCAAGAACCACGCGTCGGTCGCGGTCGTCACCAGCCCGGAGCGGTACGCCGACGTCCTCGCCGCGGTCGCCTCCGGCGGCTTCGACCTCGCCACCCGCAAGCGCCTGGCCGCCGAGGCCTTCCAGCACACGGCCGCCTACGACGTCGCGGTCGCCTCCTGGTTCGCGTCCGAGTACGCACCCGTCGACGAGTCGGGCTTCCCCGACTTCCTCGGCGCCACCTGGGAGCGTGCGCGCACCCTGCGCTACGGCGAGAACCCGCACCAGCCGGCCGCGCTCTACCTCGACGCCGACGGCGCCGGTCTCGCACAGGCCGAGCAGCTGCACGGCAAGGAGATGTCGTACAACAACTACACGGACACGGACGCCGCCCGCCGTGCCGCGTACGACCACGACGAGCCGTGCGTGGCGATCGTCAAGCACGCCAACCCGTGCGGCATCGCCATCGGCGCGGACGTCGCCGAGGCGCACCGCAAGGCGCACGCCTGCGACCCGCTGTCCGCCTTCGGTGGTGTGATCGCCGTGAACCGGCCGGTCAGCAAGGAGATGGCCGAGCAGGTCGCCGAGATCTTCACCGAGGTCATCGTCGCGCCCGACTACGAGGAGGGGGCCCTGGAGGTCCTCACCCGGAAGAAGAACCTCCGCGTCCTCAAGGCCCCGCACGGCCCGGCGAACCGTGTCGAGGTCACCACCATCGACGGCGGTGCGCTGCTCCAGGTCACCGACCGGCTCCAGGCCGACGGCGACGACCCGGCCACCTGGACCCTGGCCTGCGGCGAGCCGCTCGACGCCGACGAGCTCGCACAGCTCGCCTTCGCCTGGAAGGCCTGCCGCGCGGTGAAGTCCAACGCGATTCTGCTCGCCAAGGACGGTGCCTCGGTCGGCGTCGGCATGGGCCAGGTCAACCGTGTCGACTCCTGCAGGCTGGCGGTCGAGCGGGCCGGCGCGGAGCGGGCCCGCGGCTCGTACGCGGCCTCCGACGCCTTCTTCCCCTTCCCCGACGGCCCCGAGATCCTGATCGAGGCGGGGGTGAGGGCGATCGTCCAGCCGGGCGGCTCGATCCGTGACGAGCAGGTCGTCGAGGCCGTCAAGAAGGCGGGCGTGACGATGTACTTCACGGGGACGCGCCACTTCTTCCACTGATTCCGCTGCTCCCGGCACCGGTCCGGGCCGGCCGGCCCGGACCGGTGCCGTCCCCTCCCCGTGCGGCCGCGGCTCCCGGCTTCCCGGGGGAAGCCGGGAGCCGCTGTCATGCCGGATGCCTCAGCAGTCGGGCAGCGGGTTGGTGTCCGAGGCGATGTCGTTGTCGCTCATCCAGCCCCAGGCTCCGTTGTCCGCCTGGGTGTAGACCCAGCGGGTCGGGTGCGGGCCGCCGTGGTTCTGTCCGCCGTCGAACTTGCAGACGAACCAGGACGGGTTGGAGTACATACGGCCCACGACGGTCCCCGTGTTGGGGCTCTTGTAGACCTTGGCACCGGTGGCGTTGTTGCAGTACCAGACGGAGCCGCTCTTCCAGCACGGCGACGCCGCCTGGGCGTTGCCGGCCGTGCCGAGAGCGAGAGCGGCGCCGGCGGTGACGGCGGCGGCACCCACGGCGAGAGCTTTGCGGATGACGGTCATGAGGAATGTCCCCCTGTTCGTTCCGTGAGTCGGTCGTGCCACCTCGTGGGGTGGACGATGTCACGGTGCCGTGGATGCGAGGGCAGCGGTACCTCGGAAGTCTCAGGGTCACCTCTTGCCCGGTGGCGTGTACTCCTTGAGGTGGTGCGCGACACGGGCGCAGTGGTCGCGCTCCTTCGGAGGGACGCCGCCCGCTTCGTTCACCTTCTTGTAGGAGGTCCGGTAGGCGGCGGCGATCAGCACCCGCCTGTCGCCGGGCAGGTCGGGCTCCAGGTGCGAAGCGATGAAGCACAGGTAGTGGCCCATGGCCGAGATGGACACGGCGGGGGAGAAGGGCGGCTCGGGGATCGACGCCGTCGGCAGCCCGTCGGCCCGCATCCACCAGCGCAGGACGCGCGGCGTCCACCGGGCGATGCCGTACTCGTCATGGACCGGGTCGTACAGGTCGGGATCGAAGTTGCTCTCGGCCTTCAGCATGGCCGCGATCAGCGCGGGGGTGATGTCCGGATGACGGCAGGCGTGCGCGGCGTCGACGATCAGCGGCCGGTAGACGGGGGGAATGCCCCGGTCGGTGCGGAGTTCGGAGGCGCCGTAGACGGCCGGAGCGGGTGTCGCCGTCCGTGGGGCGCCCTGGGCGCCGGGCGGGCGGTGCCCCTGGGTGCCGATGCCGTAGCCGAGCACGGCGACGGCGGTCGTGGCGAGCACCGCGCCCAGGACGACTCCGCGGACCCGGGGAGTTCCGGTGGTTCTGGAGACCTTGGGAGTTCCGGGAATCCCGAGGGGCTTGAGGGGCCTGGAGATCCTGCGGAGGCCGGGCAGCCGGGGCGTACGTACCGTCCCGGCGGCGGCCGCCGTCCGGCGCAGCAGCGCGCCGGTGCCGATGCGGCCGGCGTGGGTGCGGGTCAGACAGGCGCATACGATCTCCCGCCAGGCGTCCGGGAGTTCGGGGCTCAGCCGCAGTTCGTCCGAGCCGCGGGCGTAGGCGACGGCCGCGTCCCGGCGGGCCGCCGGGGTGCCGCCGGGCAGGGGGAAGGAGCCGGTGAGGACCAGATGGGCGAGGACGCCGAAGGCCCAGATGTCGGCGGACGGACGGATCCGGCGCCCGCGTTCGCCGATCTCCGACCACAGCAGCTCGGGCGGGGTGTAGTCGGGGGTGGAGAAGGCCGGGGTGTAGGCGTGGGTGTCCTCGAGTTCGGCGGCCAGGTTGAAGTCGGCCAGGCGGGCCGAACCGTCCGCCATCAGCAGCACATTGGCCGGCTTCAGGTCCCCGTGCACCCAGCCCGCCCGGTGCAGCTGGTCGAGCCCCTCGCAGATCTGCGCGAGCAGCACGGGACCGGCGGCCGGCCGGGGGTCGGCGGCGAGCAGGGCGGCCAGCGAGCCTTCCGCCTTCTCCAGGACGAGCACGGTGGCGCCGTCCAGGCCGGGGCGGTCCGGATCGTCGACGGTGAGGGTCTCGTACATCCGGATCAGCCGCGGGCGGCGCAGCCTGCGGTGCAACGCCACTTCCCGTTCGACGAGTTCCCGCAGATGGGCGAGGCGTCGTGGGGTGCCGGTGCCGGTGGGCAGGAACTTGAGGGCGGCCGTGTGCGGCAGGGTCTCGTCGCCTCCGACGCGGCGGCCCTCGTACACACTGCCGAAGGCGCCGGTGGCGAGGGGACGGCGCACCTCCCAGACGCCGACGCGGTAGCCACGGGGCACCGGGACGGCGTACGGCTCGGTCATCGGGGCGTCCATGCCGGCGCTCCCCCGAGGACGGCCAGGTCGTCCTCCCGGACCAGGTCGAAGCGCAGGGCCAGGGAGACCAGGGACTCCTTCTTGCCGTTGAGGCGGGGGCCCGTCTCGGCGGCCTCCGGGCCGGGCTTCAGCCGCAGCTTCACGGCCAGATAGTCGATGTTCCACTGCACCGCGGTGCGGGACGCGGCCGGCCAGGTCGGCCGTAACCGCTCCACCACCTGGTCGACCGTGGGCAGCGGGGCGTGCGGGTCGTCGCGCAGCCGGGGTTCGCACAGGGCGGCGAGCACCGCGTAGTACCGCTTGCTCCGGTCCATCGAGAAGGCGGGCGCGGTGGGGTCGCCGTCGGCGCCGCCCGCGACGCTCAGGTAGTCGTGGCGCGGGGCCCATACATCGATCGGCAGCAGATCGCCGGCCGCGGGCAGCACGATCCGGGAGAACTCGAAGGGCACCGGTGCGTCCAGCCGCCCCGGCGCGACCTTGATGTGCTCGCCCGCGCCCTCCGGGTTCTCCACGACGTAGGTGTGGCGGGCGGAGAGGTTGCTCAGTATCCAGAAGGTGCCCTGCGCGGTGATCTCCCCGGCTCGGCGGGACACCCCGTTGTGCGCGATCACCAGGCCGTTGTCCGGGGTGGAGCGCCCGAAGGCGAGCCGCTCGCCGGGTGCGAGCCGGAACCGGGCGTCCTGCCGCTCGCCCTCCGTGGTCGGCGGAGGTACCACGATGATGCTGTACAAGGTGTGTCTCCCCGTGCCTGAACAGCTACGAATCCAGACTAGGGGGACATACCGGGGCCGTGTCCCTCCCTCTTCGGGGTGAGACACGGCCCTGGAAACACCGGAAGCGAAGGACGCGAACCGTTCCGTGCGGAACCGTTCAGTATCGGGGGCGGTTGAACCACTCCTTGCCCTTGGAGTTGCCGACGAAGACGGCGATCAGGATGCCGAGCACCAGGTGCACGAGGCCCGCGATCGTGAACGGGTAGACGGCGATGACCGCGGTGAGAATGCCGAAGACCAGGGTCGTGACCCGCAGGCCGTTGCCGCCGCTGCCGAACTTCGCCGCCAGGACGGCCGCGAAGACACCCCAGAGCAGGGCGAACGCCGCGAAGCCCCACAGGGCGCTGGTCGGGTAGTCGGCCAGCTGCTCGAAGGCGGCCTCGTCCTTGGCGCGGTCGACGACCACGGCGCTGAAGGCGAACAGGGCCACACCCAGGACCTGCAGGCCGACGATCACCCACAGCAGCACGCGGGCCGCGGCGACCGTGCCCTGCGGCGACTGCGGAACCGGGGCGCCGTACGACTGCGGCACGGGCGGGGCCTGCGGGTAGCCGTGGCCGGGCTGGGGCTGCTGCGGTGTTCCGTAGGGGTTGTTCGGGGTGCCGTAACTCATTGCTTCTGCTTCCTCCGTCGGTTGCATGCAGGGGCGTGCGCGGCATCATGCGGAGGAAATGTCTCGCAGAAGTACGGTTTGTCCCCCCGATGAGCTGCCCGCAGCACTGTGATGTTCATCGTTCTTTACGAATAACTTACTTGTCCAGCCGGATTCCCGGGCGTTGTGCAAGTGCAACATCAGCGATCAAGGACGCCGCGGGGAGGGACCCCGGCACCCCCTGATTGGAACCGGGCGCCGTTCATCCGCGAGGATGGGAACATGACCGCCCAGATTCTCGATGGCAAGGCCACCGCAGCCGCGATCAAGTCCGATCTGACCGCCCGCGTGGCGGCGCTGAAGGAGAAGGGCGTCACGCCCGGCCTCGGCACGATTCTGGTCGGCGACGACCCGGCCAGCCGCAAGTACGTCGCCGGCAAGCACCGTGACTGCGCCGAGGTCGGCATCGCCTCCATCCAGCGCGAGCTGCCGGCCACCGCCACCCAGGAGGAGATCGAGGCGGTCGTCCGGGAGCTGAACGAGGACCCCTCCTGCACCGGTTACATCGTCCAGCTGCCCCTGCCCAAGGGCATCGACGAGAACCGCATCCTGGAGCTGATGGACCCGGACAAGGACGCCGACGGTCTGCACCCGATGAACCTCGGCCGTCTCGTCCTCAACGAGCCCGCCCCGCTGCCCTGCACCCCCAACGGCGTGCTGACGCTGCTGCGCCGCTACGGCGTGGAGATCAAGGGCGCCGAGGTCGTGGTCGTCGGCCGTGGCGTGACCATCGGCCGCCCGATGCCGCTGCTGCTCACCCGGCGCAGCGAGAACGCCACGGTCACCCAGTGCCACACCGGCACCCGTGACCTGTCCGCCCATCTGCGCCGCGCCGACATCATCATCGCCGCGGCCGGCTCCCCGCACCTGATCCGTGCCGAGGACGTCAAGCCCGGCGCGGCCGTCCTCGACGTCGGTGTCTCCCGCAACGCCGAGGGCAAGATCGTCGGCGATGTCCACCCGGACGTCGCCGAGGTGGCCGGCTGGCTGTCCCCCAACCCCGGCGGCGTCGGCCCCATGACCCGGGCCCAGCTGCTGGTCAACGTGGTCGAGGCGGCGGAGCGCAGTGTCGGCTGAGACGGAGGGCACCGGGCGGGAGTCCGCTTCCGCGAAGCCGGAGCCGGAGCCGGACATAGGGACACAGAACCCGGCCGGCGCGTCGCGCGCCCAGGGCGGGGCGCGCCGGACCACGCGTCGCCTCCCTCTGTTCACCAGGGACACCGCGCGCCCCGAGGGCGGCGGCCGGGCCGCGCCCGGCGACGCCCCGGCGCCCGCCCGGCAGTGGCCGATGCTGGCAGTGCTGTCCGTGGTCGGGATCGGGCTGCTGACCACCGCCTTCGACGCCTTCCGGGTCGGTCTGCTGCTGGTCGGCGTCGCCCTGATCGGCGGGGCCGTGCTGCGCTGGCTCCTGCCCCGCGTCGGCATGCTCGCCGTCCGCTCCCGTTTCACCGACATCATCACCTACGGCACGCTGGGCGGCGCCATCGTCCTGCTGGCGCTGATGGCCCAGCCCGAGCCGTGGCTGGAGATCCCGTTCCTGGACGACGCGCTGCACTTCACCATCCGCAACAGCTGACGGGATCTCGCCCCTGTCCGGCGACGGCGGCCCGCCCCCTCCCCCGAGCGGGGGACGGGCCGCCGTCACGACCCACCCTCCTGCACCGTGGGCGGGCCGTTCAACGCCTGTCCATGTGCTGTGGCACGGAAGTGACCGTTCCGCCATCCATGTGCCCGGAGCCTCACTTCTCCGGGTCACTTCTCAGGGGGAGACAGGGTTTCAGGGAGAGAGGGGGTGTCCTGAAGCCGGCGTCCCGAGGACCCCGCGGGAAGGGACCGGGCCGGCAGGGACCCGGAGCGCAACCGCGCGCCCCGGCCCGGATGCTCCTGTGTGCTCCCACCGCGCGACCTGAGATCCTGGCAGGGCGCACACCTGTGGGCGGCGGCAGCCAGGACAAGGGCGCGGCACAGGACATCACGCGCGGGAACAGCCGGCACGTACCGGGGGGAAGGGAACGCGATGCCTCGTTGGAAGGCCCTGCCCGATGAACTCGATCCGCAGATCAAGGAGTTCATGAGCCACCTGCGGCAGCTCGTGGACCGCAGCGGCCTGAGCATCGCCGCACTCGCCGATCGCACGGGCTACAGCAAGACCTCCTGGGAGCGTTATCTCGACGGCCGGCTCCTGGCGCCCAAGGGCGCGGTCGTGGCCCTTGCCGAGGCCACCGGCACCAACCCGGTCCATCTCACCACCATGTGGGAGCTCGCCGAACGCGCGTGGAGCCGTGCGGAGATGCGTCACGACAGCACCATGGAGGCCATCCGGATATCCCAGGCGCGTGCCGCGCTCGGGGAGCCCGGCGGCGACGCCCCCGGCGCCGAGGCCGACGGGAGCACGTCGTCCCGCAAGAGCGGCAGTGCCACGACGACCTCGCGGACCCCGAGGGTGCCGGCCCAGCCGACGGCGTCCGACGCCGACGCCCGGGAGGGCACGCCGAAGCTGAAGAAGTCCGCGCCGGCCTCCGACTCCGGCGCCAAGGCGCGCGCCGCCTCCGGCACCGAGGCGCGTACCGGCTCCGGCACCGGAGCGCAGACCGCCTCCGGCACCGGAGCGCGGACCCCGACGAGCGGCAACTCCTGGAACGTGGCCGGTTACCGGGGGCCGTCCCGGGCAGGAGGGCGTCCTCCCGGGGCCAAGGCGGCACCTCCCCCGGCACCGCCCCGGCCCGGCGGCCCCGGGCACACGCAGGGCATGCCGGTGCCCCCGGGCCCGTACGCCGCCCCCACCGCCCTCCCGGGTCCCTACGGCGGCTCCCCGCAGGCTTCCCCGCCCGCCTCCGGCGGTGCCGTCGGGGCGCGCGGGCAGCAGGTGCTCATGTTCTTCGCGGGCCTGGTCGCCGCCCTGGTCCTGATCGGCGCCGTCTTCTACTTCACCGGCCTGGACGTCGGCCTGAACGCCGGCGGCGCGAGCGCGTCGCCGTCCCCCTCCGGCACCCAGCCCGACCTGCCGCCCGGGGTCAAGTGCAAGGGGGACAGCTGCACCGGCAAGGACGCCGAGCGCATGGGGTGCAGCGGCGAGCGGGCGACCACCGTCCGGAGCGTCACCGTCGGTGCCACCTTCCTGGAGATCCGCCACAGCGAGACCTGCGGCGCCGCCTGGGCCCGCATCACCCAGGCCGTGCCGGGCGACGAGGTCCAGGTCATGGTTGGCTCGCACAAGGAGACCGGGGGCATCACCAAGGACGGCGAGTCGATCGCGTACACGCCGATGATCGCGGTGAAGGACGCGGCCCAGGCGACGGCGTGCGCGACGCTGGTCTCGGGCCAGCGGGGGTGCACGCCGTAGGACCGGTCCGGGACCGGCGGGAGCGGTGTGCCGGCCGGTCGGCGAAGAGGCCGATGAAGAAAGAGAAGACCGAGGAAGGAGCCGGTGAATGGGGCCGGTGAACGGGCCGGTGAACGGGCCGGTGAAAGAAGGGGCGCCGGACAGGCATGAGGATCTCCGAGCCGGGCATAGGGATGTCACCCCCCACGGGAGTTCCGGTGTTCCGGCAGTTCCCCCGCGGCGGCCGTCCGCGTTCCTTCTCCGTTCCTCCTCTCCGGACGGCCGCCCCTTGTACGCCACGTGGCCGTCCTGTGGGCTGGGCCACAGGGATCCGGCCGACCAGGATCCCGGAGAGGCGATAGCCTGACGAGCGGATCTCTTGACGCCAAGAGATCGATCATCCCTCCCGGTGGTCGATCATCGCGGCGGTGCCGGGATCCCCAACCTGGGGCAGGGACGCCCCACCGCCAGCTGTCATACGGAGAACGCCATGACCCGCACTCCCGTGAACGTCACCGTCACCGGCGCGGCCGGCCAGATCGGTTACGCCCTGCTCTTCCGTATCGCCTCCGGCCAGCTGCTCGGCGCGGACGTGCCGGTCAAGCTGCGGCTTCTGGAGATCACGCCGGCGCTGAAGGCCGCCGAGGGCACGGCCATGGAGCTGGACGACTGCGCGTTCCCGCTCCTGCGGGGCATCGACATCACCGACGACCCGAACGTCGCCTTCGACGGCGCCAACATCGCCCTCCTCGTGGGCGCCCGCCCGCGTACCAAGGGCATGGAGCGCGGTGACCTGCTCGAGGCCAACGGCGGCATCTTCAAGCCGCAGGGCAAGGCCATCAACGACCACGCCGCCGACGACATCAAGGTCCTGGTCGTCGGCAACCCGGCGAACACCAACGCGCTGATCGCCCAGGCCGCCGCTCCGGACGTACCGGCCGAGCGCTTCACGGCCATGACCCGCCTGGACCACAACCGCGCGCTGACCCAGCTCTCGAAGAAGACAGGCGCGGCGGTCTCCGACATCAAGCGCATGACCATCTGGGGCAACCACTCCGCCACCCAGTACCCGGACATCTTCCACGCCACGATCGCCGGCAAGAACGCCGCCGAGGTCGTCAACGACGAGAAGTGGCTGACCGAGGACTTCATCCCGACCGTCGCCAAGCGCGGCGCCGCCATCATCGAGGCCCGCGGCGCCTCCTCGGCCGCCTCCGCCGCCAACGCCGCCATCGACCACATCCACACCTGGGTCAACGGCACCGCCGAGGGCGACTGGACCTCCATGGCCGTCCCGTCCGACGGCTCCTACGGCGTTCCGGAGGGCCTGATCTCCTCCTTCCCGGTCACCTGCAAGGACGGCGCGTACGAGATCGTCCAGGGCCTGGAGATCAACGACTTCTCCCGCGCCCGCATCGACGCCTCCGTCAAGGAGCTGGAGGAGGAGCGCGAGGCGGTCCGCGGCCTCGGTCTCATCTGAGCCGTACGGCCCCTTCCGTCACGTCCCGCACGGGCCCCGTTCCGGTTTCCCCGGACCGGGGCCCGTGGCCGTTCACCGCCGGCCCTGCGACGCCCGGCGCCCGACCCGGCACAACGGGTGCGATGTGTCGCGTCTCACCTCGCAGCCTTCTTGACAATCCACTTCCTGGCGGACTTGCGCTCCCCTATGCTGATGCCCCGTCACCTCACTGACCGTCACAGGTCATTCACGCCTCGGGGGAACCGCGTGAGCACTGCCCATGTACCGCAGCAACCCCAGCCGGCCCGGACCGGTGCGTCACCGGGGCCTCCGCCCACGCCGCCGTACGCCAGTGAGGCCACGCGGCTGCTGTGCGTGGGCACCTATCTGGACCCCGCCTTCCGGGACCGGGTGATCGAGGAGCTGCACCTCAACGAGCAGCGGTTCGTGGCGCCCTCGCTGGGGCTGGACGCGGCCCGGGTCCTCGCGCACGCGCTGCGGGCACGCCGTATGGAGTTGCAGTGGGCCGCCGCAATCCTCGCCCTGTGGGCGGCGGGCGCCGCCCTGACCCGGGGTCTGCTGCTGGTCTTCGTCCTGCCCGGTCTGCTGCTCGCCTTCGCCGACCGGAGCCGCGTCCGGGGAACGTCGCGGTGGCAGCTGCCGGTGTTCCTCATGCGCTGCGTGGGTGTCCTCCTGTTCGCGGGGCTGCTGTTCTTCGCGCTGAAGGCCGCGTTCACCGGCGATCCGATCAGGGCCTGGCAGGCCTGGACCGTCCTGGTGACGCTCGCGCTCGTGGGCGTGTGCGAGCGCGCGCGGCGCGACCAGCTCGCCAGGGCCCTGACGGGCAGCCTGTCCAGAGAGGCGTTCCCCAACGCGGCTGCCGACCCCGCCGAGCGGGGCGGGGGAGAGCGGTTCCAGCGGCTGAAGGACCGGATCCGCCTGGAACAGCACTCTCCGCTGATCATGTACCACGAGGCCCGGCCGTTCTGCGGGGCCGGCACGGCCCGCGACACCTGGGTGCTCGCCGTGGAGCTCAAGCCGGACGCCCTGAAGAAGGAACAGCGCCCCCTGAGCAACCGCGCGATCCTGGACAGCATCCGGCCCCGGCTGGAGCAGCTGCGGCTGCCCGCCGAACACGCGGAGCGGGCCGGGCTCACGGTGCGCGACCGGCTGCGCCGGCTGGAGATCGACGAGTGCGTGTTCCTGCCGGCGGAGGGGGAGCGGAGCCGGGCGGAAGCCCCCTTCCACCCGGAGGCCGTCGCGGAGCACTGTGCGCGGGCGGTGGAGGAGGGCGGCGAGAAACGGCGGCACTTCCTGCGCATCCGGGTCGGGGGCTGGGAGGAGGAACTGGTCGTCACGGTCTTCGTGCGCGTCCACACCCAGGGCCGCATGCTGGTCCTGGAGATCGCGCCGCATGTCCTGCTGCCGGTGCGCGAGGACTTCAAGGAGGCCTCCTACAGCCTCCAGCGGAACACCCTGGTCGCCAGGGCGGCCGATGCCGCCCTGCACGTGCCAGGCTCGGCGCCCACGTCGCTGTACCTCGTGGGCCGGGCCGTGGTGTACGTGCTGCGGATGCTCACCGGAGGCTACGCGCAGGCGCTGCCCGACGGCCCCGCCCTGTCGGTGCGGGAGCTGGGCTCGGCACCGGCCGGTTCGCAGTTCCAGACCATGGACGTCTCCCGCTACCTGAAGAGCATTCAGGACCGTGTCGCGAGCGGTGTGCGGGCGGCGCTGGCCGATTTCGGGTATCAGACCGGCGAATTCGTGCAGCAGGTCAACAACATCAGCAACGGTGGCGTGCACATCGGCCGGGTGGAGGGCAGCACCTTCGCCGTCGGCGAGCACGCCTCCGCCTCCACGACCACCGGCGACTTTGGGCCGCAGGAGGGCTCCAGGCCGCAGAAGAGCCCCGAGCCGCAGAAGGGATTGGGCACCGATGACCACGAATGAGCCGTCCGTCAGCATGGGCGACGTCTCGCACAGCACCTTCGCCATCGGCAGCCACGCGCGCGCCGAGAGCCATCACCACGCGGCCGGACACGACCCGGCCGCCGAGGAACTGCTGGCGGCGGTACGCGAACTGCGCGCGGACCTGGCCCGGGTCCGGGCCGACGACCGGATCCGGGCGCTGGACGAGGAACTGGCAGGCGCCGAGGACGAGATCAGCCGGACCGGGACCACCGGCGAGAGCAGACGGCAGCGGCTGCGGGAACTGCTCACCGACGCACAGACGGTGCTGTCGCTGTTCACCTCGGCCGGGACCGTCGCCGGACTGCTGGGGATGTGAGGGAGTGCCGTGGGCAACGGGGGCGGACTGTTCTGGAACGAGGAGACACAGCGCTGGGACGACGGCACGGCGGCGGTGGCACCGGCCACCCCGCCGCCACCGGGCCGTCCCGGCCACGCACCTGTGCCGTCCGGCGGCATCACCGACCCGGACGCGCCGACGAGCACGGCCGTACCGAGACCGCCCGGGCCACCGCCGGACCCGGCGCCGTACAGCACCCGGCCGCCCGCGGGCCCACCGTCCGTGCCGCCCGCGCCGCCCACGCTGCCCGTGCCGCCCGCCCCCTCCGCCGGACCCGGCGGGTACGGCCGCCGTACCGTGTGGACGGTACTGGGCGCGTCCGCCGCGGCCGGAGTCGCGGTGGCCCTGGTGCTGTCCCTCGGCCTCGGCGGCAAAGAGAACGACGGCCGCCAGGGCGTCGTGACAGCGAGTGGCACACCCTCGTCCACGGAGCCGTCCCCGACGCCGCCCACCTCCCCGGAGCCGTCCGCCGGCATACCGTCCCTGCCCGCCGGCTACGTCGCGTACGACGACCCGCAGGGCTTCCGTATCGCCCTCCCCGACGGCTGGCAGCGGCAGCGGTCCACCGTGAGCTCCCAGTACGGGATGGACGTCGTCAACTACCGCGACTCCACGGGCCACTACCGCCTCCAGGTCTTCGAGGTGCGGGAGTCCTCCCCCGACGCATCGTTCGACCTGTTCCTGTCCGATGCCGTCCCCAAGCCGCCGGGTTTTCAGGTGCTGTCCCGGATGAACCTGGACAGCGGCGACTTCACCGGCTCCCGGCTCGAGTACCTGGCCAACTCCCTCAGGGGCGAGCCGGAGATCGGTACCTGGCACGTCGTGGACCAGCGCTTCCAGGCCGCCGACGGCAAGATCTACGCGATCGCCTCCTACGGCCCCGACGTCGACGGCCGCTCCGACGAACACACGGTCCTCACCACGGCGGTGGACTGGTTCTGCCCGCCCTCGACCAGCTGCCCGAGCTGACCGGGCACTCCGCGTTCCGTCCTTCCTCGCCTCTTCCTTGCTTCTTCCTTGGTTCTTTCTCGATTCTTTCTCGGTTCTTTCTGGTTCTTCCGCGTTCGGTGACGTCGGTCCGGCGGTAGGCGGCCGGCGACGTTCCCGGGCTTCGTGACCTCGAACACTTTCGGTCACCGGCCAGGCATGGACAGCACGAAAGGGGCATGCGCACAGCTCCCCTGTGGGTGACGTTCGTGTGACACAGGGGAGTTGAGCAGGCACGGAAGGCAGTACCGAACATGGCGGACAGAACGGAACGCACCGCGCATGCGACCATTCACGTGGGCGGGGAGTGGCGCGAAGCGCCGGGCGGGGCACCGCCGGAGTCCCGGCCCGGACGTGACACGCGTGGCCCCTCGCCCGTCCGGACGCGGCAGGCGAGGGGCCACGCGCCGTCCGGCCTCGGCCCGCACGGGCGGTGCCGCGCAGGGCCCCGGGTGCGGCGCCCGCAACGGCCCGGCCCTGGCTACGGCTGATAACCCCCCGGCGGGATCCGGCGGCTGACCATCAGACGGTTCCAGCTGTTGATGGCGGTGATCAGGGCGATGAGATGGGCGAGCCCGGCCTCGTCGAAGTGCTTGGCGGCCTGCTCGTACACCTCGTCCGGCACAAAGCCGTCGGTGAGCACGGTCACCGCCTCGGTCAGGGCGAGTGCGGCCCGTTCGCGCTCGGTGTAGAGGTCCTCGGCCTCCTCCCAGGCGTTGAGCAGATGGAGACGGTCCTCCGACTCCCCGTTCTCCCGGGCGATCCTCAGATGCATGTCCAGGCAGAAGGCGCAGTGGTTGATCTGCGAGGCGCGGATCATGACCAGCTCGGCGAGGAACGGATCACCGAGTCCCTTCTTCGCGGCCGCGCTGACCGCGCTCATCGCCCGGGCGACCTCCTGGTCCAGTAACGACGTACGGCTCATCCGTGCTGCCCCGGCTGGTAGTGGCCCGGCGTCTTCCGGGTGGTCACGCCGAACCGGTTCCATGCGTTGATCACGGTGATCGCGGCGATCAGCTGGGCCAGCTCGGCCTCGTCGAAGTGCTTGGCGGCCTGCTCGTACACCTCGTCCGGCACAAAGCCGTCCGTCAGGACCGTGATCGCCTCGGTCAGCGCGAGCGCCGCCAGCTCCTTCTCGGTGTAGAAGTGCCGCGACTCCTCCCACGCGCTGAGCTGCACGATCCGCTCCACGCTCTCACCGGCCGCGAGCGCGTCCTTGGTGTGCATGTCCAGGCAGAAGGCGCAGCGGTTGATCTGCGAGGCACGGATCTTCACCAGCTCGTACAGCTTGGGGTCCAGGCCCTTCCGGGCGGCGGCGTCCAGCCGGACCATCGCCTTGTAGACCTCGGGTGCGTGCTGGACCCAGTCCAGCCGCGGAGGGTGCTCGGCGGCGTACTCGATCGTTTCCTCGGTGCTCATGCCCGTGACTCTAGGAGCCGGAAGGCCCGGGAGTATGGTCCACTTCCATGGCGGATTCCTGGGCCACTTCGGGCGTCGACCTGCACGTGGAACCGACCGGCTCCGGTGGGCTGCGGCGCGGTCTGACCGATGCGCTGCGGGAGGCGGTCCGCACCGGCCGCCTGGCCCCCGGCACCCGGCTGCCCTCCTCCCGCTCCCTCGCCGCCGACCTGGGCGTGGCCCGCAACACCGTCGTCGAGGCCTACGCCGACCTGGTCGCCGAGGGCTGGCTCACCGCCCGCCAGGGCTCGGGCACCTGGGTCGCGACCGGGGTGCCCTCCGCGCCGTTCGACCGGAAGGCCGACCGGAAGACCGACCGGAAGACCGACCGGAAGACCGGCGAGAAGGCCGACCGGAAGGGAGAGGCGGCACCCCCGCCGGTGCGCACGGCCCGTCCGCGCCGCGAACGCCGGCGCCCCGTCCACAACCTCGTCCCCGGCACCCCGGATCTCGCCTCCTTCCCCCGCACCCTGTGGCTGAGGGCCGCCCGCCGCGTTCTGGCCACGGCCCCCCACCACGTCCTCGACTACGGCGACCCGCGCGGCAACCCGGCCCTGCGCACCGCGCTGGCCGGTTATCTCGCCCGGGTCCGGGGCGTGCGCACCGATCCGGACCGTCTGCTGGTGTGCGCGGGCGTCTCGCACGGCCTGCGGATCCTCGCCGCGGTGCTGCGGGCGCGCGGAGTGCGCACCATCGCGGTGGACTCCTACGGACTGGACTCCCACTGGAAGCTGCTGGCCCAGGCGGGCCTGCGCACCCGTCCGCTGCCGCTGGACCACCACGGCACGGTGACACAGGAGTTGACGGACGAGGGGGCGGTGCTGCTCACCCCCGCCCACCAGTTCCCCCTGGGGGTCCCCCTGCATCCCGACCGGCGGGCGGCCGTCGTGAACTGGGCCCGGCGCACCGGTGGCCTGATCCTGGAGGACGACTACGACGGCGAGTTCCGCTACGACCGTCAGCCCGTCGGCGCGCTCCAGGGCCTGGCCCCCGACCAGGTGGTCTACCTGGGCACCGCGAGCAAGTCCCTGGCCCCGGGCCTGCGTCTGGCCTGGATGGCCCTGCCCCCGTCCCTCGTGGAGGAGGCGGCGGAGGCCAAGGGCCCCACCGACACCTGCGGGGTGCTGGACCAGCTGACGCTCGCGGAGTTCCTCACCTCCGGCGCCTACGACCGCCAGGTGCGCTCCGCCCGTCTGCGCTACCGCCGTCGCCGCGACGCCCTGGTCGAGGCCCTCGCCACCCGTGCCCCCGACGTCCGTCCCACCGGTATCGCGGCCGGTCTGCACGCCGTGCTGCGCCTGCCCTCCGGCACCGAGTCCGCGGTGGTGCAGGCCGCCGCCTGGCAGGGACTCGCCCTCCACGGCCTGTCCCGCTACCGCCACGAGGACGCCGTGGGGGAACCGCTGGACGCCCTGGTCGTCGGCTACGGCACCCCGGCGGACCACGCGTGGGCGGCGGCGCTGGACGCCCTGTGCCGGGTCCTGCCGTAACAAACCGTAACGAAGGTCCATGGCCCCCTAGGCTGGTGACCGTGACCGCCCAATACTGGTCAACAAGGTCATGGCGCAAGCGCTTTATCAGTCGACTGGACATCAGCAAAAACCGCGGCAACGGCAGAGAAAACGGGGAGAAGCGACATGGCGGGCATACGCTGGCAACTTCGTTCGGGAACGGTCGTCCTCGGCGGCATGGGACTGCTCGCCGCCGCACTCACCGCCTGCTCCTCCGATCCCGACAAGCGCTGCGTCGACCGCGACAGCTACACGCTCGGCAAGGGCTACAGGATCGTCTCCGACAAGAAGTGCAAGTCCGCCACGTCGTTCTCCGACGACGCCTGGTACTACGGCGGCAAGAAGAAGGACGGCTGGGTCAGCGGCGGCTCCTTCACCAAGCCCCGCAGCGGCTCGGGCAGTACGGGAGGCAGCAGAAGCGGGGTGACCCGCGGCGGCTTCGGCGGCAGCGGCAAGTCCGGTGGCTGAGACCGGCCCGCCATGGAACGCCGTACTCTCACGCCCCGTCCCGGCTGGCAGCAGACCGTCGAGGCCCAGGGCCTCATCTATCCGCTCACCCGTCACCCCGACAACTCCTTCCGCCCCTACTGGGACGAGAGCGCCTGCTACGTCTTCACCCTCCCCGAGGTGGAGGCGCTGGAGGAGACCGTCGAGGAACTGCACCGCATGTGCCTCGCCGCGGCGGACCACATCGTCACCACCGGCCGTTTCGCCGACCTCGGCATCACCGACCCGCGCGTCGCCCGCGCCGTCGCCGAGTCCTGGCACCGCCGTGCCGAACTCCCCTCCGTCTACGGCCGCTTCGACCTCCGCTACGACGGCACCGGACCGGCCAAGCTCCTGGAGTACAACGCCGACACCCCCACCTCCCTGGTCGAGGCCGCCTCTCCCCAGTGGTTCTGGATGGAGGAGTGCTTCCCCGGCGCCGACCAGTGGAACTCCCTGCACGAACGTCTCGTCGACGCCTGGAGGAGGCAGGCCCCGCTGCTGCCGCCCGGCAGCCCCCTGTACTTCGCGCACACCAGCGACGACGAGACCGGCGAGGACCTGATGACGGTCGCCTATCTGAAGGAGACCGCCGAACAGGCCGGCCTGGACACCGACTGGATCTCCATGGAGGAGATCGGCTGGGACCCGCTGTCGGAACGCTTCGTCGACAACGGACTGCGGTTCATCCGCAGCATCTTCAAGCTCTACCCGTGGGAGTGGATGACCACCGACCCCTTCGCCGGCCACCTCCTGGACACCCTCGACAACGGCGGCGGCACCGGCACCACCCTGTGGATCGAGCCCGCCTGGAAGATGCTGCTGAGCAACAAGGCCCTGCTCGCCGTCCTGTGGGAGCTGTATCCGGACCACCCGAACCTCCTCCCCGCCTACCTGGACGGCCCCCGCGACCTCGCGGCCACCACCGGGTACGTCGCCAAGCCCCTGCTCGGCCGGGAGGGCGCCGGAGTGACGGTCCACCGGCCCGGCGACGGCGGCCCGCCCGTCCGCGACGAGCCCTGCTGCTACCAGGCCCTCGCCCCGCTGCCCGCCTTCGACGGCAACCACGTCGTCCTCGGTGCCTGGATCGTCGGGGACGAGGCGGCCGGTCTCGGCATCCGCGAGTCCTCCGGGCTGGTCACGGACCAGTACGCCCGCTTCCTGCCCCATGTGATCCTCTGAGCCTTCTCGCACGCACCGGGCCGGACCAGCCTGTGCCGGGCGAGGCCGGGCGGGGCCGGGTGATACCGGGGCCGGGAGCGGACCGGGGCGCCGCCCCTTACGCGCCGAGCACCGCCTGCAGCTGGTCGAGCCCCCAGTCCAGATCCTCCTCGTCGATCACCAGCGGCGGGGCGATCCGGAGCGTCGAGCCGTGGGTGTCCTTCACCAGGACACCCCGGTCCATCAGCCTCCGGGAGAGCTCCCGGCCGGACCCGAGCGCCGGATCGACGTCCACCCCCGCCCACAGTCCCCGCCCCCGCACCTCTCGCACCCGTCCCGTCCCCGCCAGCTGCCCCAGCTCGCGGTGCAGACGCTCGCCCAGCTCCGCGGCCCGCGCCTGGTACTCGCCGGTGCGCAGCATCGCGATCACCTCCAGCGCCACCGCGCACGCCAGCGGATTCCCGCCGAACGTCGACCCGTGCTCGCCCGGCCGGAACACCCCGAGCACCTCCCGCGACGACACTACCGCCGACACCGGCAGAATCCCGCCGCCCAGCGCCTTTCCCAGGACGTACATGTCCGGGACGACCCCCTCGTGCTCGCATGCGAAGGTACGGCCCGTACGCCCCAGCCCCGACTGGATCTCGTCGGCGATGAACAGCACGTTCCGCTCCCGCGTCAGCTCCCGCACCGCGGGCAGATAACCGGCGGGCGGCACCACCACCCCCGCCTCGCCCTGGACCGGCTCGAGCAGCACGGCGACCGTGTTCTCCGTCAGCGCCGACCGCATCGCCGTCAGGTCCCCGTAAGGCACGATCTCGAAGCCCGGCGTGTACGGACCGAAGTCCGCCCTCGACCCCGGATCGGTGGAGAAGCTGATGATCGTCGTGGTACGGCCGTGGAAGTTGTTGTCCGCGACCACGATCTTCGCCATCTCCCGGGGCACGCCCTTGACCCGGTAACCCCACTTCCGGGCCGTCTTCACGGCCGTCTCCACCGCCTCCGCGCCGGTGTTCATCGGCAGCACCGTCTCCATGCCGCACAGCGCCGCCAGCTGCTCGCAGAACGCGCCGAACCGGTCGTGGTGGAAGGCCCGCGACGTCAGCGTCACCCGTTCCATCTGCGCCCTGGCCGCATCGAGCAGCCGCCGGTTGCCGTGCCCGAAGTTCAGCGCGGAGTAACCGGCCAGCAGATCGAGGTACCGGCGGCCCTCCACATCCGTCATCCAGGCGCCGTCCGCGGTGGCGATCACCACGGGCAGCGGATGGTAGGTGTGCGCGCTGTGGGCGTCGGCGGTGGCGATGAGGTCTTCCGTGGTGGTCACTGCGGCTCCCGAGGACGGCAAGGGGCCCCCGGTGAAGGGAGGCCGTCCTCCTTCCTAACCCCGCTCGTATGGTGGACGCGGGAACTGCGCCGTTCGACGCGCCCGGTAGGCTGACTGCGGGCCGTGACTGGCGCGCTGGGATGGGACCGACCATCGGGGAGCGGCCCGAACGGGAAAGAGTGCCGTGCGCCTGGGCCGTACCGTGAACGCCGAACGCCACGTCCGGAGGTCCTGATGCCTGAGAACCCCGAAAGCTCCGCGTCCCTGTCCCGCGAGTCCGTCGCCTTCCGCGCCGCGCTCGACGTGATCCGCGCCGTCGAGCCGCGCGTGGCCGACGCCATCGGCCAGGAGGTCGCCGATCAGCGCGAGATGCTCAAGCTGATCGCCTCCGAGAACTACGCCTCCCCGGCCACCCTGCTGGCCATGGGCAACTGGATGAGCGACAAGTACGCCGAGGGCACCGTCGGCCGTCGCTTCTACGCCGGCTGCCGCAATGTCGACACCGTCGAGTCGCTGGCCGCGGAGCACGCCCGCGAGCTCTTCGGCGCCCGCCACGCCTACGTCCAGCCGCACTCCGGCATCGACGCCAACCTCGTCGCCTTCTGGGCCGTCCTCGCCCAGCGCGTGGAGGCCCCCGCCCTGGAGAAGGCCGGGGTCCGCCAGGTCAACGAGCTCTCCGAGGCCGACTGGGCCGAGCTGCGCCAGGCCTTCGGCAACCAGCGCATGCTCGGCATGTCCCTGGATGCCGGCGGCCACCTCACCCACGGCTTCCGCCCGAACATCTCCGGCAAGATGTTCGACCAGCGGTCCTACGGCACCGACCCGAAGACCGGCCTCATCGACTATGACGCGCTGCGCGCCCAGGCCCGCGAGTTCAAGCCGCTGATCATCGTCGCCGGCTACTCCGCCTACCCCCGCCTGGTGAACTTCCGGATCATGCGCGAGATCGCCGACGAGGTCGGTGCCACGCTCATGGTCGACATGGCGCACTTCGCGGGCCTGGTCGCCGGCAAGGTCCTCACCGGCGACTTCGACCCGGTCCCGCACGCCCAGATCGTCACGACCACCACCCACAAGTCCCTGCGCGGTCCGCGCGGCGGCATGGTCCTGTGCGACGACTCCCTCAAGGACCAGGTCGACCGCGGCTGCCCGATGGTCCTCGGCGGCCCCCTCCCGCACGTCATGGCCGCCAAGGCGGTCGCCCTGGCCGAGGCCCGGCAGCCCTCCTTCCGGGACTACGCCCAGCGGATCGTCGACAACTCCCGCGCCCTGGCCGAGGGCCTGCTGCGCCGCGGCGCCACCCTGGTGACCGGCGGCACCGACAACCACCTCAACCTGATCGACGTCGCCTCCTCCTACGGCCTCACCGGCCGCCAGGCCGAGGCCGCCCTGCTCGAGTCCGGCATCGTCACCAACCGCAACGCGATCCCGGCCGACCCCAACGGCGCCTGGTACACCTCCGGCATCCGCGTCGGCACGCCCGCGCTGACCACCCGCGGCCTGGGCACCGCGGAGATGGACGAGGTCGCCGACCTCATCCACCGCGCCCTGACGGCCGCCGAGCCCGGGACCACCAAGTCGGGCGCCCCGTCCAAGGCCGCCCATGTCCTCGACCCGAAGACCGCCGACGAGATCTCCCGCCGCGCGAGCGACCTGGTGGCCGGCTTCCCGCTGTACCCGGAGATCGACCTCGGCTGACACCCCGTCCGGGCTCAAAGGCCGATCGGCTCCTGTCGTGGCTCCCCGCGCGGCGGTCCGGCACCACGCCGGACCGCCGCGCGGTGCATCAGCAGCGTGCCGCCGGCCGCCCGTCACCGGCCGGTTCCCCCGCCGGGGCGCTCCTGGACCGAGGAGGGTCAGGCACCTGAGAGAATGGGGGGCATGGCCTCTGATCGACCCCGTGTGCTCTCCGGAATCCAGCCCACCGCAGGCTCCTTCCACCTCGGCAACTACCTCGGCGCCGTCCGGCAGTGGGTGGCCCTCCAGGAGTCCCACGACGCGTTCTACATGGTCGTCGACCTGCACGCGATCACCGTGCCGCAGGACCCCCAGGAGCTGCGCGCCAACACCCGCCTCGCCGCCGCCCAGCTGCTGGCGGCGGGACTCGATCCCGAGCGCTGCACGCTGTTCGTCCAGAGCCACGTCCCCGAGCACGCCCAGCTCGCCTGGGTCATGAACTGCCTCACCGGCTTCGGCGAGGCCAGCCGCATGACCCAGTTCAAGGACAAGTCCGCCAAGCAGGGGGCCGACCGGGCGAGTGTCGGCCTGTTCACCTACCCGATCCTCCAGGTCGCCGACATCCTGCTGTACCAGGCGCACCAGGTGCCGGTCGGTGAGGACCAGCGCCAGCACATCGAACTCACCCGCGACCTCGCCGAGCGCTTCAACGGCCGGTTCGGCGAGACCTTCACCGTCCCGGAGCCGTACATCCTCAAGGAGACGGCGAAGATCTACGACCTGCAGGACCCGACGATCAAGATGAGCAAGTCGGCGTCCACCCCGAAGGGCCTCATCAACCTGCTGGACGAGCCGAAGGTCACCGCGAAGAAGATCAAGAGCGCGGTCACCGACACCGACACCGTCATCCGCTTCGACCCGGAGACCAAGCCCGGTGTCAGCAACCTCCTGACGATCTACTCGACCCTCACCGGGACGGGCATCGCCGAACTGGAGGAGAAGTACGCCGGCAAGGGCTACGGCGCGCTCAAGACGGACCTCGCCGAGGTCATGGTCGAGTTCGTGACGCCGTTCCGGGAGCGGACCCAGCAGTACCTGGGCGACCCGGAGACGCTGGACTCGATTCTGGCCGAGGGCGCGGAGAAGGCGCGCACGGTCGCCGCGGAGACCCTCGCCCGGGCGTACGACAAGGTGGGCTTTCTGCCCGCCAAGCGCTGAGGCGCACCACGGCACACACGCGGCACCGGGCGGAGCGCTGCACATCACACGGCTGCGCCTGCCCACAACACGGCTGTGGACGTACAGTCGGAGCCACACGGCAGTGACGGGACTGCCGAGAACCGGAACCGAACGGACGACGCTTCCGACACGACGACAGGAGACGACGTGGGGACCGTAACGATCGGGGTGTCGATCACGGTCCCGGAGCCCCACGGCAGCCTGCTCCAGCAGCGGCGCGCGGGCTTCGGCGACACCGCGGCACACGGGATTCCCACGCATGTCACCCTGCTGCCGCCGACGGAGGTCGACGACAGCCAACTTCCGGCGGTCGAGGCCCATCTGACGGAGGTGGCCGCGGCCGGACGGCCGTTCACCATGCGGCTGAGCGGCACGGACACCTTCCGGCCGCTGTCGCCGGTGGTGTTCGTGCGGGTCGTCGAGGGCGTCGAGGCGTGCACATGGCTGCAGAAGCGGGTCCGCGACTCCTCCGGGCCCGTGGCGCGCGAACTCCAGTTCCCCTACCACCCGCATGTGACGGTGGCGCACGGCATCGACGACGAGGCCATGGACCGCGCCTTCGAGGAGCTCGCCGGGTACGAGGCCGAGTGGCCGTGCACCGGGTTCTCCCTGCACGAGCAGGGTCCCGACGGGGTCTGGCGCAAGCTGCGTGAGTTCGGCTTCGGCGGCTGCGCGGTGGTGCCCCCGCAGGCGGGTCCCGTGGACCACGGCACCCTGCCCGTCCTGTAGCCGGCCCGGTCCGGACGGCACTCCCGGCGGCGGCAGCCGCCGGAACACCGCGCGACAGAAGCTCCCACGGCGGCCCGGGCCGTCGGGCCGTGGCCGGCACGCCCGGCGGCCACGCGTGCGCGGTCCGGGCGGACAGGTGCCCGGACGGAGGGAGGAGGGCACGGCCGCCGCCATGGCGTTCACCGTCCCGCCGCCCCGCCGCCGCGGGGCGGTGCGGCCCTCCGGGCGGCGGCAGGGGCGTCCGGCTCAGGAAGGGTCCCGGCGGCGCACCAGGTCCGGCAGCGGCCAGCGGCGGTTGACCAGGAACACCGCGACGGCGAGCAGCACCAGGACACCGCCCGTGACGGCGAGGGCGGTGCCGACGCCGCTGGAGCCGCTCTTGGCGGAGGCGCTCGCCGCGGAGCCGGACGGCGACCCGCTGCCGCCCGCCTGGCCGGCCGAGGGCGTGGAGCCCGGCTGCCCCTTCGCGCCCGCCGCACTCCTCGGCGGCACCAGTTCACCCACCGGCCGCACCTTGCCCGCGGCGGCGAAACCCCAGTCCATCAGCTTGGCGGTTTCCTTGTAGACCTGGTTGTGCCCCCCGCCCTGCGGGTTCATCACCGTCACGAGCAGCACCCGGCCGTCGCGTTCGGCCACGCCGGTGAAGGTGGAGCCCGCGTTGGAGGTGTAGCCGTTCTTCACCCCCGCGATGCCCGGGTAGACGGGGAGGTCGTAGTCGCCGCTCAGCAGCCGGTTGGTGTTCTGGATCTCGAAGGAGCCGCGGGTGGTCCTGCCCTTCTTGTCCTTCTTCGTCTCACCGGGGAACGACGCCCGCACGGTCGAGCAGTACTCGCGGAAGTCCTTCTTCTGCAGTCCGGAGCGGGCGATCAGGGTCAGGTCGTACGCCGAGGAGACCTGGCCCTTGGCGTCGTAGCCGTCCGGGCTCACCACATGCGTGTCGAACGCCTGCAGCTCCTGCGCGTGCGCGTTCATCTCCTCGACGGTCGGCTTGACGCCGCCGTTCATCGCGGCCAGGACGTGCACGGCGTCGTTGCCCGAGCGCAGGAAGACGCCGAGCCACAGGTCGTGGACCGTGTACGTCTCGTTCTCCTTTATGCCGACCAGGCTGGAACCGGCCCCCAGGCCCTCCAGGTCGGCCGGGGCGACCTTGTGCTTCTGCGTCTTGGGGAACTTCGGCAGGACGGTGTCGGCGAACAGCATCTTCAGCGTGCTGGCCGGGGGCAGCCGCCAGTGCGCGTTGTGTGCGGCGAGGACCTCGCCGGACTCGGCGTCGGCCACGATCCAGGAGCGGGCGGTGAGGTCCTTCGGCAGGACGGGGGCGCCGCCCGCCAGGTCGACCTGTGTGCCCGGCCGCCCCAGGCGAACGCCGCCCACGGTGGACATCTGCGCCGGGGGAGTGGCCGACGGGCTCGCCGCCGGAGCGGCCGGTGCGGCGAGGGCGGCGGGCGCGGCCGGGGAAACGGACAGGGAAACGGACAGCACAGCGGTGGAAGCGGCCAACAGGCAGCGTCTGACGGTCTTCTGGGAAGCGGACACGACCGGAAACGTACCTGGCGCCGGCAGTGACGTTCCGCCCGGCCTCTCACCCCGGGCGCGGAGCCTGGCGCGCAGCAGCGATACTGAGGGTATGAAGCTCAGCCGCCCCGTCTCCTGGTTCCTGCTCGCCTTCGGGGTGTGGAGCTGGGTCATCTGGGTCACTTTCGTCAGGAATCTCTTCAAGGACAGCAGCGGGCTCGCGTTCGACGACGGCCGGCCGACGGCGTACTTCTGGGTGCATCTGGCGCTCGCCGTCGTCTCCTTCGTATGGGGGACGGCCATCGGGGTCATCGGGTTGCGCGGACTGCGCGCACTGCGCCGGAAGTCATAGCGTTCCCGACACTCAGAACCGGAAGGTCCCTGCGGCATGGTGGTCGTCTTCGTGCTCGTGGCGCTGCTCGTCCTGGCCTGCGTGGTGGCGGCCAACTGGTATCTGTGGCGGCGTCTGTTCCGTGACACGACGCGCGGTCCCGGCCCGGTGCGGCGCGCCGGCGCGGTCCTGATCGCCGGTGGCTGGCTGCTGGCGATCGCGGCTTTCGCCGGCACCCGTGCCGGCATCCCCTTCTGGCTCAAACGCGCCCTGGCCTGGCCCGGTTACCTCTGGCTGGCCCTGTCGCTCTACCTCCTCCTGGCCGTCCTGGCCACCGAGCCTCTGCGTCCCGTTCTGCACCGCCTCCTCGGCCGCTCGGCGGCACGGGACGCCGGACCGGGGCGCACGGAGCGGACGGACGCGGCCCGCGAGCCGGCCTCCGTCTCCGAACCGGCCTTTGAGGCGGGAGCCGGCTCCGGGACGGGACCCGCTGCCGAGGCAGGGTCGGGCTCCGGGCCCGCCGGGACGGAGTCCGGTCAGGCTCCGGCGCACGACGTCCGGGCGAAGTCCGGCGGTTGTGCCGTCGCCGAGGCGCAGGCCGTTTCCGAGGGGGCCGTTTCCGAGGAGGCCGTTTCCGGGGAGGCCGTCCCGGCCGGGGAGGAGCCGGCACGTCCTCAGGCGCTCACCCGGCGGCTGTTCGTGTCCCGGGTGATGGCCGGAGCCGCGGCGGCGGCCGCGGTGGGGACCGTCGGACACGGGACGTACGGCGTGCTGCGGGGACCGCGGGTGAAGAGGGTCACCGTGCCGCTGGCGAAGCTGCCGCGGGCCGCGCACGGCTTCCGGATCGCCGTGGTCAGCGACATCCACCTGGGCCCCGTCCTGGGGCGCGGCTTCGCGCAGAAGGTCGTCGACACGATCAACGCGACCCAGCCGGACCTCATCGCGGTCGTCGGGGACCTGGTGGACGGCAGCGTCAAGGACCTCGGACCGGCGGCGGCGCCGCTGGCGGGACTCCGGGCACGGCACGGGGCGTACTTCGTCACGGGCAACCACGAGTACTTCTCCGGCGCCGAGCAGTGGGTCGAGGAGGTACGGCGCCTCGGTCTGCTCCCCCTGGAGAACGCGCGCACCGAGCTGCCCGGCTTCGACCTGGCCGGCGTCAACGACATACGGGGCGAGCACGAGGGACAGGGCCCCGACTTCGAGCGGGCCCTCGGCGACCGGGATCCCGCACGCGCGTGCGTGCTGCTCGCCCACCAGCCGGTGCAGATACACGAGGCCGTCCGGTACGGCGTGGACCTCCAGCTGTCCGGCCACACCCACGGCGGCCAGCTCTGGCCCGGCACCTTCCTCGCGGCCGCCGCCAATCCGACCGTCGCGGGCCTGGAGCGCTACGGGGACACCCAGTTGTACGTCACGCAGGGCGCCGGCGCCTGGGGGCCGCCCACGCGCGTGGGCGCTCCCTCCGACATCACCGTCGTCGAACTCGCCTCGAAACAGGCCTGAGCGGGCCGTCAGGGGCGGCGGCCGAGCTCCGGCCGTTTGCTGTAGTCGGTGAAGCCCAGGATGTTGCCCCAGGGGTCGGCGATCTCGACGGTCCAGCCGGTCGCCCCCGGGGACGGCTCGTCGAGCAGGGCGATCCCGGCCGCCGTCAGCTCCCGCGCCGCCACCCGTGCGTCCGGCACCTCCAGCCACACCCGGGGCGAGGGCCACGGCGGCGTCCGGTGGCCGAGCGTGTCCTCCACGCGCAGCAGGAGCCCCGGCGTCTCGCCTCCCACCTTCAGCCCCGCGATCCCCGCCTCGTCCAGCCGGAACGCCACCGTGAACCCGGCCCGCTCGTAGAAACCGACGGCCTCGCCGAGATCCCCCACGGGCAGCAGCACATTGTCGAACCCGAGCAGCTCGTAGGACTCGTCATCTGACATGCCATCAGATTAGGCACCGGGGGTGCGGGGCGGGGGAGGCCGAGCGCGTCCGGGCCGCCCGGTCACTCGTTGGGGCGGCCCCCGCTGTCCTCCCTCCGACCGTGCTTCTGACCGTCCACCCCTGACGCGCCCTACGGCTACGACCCGCGGGGCCGTCCCTGCTCCGACAAGCCGAGGATCGTCGCGGGCGTTCTCCGGCTCTTCCCCGGAACCCTGGGCATCGGCCGCTTCCGCGCCGGCTCCGCGGGTGTGGGCATCGCCCGGCTCCTCACCTGCGGCGGTCCCGGCTTCCGGGCCCTGATCGACGGCATCGTCCTCCTGGCCGGCGACGACCGCACCGGCTCGAAGGGCCGGGTCCCGCGCGGCTGACGCGCTCGCGCGGCGGACAGGACACCGAGGGCCCCTTCCGGACGGGAAGGGGCCCTCGAGCGTCGTATGCGGCGCGGACGTCAGAGGCGGCGCGTGATCAGCGCCCGCTTCACCTCCGCGATCGCCTTCGTCACCTCGATGCCGCGGGGGCAGGCGTCGGTGCAGTTGAAGGTGGTGCGGCAGCGCCAGACGCCGTCCTTGTCGTTGAGGATCTCCAGACGCTCCTCGCCGGCCTCGTCACGGCTGTCGAAGATGAACCGGTGGGCGTTGACGATGGCCGCCGGGCCGAAGTACTGGCCGTCGTTCCAGAACACCGGGCAGGACGAGGTGCAGGCCGCGCACAGGATGCACTTCGTGGTGTCGTCGAAGCGCTCCCGGTCCTCCGGGGACTGCAGACGCTCGCGCGTGGGCTCGTTCGTCTCCTTCGTGATGAGGAAGGGCATGACGTCCCGGTACGCCTGGAAGAACGGCTCCATGTCCACGACCAGGTCCTTCAGGACCGTGAGGCCCTTGATGGGCTCGATCGTGATCGGCTTCTCGGGGTTGATGTCCTTGATCAGCGTCTTGCAGGCCAGGCGGTTCTTGCCGTTGATCCGCATGGCGTCCGAGCCGCAGATGCCGTGCGCACAGGAACGGCGGAAGGTCAGCGTGCCGTCGAGGTCCCACTTGATCTTGTGCAGACCGTCGAGGACGCGCTCCTTGGGGTCGATCTCCACCTGGAAGTCCTGCCAGGTCGCCTCCGCCGAGACCTCCGGGTTGAAGCGGCGGATGCGGAAGGTGACCGTGATGTAGGGGGACGCGGCCCGGCCCTCCGCCTCGGCTTTGTCCAGAACGGGGGTTGCCATCAGTACTTACGCTCCATCGGCTGGTAGCGGGTCTGCACGACCGGCTTGTAGTCGAGACGGATGGTTTCGGTCCCGTCGGCGCCGACTTCGCGGTACGCCATGGTGTGGCGCATGAAGTTGACGTCGTCGCGGTGGGGGTAGTCCTCGCGGTAGTGGCCGCCGCGGGACTCCTTGCGGGCCAGGGCGGAGACTGCCATGACCTCGGCCAGCTCCAGCAGGTTGCCCAGCTCGATGGCCTCCAGCAGGTCCGTGTTGAACCGCTTGCCCTTGTCCTGGATCGCCACGTTCTTGTAGCGCTTCCGGAGCTCGGTGATCTTCTCGATGGCCGTCTTGATCGTCTGCTCGGTGCGGAACACCATGACGTTGGCGTCCATGGTCTCCTGCAGCTCGCGGCGCAGCTCGGCCACCCGCTCGTTGCCGGTGGAGTTCCGCAGCCGCTCGACCTGCTCGACGACGTAGGACTCCGGGTTCTCCGGAAGCTCCACGAAGTCCGTCCGCTGCGCGTACTCCGCCGCCGCGATGCCCGCCCGCTTGCCGAACACGTTGATGTCCAGCAGCGAGTTGGTGCCCAGGCGGTTGGCTCCGTGCACGGACACGCAGGCGACCTCGCCGGCCGCGTACAGGCCCGGCACGATCGTGGTGTTGTCCGCGAGCACCTCGCCCCGGACGGTGGTGGGGATGCCGCCCATCGCGTAGTGCGCGGTCGGCTGGATCGGGATCGGGTCGGTGTACGGCTCGATGCCCAGGTAGGTCCGCGCGAACTCGGTGATGTCGGGCAGCTTGGCGTCCAGCTGCTCCGGCGGCAGGTGGGTCAGGTCCAGGTAGACGTGGTCGCCGTCGGGACCGCAGCCGCGGCCCTCGCGGATCTCGGTGTAGATCGCGCGGGAGACGACGTCACGGGAGGCGAGGTCCTTCATGACGGGGGCGTACTTCTCCATGAAGCGCTCGCCGTCCTTGTTGCGCAGGATGCCGCCCTCGCCGCGGGCGCCCTCGGTGAGCAGGATGCCCATGCGCCAGATGCCGGTCGGGTGGAACTGGAAGAACTCCATGTCCTCCAGCGGCAGCCCGCGCCGGAACACGGCCGCCTGGCCGTCACCGGTCAGGGTGTGCGCGTTCGACGTCACCTTGAAGAACTTGCCGCAGCCGCCGGAGGCGTAGATCACGGACTTCGCCTGGAAGACGTGGATCTCGCCGGTCGCCAGTTCGTACGCCACGACACCGGCCGACGTCTTGACGCCGTCGACCTCGGTGATCAGCTGGTCCAGGACGTAGAACTCGTTGAAGAACTCCACGCCCTGCTTGACGCAGTTCTGGTACAGCGTCTGGAGGATCATGTGACCGGTGCGGTCGGCCGCGTAGCAGGAGCGGCGGACCGGGGCCTCGCCGTGGTTGCGCGAGTGGCCGCCGAAGCGGCGCTGGTCGATGGTGCCCTCCGGGGTGCGGTTGAACGGCAGGCCCATCTTCTCCAGGTCGAGGACCGAGTCGATGGCCTCCTTCGCCAGGATCTCGGCGGCGTCCTGGTCGACCAGGTAGTCACCGCCCTTGACCGTGTCGAAGGTGTGCCACTCCCAGTTGTCCTCCTCCACATTGGCCAGCGCGGCGGCCATGCCGCCCTGCGCGGCGCCCGTGTGGGAGCGCGTGGGGTAGAGCTTGGTCAGGACCGCGGTGCGGCTGCGCTTGGTCGCCTCGATGGCGGCACGCATACCGGCGCCACCGGCGCCGACGATGACGGTGTCGTACTTGTGGATCTTCATCAGGAATACCTCGGTCCCGGGCCTAGCGGATGTTCGGGTCGAAGGTGAAGATCACCAGCGTGCCCAGCAGGATGGTCCACACCGTGGCGGTGTAGAGCAGGCCCTTCAGCCACAGTCGCGTGTTCGGGCGCTCCGCGTAGTCGTTGATGACCGTGCGCAGGCCGTTGCAGCCGTGCAGCATCGCCAGCCACAGCATCAGCAGGTCCCAGACCTGCCACCAGGGGGAGGCCCAGCGGCCCGCCACGAAGGCGAAGCCGATCCTGGAGACGCCGCCGTCCACGACGAGCTGGATCAGCAGGTGGCCGATGACGAGGACGACCAGGACGACGCCGGACAGCCGCATGAACAGCCAGCCGTACATCTCGAAGTTGCCCCGGGTCGAGCGCGGGGTCTTCTTGGTGCGCAGGCGCGGGGGCTCGATGAGGGGGGCGGGGTTGTCGACGCCGTAGCCGCCCTCGACGGGGCTGACGCCCGAGGCGTTGGTCTCGGTGGTGGACATGCGCATCAGCTCCCGAACACTTCTCGTGCGGCGTGGCCGAGGACGGGGTAGATCGCTCCGAGCATCAGCACGATCCAGATGCCGACCACGGTCCACAGCATCTGCTTCTGGTAGCGGGCGCCCTTGGCCCAGAAGTCGACGGCGATGACCCGCAGGCCGTTGAGCGCGTGGAAGAGGATGGCGGCGACCAGGCCGTACTCGAGCACGGCGACGATCGGCGACTTGTACGTGGCCACGACCGTGTCGTAGGCCTCGGGAGACACGCGGACGAGTGCGGTGTCCAGCACGTGAACGAACAGGAAGAAGAAAATGAGGACACCGGTGACTCGGTGAGCCACCCAGGACCACATTCCTTCCCGGCCGCGGTACAGCGTTCCAGCCGGCACGGAAGAACCCTCCGGAAGCGGGACTAGGGCCGCGCCGGCTTTTCTGTCGGTCGGGCCCGGCCGGGTACGGTCCACCGGCCCTCAGCATCGTAACCAGCCATTGCGGCGAGGCTCACAGGGGGCCCTCCCCCAGGCGATCGAACGTGTCCCCCGACAGGGCGCGTACGGGCCGGTGGAACGGCCGGGGGAGTGGGAGGTCCCGGAGAACGGCCATGGGGGCGGGACCCGCCCTCGGTGCGGGATCCGCGCTGCTCGCCGGGGGCGCGGGTCAGCCGTGGCTGGCCGCGTGGTTCCCCACGCCCCGCAGGGCGCGTCCCAGCCGGCCTCGGGCCAGGCGCCGGAGCTCCTCCGTCGCGACGAGCCGTTCCTCCTCCGGATCGTTCGCCAATCGTGACCGGACGGCCGCCAGGACCCGGTCCAGGGCCTCGTCCGGGGCGACGTCGTCCAGGCAGATGACGAAGCCGTGGCCGAAGCGGGCCTCGTAGGCGGCGTAGGCGGCGTTCAGGGCCGTGGAGGCGGCCGCGTACGTGCCCTCGGGAAGCGAGGGCAGCGGCTCCGCCGCCAGGGCTTCCGCCAGGTCCGCCGGGCTCAGGTCGTACGTCGCCTCGTCCGCCGCGGCCAGGAGGGACGGCAGATCCGGGTAGGGGCGGTGGGCGGTGATGCGATGGGCCCAGCGGGGGCTGTGCAGGCAGGTCAGAAGGGTGTGACGAGCCTCGGGAGCGGGTGCGGTGTTGAAGCGCTCCAGGTTCTGCGCGAGCAGCTTGGGTCCTCGGTCGGCAGGGTGTGGTAAGTGCAAGGCGCTGTAAGACTGTAAGAGTTGTGCCGTTACGTTATCGGGTGTGCTCATGATGTGTCCGGTGGGGGCGTGAATTTCACTCGAACGGGAGAGTTTGAAGACACCTGGTGGACACGGACGGAGTCGACGGGTCTTAAGTTGGCGACGTGAGCAAGCACAGGCGCCGGGCCCCGGCGCGGAGGTCGCCGCACGGGCGGGCAGTGGCGGGCGGCGCGTTCGCCGTGACGGTCGGACTGGGCGCCGCCCTGGGCGTGTGGATCTCCGCGGACGGGTCCTCGACGGGTTCCGGGCAGCGCGCGGAGGGCGCGCCCGCGGCAGCCCCCTCCCCGAGTCCCACCCGCAGCTACGCCCTGTCCCAGGCGCCGCGGACCATTCCCGCCGTGCGCTCCCACACCCCGGCCCGCGGCCCCGGCTGGCGCCCGGCCCGGGGCGGCCGGGTCGTGGTGGACCACGCCTCCCTGGCCGACGAGGGGAAGCTGATCGCGAGCGAACTGGGCCTGACGTACGCCGGGCGGAAGGACGACTCGCGCCCCGGGGACCTGCGGCTGGCGCTCGGCAAGGGCGGGAACCCGGAGTCGTACACCATGACCGTGCGCGACGGCCGGGTGACCATCAAGGGGCCCGCCGACGCGGGTGTCTTCTACGGCACCCGCACCCTGAAGCAGGCGGTGCGCGGCGGCGGTACGGCGCCCGAGGGCGTCGTGAACGACATGCCGGCCAAGCCGCGGCGCGGCTTCATGCTGGACATCGCCCGCAAGCCGTTCACGGCCGGCTGGATCGAGGACCGCATCCGCGAGCTGGGCGATCTGAAGTTCAACGAGCTGGGCCTGCACTTCTCCGACGACCAGGGCTTCCGCATCCAGTCCGACACGCACCCGGAGGTCGTCTCCCAGAGCCACCTCACCAAGGCCGAGGTCAAGCGGATCGTCGACCTCGCCGCCAGCCGGCACATCACCGTCGTCCCCGAGATCGACTCGCCCGGCCACCTGGGAGCGGTGCTCGCCGCCCATCCCGAGCTGCAGCTGCGCAACGCGCAGGGCGTGGCGACACGGGGGGCGATCGACATCTCCAAGGAGCAGGCCGCCCGGATCGTCGACGACCTGCTCGGTGAGTACGCGGGCCTCTTCCCCGGCGGCCAGTGGCACCTCGGCGGCGACGAGTACCAGGCGCTGACCGCGCGCGACCCCGAGGCGTCCTACCCGCAGCTGGCCGCCGCCGCGCGGAAGGCACACGGCCCCGGCGGCACCGTGGCCGACCTGGCGACGAGCTGGCTGAACGACCGCGCCGCCACCGTCCGCAGGAACAACCGCACCCCGCGCGCGTGGAACGACGGCTTCTTCCGGAACACCTCCGTGCGGCCCGCGGAGGACATCGTGACCGCCTACTGGACCGGCAAGGAGATAGGCGCCCGCCAGCCGGCCGAGTACCTCGCCGCCGGCCGTAAGGTGCTCAACTACAACGACGAGTTCCTGTACTACGTCCTCGGCGAGCCGAACAACTTCGTCTACCCGACCGGAGAGCGGATCTACGAACAGTGGACCCCGCGCGTGCTGCGGGGCACCCAGGCGGTGCCCGCACAGTACGACGCGCAGATCCTGGGCGGCTCGTTCGCCGTGTGGTGCGACCTCGCGAACTCCCAGACCCAGGACCAGGTGGCGGCCGGCATCCGCATGCCGCTGCGGGCGATGATCCAGAAGCTGTGGCACCCCGGCGAGCCGGAGATGTCCTGGACGGAGTTCAAGGCGCTGGCGAACCGGCTGGGCTGAACACGGCCCTCCGGTGACGCGACTGGCCGGAACCCCTTCGTCGGGCACGTGGCCGGAATCTTTTCCTCCGCTGTTATCGCCCTCCGTCTCGACTGTGCGTGATCGCCGTGTGACACTACCGGGCGATCGCACACCGTGAGGGAGAGTGCGGGCTCCGTAGGGACCGGGGCCCTGCGAGGAGGCGGAAATGAGCCTGGTGGAACTGATCGCGCAGGCCGACGAGCGCGGACTGGCCGCCAGCGGATTGGCTTGTTTGGATCGGTGCATACCACTGCTCGGCGGCGACGACGAGGTGCTGCGGCCGCTGTGGGGAAGCCTCGCCGACGGTTCCTCCGAGGGCGACTGGGCCGAACGGCTCCAGCAGGTGCGCGACGCGCTGGAGGCGGCCGACGGGGAGGCGGCCGCCGCGGGCGAGAACGCCGAGGACGAGGCCGCGCTGCTGGCCCGCCGGATGCTGGCCGCCGCACCGGCCACCCGGTCCGCTCCCGAGGTGCGGCAGTGGGCGGACGCCTGCTCGGTCGCCTCGCTCCAGATCCACCGGCTCCTCGACCCGGCCGAGGACACGACGCCGGTCGACTCCTGCCGCGAGGGCCGCGCGGAGGACGTGTCGCCGCTCGTCGCCGCCGAGCTGCGCCGGCAGATCACCGTCCTGGAACTGCTCGCCGGGCACGGCTCCGCCGGACTCCGCCAGGCGCTGGAGGTCTCCACCGAGGGGCGTCGCGTCCTGCGGGCGGTGGTGTCCCGCCGGGCCCGCAGCCGGGTGTGAGCCCGGACCGTGATCCGCGGAGGCCCCCGGGGGTGTGGTGCGGGGCCTTGCGCCGGTGCCGGGAGCGGTGGACCCCCGGTGGTGGGTGCCGCGTCCCTGCGTCCGGCGGACGCCCGAGGACCCGGCCGAGGCAGTCCGCTCGAGAACTCGGCCGAGGCGGCCCGGCGCCGCCGCGGGCCGTGGTCCGCGGCGGCCGTTTCCGCGGCTTCTGTGCCGGGACACCCCGGGCGGGCGGGGCCGAGCCGGGCGCAAAAGGCCGCTGACGAGCTGTGACGTTTCCGTGGAGGCCGACGCTGATGACCGTGGGGGACGTGGACACGACCGGACGCGCGAGGGTGCGCATGTCCGGGGACCCGCTACGGACGAGGACGGTTCTTGGGCCAGGGAGGGGAACCCCGCCGCGCGCAGGCGTACGACGGGGAACTGGGGGAGGCCGTCGCACGGGCCCAGGAAGGCGACGAGGAGGCCTTCGCGGTCGCGTACCGGATCGTGCAGCCCGGACTGCTCGGATATCTGCGCGGCCTCGTCGGGGACGACGCCGAGGACGTGGCGTCGGACGCCTGGCTGCAGATCGCCCGCGACCTCGGCCGGTTCCGGGGCGACGGGGCGGGCTTCCGCGGCTGGACGGCGACCATTGCCCGGCACCGGGCACTCGACCATCTGCGCCGGCAGCGTGCACGGCCACGGGGCGCCGCGCTCGAACAGGACGTCCTGGAGCTGCCCGGCCCGCACAGCACCCACGACCAGGCCCTGGAGTCCATCACCACCGAGCAGGCCCTCGCGCTTCTGGCGCGGTTGCCCCGCGACCAGGCCGAGGCCGTGCTGCTCCGGGTGGTCGTCGGCCTCGACGGCCCCGCCGCGGCGCGCGTCCTCGGCAAGCGGCCCGGCGCGGTGCGCACCGCCACTCACCGGGGACTGAAACGGCTGGCCCGGGAGCTCGGAGCGGAGGGCGGCGGAGAAGAACGAGAAGAGCAAGAAGAACGAGGAGAACGAGAAGCGCGAAGGGCCCGAGGGGGGAGAAGGGGCCGGCCGGCCCAGTAGGTCCCGCCGGAGCGGACCGCGGCGACAGCCGGGGCCGCCACCCCCCACAGGAGAGACCCCGGCTGCCGCGCGGTTGCGGGCCGTGCAGTGGCCCGTACTCCCTACAGCGCCGTACGTACGCTTTCCGTCACACCTCGCTCTCACCTTGTCCGGTTGCGCGTTGTACCGTCATGGGCGACAGACGGTTTCCGGTCCTGGCGTGCCGCCGCGCCGGGTGGGGGACCGGCATGAGCGCCGCGGACCGTCGGCGGCCGCACTGCCGCAACGATTCACTCGATCACTTGAGGAACCACGTGCTGGGGGACGACGCGGAGCTGACCGCCGCGGTGCTCGCGGCGCAGGACGGGGACGAGACCGCGTTCCGGACTGTGTACCGCGCCGTGCATCCGCGGCTGCTCGGATACGTACGCACGCTGGTCGGCGACTCGGACGCCGAGGACGTGGCGTCCGAGGCCTGGCTGCAGATCGCCCGCGACCTCGAGCGCTTCAGCGGGGACGCCGACCGCTTCCGCGGCTGGGCCGCCCGGATCGCCCGCAACCGCGCACTCGACCACATCCGTATGCGCGGACGCCGCCCCGTGATCGGCGGCGACGAAACGGAACTGGCCGGCAGGCCCGCGGAGTCCGACACCGCGGGCGAGGCCATGGAGGCGCTGGCCACCGGCAGCACCTTCTCGCTCATCGCCCGGCTCCCGCAGGACCAGGCCGAGGCCGTCGTGCTGCGGGTGGTCATGGGCCTGGACGCCAAGACCGCCGCCGAGACGCTCGGCAAGCGGCCCGGTGCCGTGCGCACGGCCGCGCACCGCGGTCTGAAACGGCTCGCGGAACTGCTCGGAGACGATCCGGAACTCCCCCGCACGCTCGACGCGTTGCCGCCGCAGCGACAACCACGGGGCCGGGCGGTGACGTCCCCTGGTGTGACGCATGTACGCGCCCGGACGCAGAAGGGCATGTGATGGCCGACGAGCAGTACAGGTGGCTGGACCGCGACACAGCGGAGCGGCTCCTGCGCGGAGAGCGCCTGGACACCGTCGACGCCAGCGTCCGTGACCAGGCCGAACGGCTCGCCGAGGCACTCGGGGCCCTCTCCGCCGAACTGTCCGCTCCCGCCCCGGCCGACGCCGAACTGCCCGGTGAGGCCGCCGCGCTGGCCGCCTTCCGTACGGCGCGCGCGGAGCAGGCGGCAAAGCGGGCCGGCGCACGGGCCGCGGCCCGTGACACGTCCGCCGGGCCCGCCGACGCGGGGCTCGTCCGCATCGGCACGTCCGTGCGCGATGTGCGGATCGCGGGCACGCGCGCGCGTGACGGGCGGGTGCGCTGGACCCGTCCGGTACGTCTCGCGCTGTCGGCCGTGCTGGCCGCCGGCGCGGTCGGCGGAGTCGCGACGGCGGCGGCCGGCGTGCTGCCGACGCCGTTCAAGGGCGGGGGGCAGCCCGTTCCCCGCGTTTCCGTTCCGGCCGGGGCGACCCCCGAACGCTCGCCGGGCTCGCCCTCGCCCGGCGGCACCACGGGCGGCGGTCCGGACACGGCGGCGCCCGGCGGCGCCACGGCCGGCTCCTCGGACGCCGACGCCCAGGACGCCATGGGCGACTCCGCCGCCGGCTCCGGTGCCGCGTCCGGCGGCACCCCTGGCCACGACTCCTCCACCGCGGGCCCCGGTGACCCCCGGGACGGCACCGCGGGCAGGCAGGACCGGCTGGTCTCGGCCTGCCGCGATCTGCGCGGCGGCAGAGACCTGGACGCCGAGCGCAAACACGCCCTGAAGGAGGCGGCCGGCGGGTCCGCGCATGTGCGGAAGTACTGCAAGGGCGTCCTGAAGTCGGCCGACGGCCGGACCGGTGACACCGACGGCAAGAACCGGGACAAGGACCACGGCGGCCAGGGCAAGCAGGGCAAGAAGGACAAGCAGGGCGAGCAGGGCGATCAGGGAGGCGGCGGCCGGGGCGGCCAGGGCGACGACGAGGGCGGCCGCGGAGGCGGCCCCGGGGACAGCCGCACGGACGGCCACGGAGGCGGCAAGGGCAGGCAGCGGGGCGGCCACGAAGGCGGCCGTCACCGCCACAAGGACGTGGCCCTCGCGCCCGCGGCTCCTGCCCTGCGGTTGTCCGTCCCCCGGTGACCCCCTGTGACCTGCGGTTTCATCATTCGTGAAACTTTCTCCCGGCAAGGTGTGACGTTTTCGGCGTCCGCGGCGCAGTAAGGAGTGAGCCGACTGGTCATCGGCTGTCGCACCGAGCCGGGGTTCCCCCCGTACCCGCGGCTCGTGCATTGGCGCGGGTGGGACACGTTCCCCCGGTCCCGCCCGCGCCCTGTTCCCCCGCTGTCGCCCTCACCGGTGCACGACGACCTTGTCGCCGACCCGCACCTGTGCGAACAGCCGGGCGATGGCCTCCTCGTCCCGTACGTTGACGCACCCGTGCGAACCGCCCGCATAGCCGCGGGCCGCGAAGTCGTAGGAGTAGTGCACGGCCTGGCCGCCGCTGAAGAACAAGGCGTACGGCATCGGGGCGTGATAGAGCGTCGACACGTGGTGCCGTGATTTCCAGTAGATGCGGAACACGCCCTCCCGGGTGGGCGTGGACGAGGTGCCGAACCGCACCGCCATCGTCGAGACCGTCCGCCCGTCGACCATCCAGCGCAGGGTCCGGCTGGTCTTGTCGATGCACAGCACCCGGCTGGTCAGACAGCGCGGGTCGGGCGGGCCGGCCGGCTGCCCGCCCATCCGGTACAGCTCCCACGTGCCCGGCTCCCGTGTCATCCGCAGCAGCCGCTGCCAGGTGACCGTGTCGGTCCGCCCGGTCCGCGGCAGTCCGCGCTTGCCCTGGAAACCCCTGACGGCCCGTTCCGTCAGATCGTCGTAGAACCCGGTGGGGCCGTCGGACAGCCAGCCGATCTGGCGCAGCCGGGCCTGGAGTTCCCGTACCCCGAGGCCGCTGTCGCCGGGGGACCACAGAACCCGCGCGACGGTGCGGGGCGAGGCCGGGTCCGGGTTCCCGGCCGCCCCCGTGTCCCCGCCGGGGCCGGCGGGAGGCCGGGAGGACGGGACCTCGATGCGCACCGGGGAGCGGTACGTGCCGTCCGGGCCCGGGGGCTGCACCGTGCAGCCGTGCACCGCGGCCAGTGCCGCGGCCGCGGCGACGGCGGCGACCGCTCTCCTCGTGCCCCCGGTTCTCCTCGTCCCCCCGGTCCGCATGGCGCCCCCCCGCCGCCTCACCGGTGTCCGTCTCCACGGTGTCCGTCCTCAGCGGTACACCGGATGTCTCCCCACACATGACGGATGGCGAACCACGGGGCAGGGTGGGAGGCGGACGACACGAGGACGGACAGGCGGGAACGGGCCATCGGGAGCTCATCGGGAGCTCGTCGGGAGCCCGTCGGGCTGTGAGCAAGGTCCCAGCGTGGGGCGCTCCACCCGGAGCACGGCCGCCGCTACAGTCCGTGGCGAGGTCGGCCGGACCGGTGAGCAACTGATGAGCGACTGACGGGCAAGCGGGAACACCAGGACGGGGAGGCACACCATGGCGCGCGAGTCGGAGTCCGGACTGCCCATCGAGCCGGTCTACGGGCCGGACGCCCTCAAGGACTGGGACCCGGCGGAGAAGCTGGGGGAGCCGGGGGCGTACCCGTTCACCCGCGGTGTGTACCCCACGATGTACACCGGCCGTCCCTGGACCATGCGCCAGTACGCCGGCTTCGGTACGGCCACGGAGTCCAACGCCCGCTACAAGCAGCTGATCGAGGCGGGCACGATGGGCCTGTCCGTCGCCTTCGACCTGCCCACCCAGATGGGGCACGACTCCGACGCGCCGATCGCGCACGGCGAGGTCGGCAAGGTGGGCGTGGCCATCGACTCCCTCGACGACATGCGGGTGCTGTTCGACGGGATCCCGCTGGGCAAGGTGTCGACGTCGATGACGATCAACGCCCCGGCCGCACTGCTGCTGCTCCTGTACCAGCTGGTGGCGGAGGAGCAAGGTGTGGCGGCGGACCAGCTCACGGGCACGATCCAGAACGATGTGCTCAAGGAGTACATCGCGCGCGGGACGTACATCTTCCCGCCCAAGCCCTCGCTGCGGCTGATCGCGGACATCTTCAAGTACTGCCGGGCCGAGATCCCGCGGTGGAACACCATCTCGATCTCCGGCTACCACATGGCCGAGGCCGGTGCCTCGCCCGCGCAGGAGATCGCCTTCACGCTGGCGAACGGCATCGAGTACGTGCGCACGGCGGTCGCGGCCGGCATGGACGTCGACGACTTCGCGCCCCGCCTGTCCTTCTTCTTCGTCGCCCGGACCACGATCCTGGAGGAGGTCGCCAAGTTCCGCGCGGCCCGTCGGATCTGGGCGCGGGTGATGAAGGAGGAGTTCGGCGCGCGGAACCCCAAGTCGATGATGCTGCGCTTCCACACGCAGACGGCGGGGGTGCAGCTGACGGCCCAGCAGCCGGAGGTGAACCTGGTCCGTGTCGCCATCCAGGGCCTGGCGGCCGTGCTCGGCGGCACCCAGTCGCTGCACACCAACGCCTTCGACGAGGCGATCGCGCTGCCCACGGACAAGTCCGCGCGGCTGGCCCTGCGCACGCAGCAGGTCCTGGCCCACGAGACCGATGTGACCGCCACCGTCGACCCCTTCGCCGGGTCGTACGCCGTCGAGAGGATGACCGACGACGTCGAGGAGGCCGCGCTGGAGCTGATGCGGAAGGTCGAGGAGCTCGGCGGCGCGGTCAACGCCATCGAGCGCGGCTTCCAGAAGCAGGAGATCGAGCGCAACGCCTACCGCATCGCCCAGGAGACCGACTCCGGCGAGCGTGTGGTCGTCGGCGTCAACCGCTTCCAGCTCGACGAGGAGGAGCCGTACGAGCCGCTCCGCGTCGACCCGGCCATCGAGGCCCGCCAGGCCGAACGCCTGGCCAGGCTGCGTGCCGAGCGCGACCGGACGGCGGTCGACACGGCCCTGTCCGCCCTGAGGAAGGCCGCCGCGGGCGAGGACAACGTCCTGTACCCGATGAAGGAGGCCTTGCGGGCGCGGGCGACGGTGGGCGAGGTGTGCAACGCGCTGCGGGAGGTCTGGGGCACCCACGTGCCGAACGACACGTTCTGACCCATGCCGGGCGACGCGTTCCGAAAAGGCCGTGGCCGCCCGCCCTGGGGACGGCCACGGACCCTGCCCGGGGCCGGTTGCCCGGCGGCTTCGGCGGCCTGGGCGGCTTCGGCGGACCGTGCCGTGCCGCAGCGCGTACGGCTCCTTGTGCCCTTGTGAGGAGACGGCGCGGGGAGACGGCGTCCTTGTGAGGAAACGGCAGGTCTGCGGCGGCCCCGGCAGGGGAGCCCGGAACCGGAGGCCGTACCCCCCGTGCGACACTCCTTGCCATGTTCGGCGTCGTGCATCTGCCCACCTACCTGGCGGGACTCGTGTTCATCGTCCTGCTGCCCGGGCCCAACTCGCTCTATGTGCTGTCCGTCGCCGCCCGGCG
This sequence comes from Streptomyces thermoalcalitolerans, assembly GCF_039525155.1. NCBI lineage: Bacteria > Bacillati > Actinomycetota > Actinomycetes > Kitasatosporales > Streptomycetaceae > Streptomyces > Streptomyces thermoalcalitolerans. The sequence continues at coordinate 37,616 of NZ_BAAAHG010000023.1, read as the reverse complement.
GGGCATCCGCGCCGGGTACACGGCCGCGGCGGGGGTCTGGTGCGGGGACACCGTGCTCATGACGCTGGGGGCGGCCGGGGCCGCCTCCCTGCTGAAGGCGAACCCCGTGCTGTTCGGCATCGTGAGGTACGCCGGCGCCGGATATCTGGCGTGGATCGCGATCGGGATGCTGCGGGCCGCCCGGGAGATGTGGCGCACCCGCCGGGAGCGGGTCCTCGAAGAAGAGGAGACGAGGGCCACCGGGCAGGCCGCAGGGGAGCGGCCGTTCCGCCGGGCGCTGGTCATCAGCCTGGTCAATCCCAAGGCGATCCTGTTCGTCGTCGCCTTCTTCGTGCAGTTCGTCGATCCGGCCTACGCCTACCCGGCCCTCTCCTTCGTCATCCTCGGCGCCCTCCTCCAGCTGGCCAGCTTCCTCTACCTCAGCGTCCTGATCTTCAGTGGCACGAGGCTCGCCGCCGCCTTCCGCCGCCGCAGAGCCCTGTCGGCGGGGGCGACCTCGGCGGCGGGCGCCCTGTTCCTGGGCTTCGCGGTGAAGCTGTCGCTGGCGAGCGCGTGACCGTGTGACCGCGCGAGCATGACCGTGTGACCGCGTGACCGTGTGACCGCGGGGGTCGCCCGGACCAGCGGCGGCAATGTCCCGGGGCCGGGCCGACGAGAGCCGGGGTCTCCTCGCGCTCCAGGCCGGGCACCAGGCGGCCGACCACGGCCAGGGGGACGCGGTTGCTGTTCGGGCAGGGCTTGAGACGCTCCATACCAGCACGGTGAGCCGGACGCCTGCGTCCGCCGCCTTGCTCCGCGCCTCCGAGCAGCCGGCGGGGCCGTCGGATGGGGCTTGAAGACCACGGACCGGTGCCCGGCGCGCACGGCTCCGGTGAGCATGCGGATGCGGAGGTCCTCCTCCCGCGCGCTCAGAACCCTCCCGCCGGCCCTGGCCGGAACCGGCGTCCGCGTCACCGTCTGCGACATCGGCCCGAGCCGGCTGATTGCCCACGCCTCCCCGCGGGCCCAGGGCTTTCTGTCCGGGGTGACGGGCACGGCCCGCGGTGTGCTCCGTCTCGCCCGGACGGCCCACGCCGGCTGACGGAACCGGGCCGGCCGTGCCCAGGGGCCTTCGACCCGTCCGGCGCACCGGCGCCACGGCCGCCCGGAGCGGGCCGCGGCGGTACGGAGACCGTCCGGAAGACGAACAGCGCGCGCGTGGGGGGAGCGGGGCGTGGTATGCGTGGAGAGAAGCACACACGGGGCGGGTGCCAGGGATGTGACGCATGTCGCGTTCCCGGGGATTCCGTGATCCGCTCGGCCAGTCAAGACGGGCGAGTTTACCCATCCCAGCCAACAGTTATGCGCCGGGCGGCCAACTTTTTTCCCTCTGTGGGGTTGAACTTTTGCTGATCGTGGGTCGGTCGACCGCCTCGGCGTCCTACCCTTCAAAGGGTGAAACAGCTGATGTCCCCAGAGTCCGAGGTCGATTTCCCCGCCGATGTCATGGCGGACGCCCTTCCCGGCACCCTGCCGGAGGCGCTGTACGCCGAGCTCGTCGCGTTCCGGCGCGACTTGCACATGCACCCGGAGCTCGGCAACCAGGAGTTCCGCACCACCGCCGCGATCAAGGCGCGGCTGGAGAAAGCCGGGCTCGCACCGCGGGTGCTTCCGGCCGGCACCGGACTCGTCTGCGACATCGGCGCGGACTCCGAGGGGCCGGACGGCGCCTCGGGGATGCTCGCCCTGCGCGCCGACATCGACGCCCTCCCCATCCCCGACACCAAGAGCGAGTGCCCGTACCGCTCCACCGTCCCCGACCGTGCCCACGCCTGCGGACACGACGTGCACACCACCGTCGTGCTCGGCGCCGGGCTGGTGCTCGCCGATCTGCACCGGCAGGGCCTGCTGCCCCGGCCCGTGCGGCTGATCTTCCAGCCCGCCGAGGAGGTGCTGCCCGGCGGGGCCGGCGAAGTCATCAAGAGCGGAGCGCTGGAGGGCGTCGGCCGGATCATCGCCGTGCACTGCGACCCCCGGGTCGACGCCGGCCGGATCGGGCTGCGCCAGGGACCCATCACCTCCGCCTGCGACCGGCTGGAGATCCAGCTGGACGGCCCCGGCGGACACACCGCCCGGCCGCATCTGACCACGGACCTGGTCACCGCGGCCGCCCGGGTCGCCACCGAGGTGCCCGCGCTCGTCGGCCGCCGGGTCGACACCCGCGCCGGGCTCGCCGTGACCTGGGGCCGGATCGAGTCCGGGCACGCCCCGAACGTCATTCCGCAGCACGCCGAACTCGCCGGGACCGTCCGCTGCCTGGACATCCGCGCCTGGCGGCAGGCCCCCGACATCGTGGTCGCCGCGATCGACGAGGTCGCCAACCTGTACAAGGCCAAGTCCGAGATCACCTATGTGCGCGGTGTGCCGCCGGTCGTCAACGAACCGGAGACGACCGAGCTGCTGCGCGACGCCATGGTCGTCCGGCGCGGGATGTCCTCGGTCGAGGACACCGAGCAGAGCCTCGGCGGCGAGGACTTCTCCTGGTACCTGGAGCACGTGCCCGGCGCGATGGCCCGTCTCGGGGTGCGCACCCCGGGCGAGCGGACCGTGCGCGACCTGCACCAGGGGGACTTCGACGCCGACGAGTCCGCCATCAGGGTGGGCGTGGAGCTGTTCACCGCGGCCGCCCTGCTGCACCCGACGCGCTGAACAGCCGCCGGCGCAGGGGCACCCGCGCCCGACCGGTGCCGCCCTGCCCGGTCGCCTTGCCGGGGTGCTCCGTCCCGAGGTGCTCCACCGGGCTGGGCCACCCCGCTCTCCGTCCCCGGGCCGTATGTCGCCGCCGCCCGCTGCCGCCCGTCGATCCGGTGCGGCACCACGGCGGCGACCCGGTCCTCCACGAGGAGCGGGCCCGGCACGGGTGATGTCCCTCACCAACGGCGTTCCGGCAGGCCCCTCGGCACATCCACCGGAGACACCCGCCGGAGACACCCGCCGGAGACGCCCGCCGAAGACCCGCTCCACCCCCGTCCGCCCCTTGCCTTGAGCGAGGGAAGTACTGCGGTCCGTGAGGGTGGTCTGCGATGTGGCCACAGCTCGATAACGGACCGGACAGAAGGGTTTTTACGTCAGGTCTACGCGCGTTACGCTGCGGCGCAATCAGCGCCTGGACTGGGCGCTTGCACGAAGGAGTCTCATTCCATGCGCCGGTTGTCCCGTATCGCGGTCGCGGGCGTCGCGACCGCTGCCCTCGCCGTCAGTGTTTCCGCCTGTGGCAGCAGCTCGACCAGCTCGTCCTCCTCCGCCGGTAACGGCAAGAGCAAGGGCATCGGGCTCGCCTACGACATCGGCGGCAAGGGCGACCAGTCCTTCAACGACGCCGCGTACGCGGGCCTCCAGCGGGCCAAGAAGGAGCTGGGCATCGACGGCCGGGACGTCGAGCCGCAGGAGGGCGAGTCGAACGCCGACAAGGTGCAGCGTCTGGAGACGCTGGCCAAGCAGGGCTACAACCCGGTGATCGGCGTCGGCTACGTCTACTCGGAGGCCATCAAGGAAGTCGCGCCCAAGTTCCCGAAGACGACCTTCGGCATCATCGACGACGAGTCGGTGAAGGCCGACAACGTCGCCGACCTCGTCTTTCATGAGGAGGAGGCGTCCTACCTGGCCGGTGTCGCGGCGGCCAAGGCCAGCAAGAAGAACCACATCGGCTTCATCGGCGGGGTGGACGTTCCGCTGATCCGCAAGTTCGAGGCGGGCTTCGTCCAGGGTGCCCAGTCGGTCAACCCGAAGATCAAGATCGAGAAGCAGTACCTGACGCAGACCGCGGAGGAGGGCGGCTTCAACAGCCCCGACAAGGGCGAGAACGCCGCGAAGGGCCAGATCGACGCGGGTGCCGACGTCGTCTACCACGCGGCCGGCCTGTCCGGTCAGGGTGTCATCAAGGCCGCCGCCGAGCGCAAGGTGTGGGCGATCGGCGTCGACTCCGACCAGTACAAGCAGGACGCCCTGGCCACGTACAAGGACTACATCCTCACCTCGGCCCTGAAGAACGTCTCGGGCGCGGTCTTCGACCTCGCCAAGTCGGTCAAGGACGGCAAGCCGCTGTCCGGTGTGGTCCGCGGCTCCCTCGCCAACGGCGGTGTGAGCCTCGCCGACTCCAACCCCGCCTTCAAGAGCAACGCCGACCTCCAGGCCGCGCTCAAGAAGGCCGAGGAGGGCATCAAGAACGGCTCGATCAAGGTCAAGACCTCCTGACCCACGAGACCGTGGGCCTGTCGTCAGGCATGGCCGGACGACGCTGCGACGGCAGCGTCACGGCCGCGCGGGCGGGGTGCGGACCGCGCGAGGTCCCGCACCCCGCCCACGCGGCAGAATGCTCGGACCGGATCGGGAGCGCAGCCAGAGGCGATCGGGTCCGAGCCCTGTGTGAAGTAGGGGCGCTACGCGCGTAGAGCGGCCCCTTTCCCCAAGGAGAGTGCGCCATCGACGCGTCCAGCAGCCCTCCGTCCACCGCTCAGTCGACCGCGGCGGTGGAGCTCACGGGCATCACCAAACGGTTCCCCGGAGTCGTCGCCAACCACGACATCCACCTGGCGGTCCGCAGGGGCACCGTGCACGCCCTCGTCGGCGAGAACGGCGCCGGCAAGTCCACCCTGATGAAGATCCTCTACGGCATGCAGAAGCCGGACGAGGGCACCATCGCGGTCGACGGCGAGCAGGTGACCTTCAACAGCCCGGCCGACGCCATCGCCCGCGGCATCGGCATGGTGCACCAGCACTTCATGCTGGCCGACAACCTCACCGTGCTCGAGAACGTCGTCCTGGGCAGCGAGAAGCTGCACGGCATCGGCGCCGCCGCCCGCAGGAGGATCGAGGAGATCTCCGACCGCTACGGCCTCGGCGTCCGCCCGGACGCCCTGGTCGAGAGCCTCGGTGTCGCCGACCGCCAGCGCGTGGAGATTCTCAAGGTCCTCTACCGCGGCGCCCGCATCCTCATCCTCGACGAGCCCACCGCCGTACTCGTCCCGCAGGAGGTCGACGCGCTCTTCGACAACCTGCGCGAGCTGAAGGCCGAGGGCCTGTCCGTCATCTTCATCTCCCACAAGCTGGGCGAGGTCCTGTCGGTCGCCGACGAGATCACCGTCATCCGCCGCGGCACCACCGTGGGCACCGCCGTTCCCGCCGAGACCACCCCGCGCCAGCTCGCCGAGATGATGGTCGGCAGCGAACTGCCCACCCCCGAGACCGCCGAGTCCACGGTCACCGACCGGCCGGTCCTCACCGTCGACAAGCTGCGCCTTCAGGCGGAGGGCGGCCGTGCCGTCCTCGACGACATCAGCTTCACCATCCACGCCGGCGAGGTCCTGGGCATCGCGGGTGTCGAGGGCAACGGCCAGACCGAGCTGATCGAGGCGCTCATCGGCCTCAGGGCCGCCGACTCCGGCACGATCACCCTCGAGGACCAGGACATCACCGCCTGGCCCACCCGCAGGCGCCGCGAGTCCGGCATCGGCTACATCCCCGAGGACCGCCACCGCCACGGGCTTCTGCTGGAGGCCCCGCTGTGGGAGAACCGCATCCTCGGCCATGTCACCGAACGCCCCAACGCCAAGGGCTTCTGGCTGGACCTCAAGGGTGCCCAGGAGGACACCCGCCGGATCGTCCGGGAGTACGACGTCCGCACCCCCGGCATCGACGTCACCGCCGCCTCCCTGTCCGGCGGCAACCAGCAGAAGCTGATCGTCGGCCGGGAGATGAGCCACAAGCCGAGGTTCCTGATCGCCGCCCACCCCACCCGAGGGGTGGACGTCGGCGCCCAGGCCGCGATCTGGGACCACATCCGCGAGGCCCGCCGCGAGGGACTGGCCGTCCTGCTGATCTCCGCCGACCTGGACGAGCTGATCGGCCTGTCCGACACCCTCCGGGTGATCTACAACGGCCGGCTGGTCGCCGACGCCGACCCGGCCACCGTCACCCCCGAGGAACTGGGCTCGGCCATGACGGGCGCCGCGTCCGGCCATCTGGAACACACCGAGAACACCGAGGAAGAAGCCGGCCCGGAGGACGAGGCCCGATGAAGAAGTTCGACAGGGAGCGGGTGCTCCTCGCGGTGGCCGGGCCGGTCATCGCACTCGTCGCGGCGATCCTGCTGACCTCGGTCGTGCTGATCGCCTCGGGCAAGAGCCCGATCGAGCCGTACCTGCTGATGATGGAGCAGGCGGCGTTCTCCGACATCCAGGTGCTCATCATCAACCAGGCCTCCATGTACTACCTGGCGGCCCTGGCGGTGGCCGTCGGCTTCCGCATGAACCTGTTCAACATCGGTGTCGACGGCCAGTACCGGCTCGCCGCGATGATGACCGCCGTCGTCGGCGCCCACCTCGCCCTGCCCTCCTTCCTGCAGATACCGCTGCTGCTGCTCGTCGGCATGCTCACCGGTGCCTTCTGGGCCGGTATCGCGGGGGTGCTGAAGGTGACCCGGGGCGTGAGCGAGGTCGTCGCCACGATCATGCTCAACGCCATCGCCACCAGCCTCATCGGCTACCTCACCCTGAAGGACGTGTGGGGCGTGCAGGTCGGCAACAACATGACGACCGGCGTCATGAAGGAGTCCGGCTGGATCCCCGGCATCGACCTGGGGCCGGAGGTCGGCGAGATCTACGGCCTGGTCTTCCTCTCCATCGCCATGGGCGTCGCCTACTGGATCGTCCTCAACCGCACCCGCTTCGGCTTCGACCTGCGCGCCAGCGGCGCGTCGGAGACCGCCGCCGCGGCCTCCGGTGTCGACGCCCGGAAGATGGTGCTCACCGCCATGCTGATCTCCGGCGCGGTCGCGGGCCTGTCCGGTCTGCCGCTGCTGCTCGGCGACGTCCACACCTACAGCCTGAGCTTCCCGACCGGCCTCGGCTTCACCGGCATCACCATCGCCCTGCTCGGCCGCAACAACCCGGTCGGCATCGCCTTCGCCGCCCTTCTGATCGCCTTCCTCGACAAGGCCTCTCCCGCTCTCGACTACGCCACCCCGGTCGCGTACGAGAAGGAGATCGCCACGATCATGCAGGGCCTGATCGTCTTCGCGGTCGTCATCTCCTACGAGGCCGTGCGCCAGTGGGGTCTGCGCCGCCAGCAGAAGCGGGTCGGCCTGGAGCTCGCCGCCGCGGCCGCCACCCAGAGCAACTCCGAGAAGAAGAAGGAGGTGGCGGCCCGATGACCACCGCGACCATCGCCAAGCCGCAGGCCGTGCGACCCGGCAAGGGCGGCCGCCGTGTCTCCCTCCCCGTCCTGCTGCTGATCATCGCGGGCATCCTGGTCCTGACCTCGGTCGTCCGTATGATCACCGGCGCGCACGGCATCACCTCGACCGGACAGATGTCCACCGCCCTGCGCCTGGCCATCCCCATCGGTCTCGCCGGCCTCGGCGGCCTGTGGGCCGAACGCGCGGGCGTGATCAACATCGGTCTCGAGGGCATGATGATCCTCGGTACCTGGTTCGGGGCCTGGGCCGGCTATCAGTGGGGCCCGTGGACCGGTGTCGTCTTCGGCGTCGCCGGCGGTGCGCTCGGCGCGGTGCTGCACGCCATCGCCACGGTGACCTTCAACGTCAACCACATCGTCTCCGGTGTGGCCATCAACATCCTGGCCCTGGGCACCTGCCGCTATCTGTCGAAGTTCACCTTCGAGCACGCCCCGCAGGGCTCCTCCAAGCAGTCCCCGCCGATCGAGTCGCTGGGCAGCTTCTCCGTGCCCGGTCTGTCCGACTGGCTGGGCACGCTCAACGCCAAGCACTGGTTCCTGGTCTCCGACGTCGCCGGACTGCTCGGCGGCCTGGTCACCGACGTGTCGCCGCTGACCGTCGTCGCGATCGCCCTCGTCCCGCTGTCCTGGTGGGTGCTGTGGCGCACCGCCTTCGGACTGCGGCTGCGCTCCTGCGGCGAGAACCCGGTGGCCGCCGAGTCGCTCGGGGTCAACGTCTACACCTACAAGTACCTGGCGGTGATCATCTCCGGTGGCTTCGCCGGTCTGGGCGGTGCCTTCCTCGCCCTCGTGGCCTCCAACGTCTACCTCGACGGCCAGACCGCCGGCCGCGGCTACATCGGCCTCGCCGCGATGATCTTCGGCAACTGGATGCCGGGCGGTCTCGCCCTCGGTGCCGGTCTGTTCGGTTACACCGACAGCCTGAACCTGCGCGGCGGCATCACCAATGTGCACGCGTTGATCCTGCTGCTGGCGATCCTGCTGGTGTTCGGTGTGGCATACCTGGCCTGGAGGAAGAAGGTCGTGCCCGCCGTCGCCACCGCGGCGGTCTCGGCGCTGATGTTCGCCTGGTACCTCGGCACCAACGAGGTGCCCAAGCAGGTCGTGACCGCCACGCCGTACATCGTCACCCTGCTGGTGCTGTCGCTGTCGGCACAGCACCTGCGGATGCCGAAGGCGAACGGTCAGCCCTACCGGAAGGGACAAGGCAAGTGACCCAGGACGCCGCGACGGTCGACTGGGAGGCGCTGCGGGAGGAGGCGCGCGCGGCGATGGCGCGCGCCTACGTCCCCTACTCGAACTACCCGGTCGGCGCCGCGGCCCTGGTCGACGACGGCCGGATCGTCACCGGCTGCAACGTCGAGAACGCCTCCTACGGGCTCGGCCTGTGCGCCGAGTGCGGGCTGGTCTCCCAGCTGCACAACAGCGGCGGCGGGCGGCTGACCCACTTCACCTGCGTGGACGGCAACGGCGACGTCCTGGTGCCGTGCGGGCGCTGCCGGCAGCTGCTGTACGAGGCCGGCGGGCCGGACCTGCTGCTGGAGACACCGGCGGGGATCCTGCCGCTGTCGGAGATGCTGCCGCAGGCCTTCGGGCCGGAGCACCTCTCCTCGTAAGTCCCGGCGGCCCCCTCGAGCCCGTGAGGCCCAGGGGGCCGCCCCCTTCGCACCCCGGAAGGAACAACCGAGCCCATGGCCATGGACGCCGTCTCCGTCATCCGCACCAAGCGGGACCGCGGCGAGCTCAGCGACGAACAGATCGACTGGGTGATCGACGCGTACACCCGCGGGGAGGTCGCCGACGAGCAGATGTCCGCGCTCGCGATGGCCATCCTGCTCAACGGCATGAACCGGCGCGAGATCGCCCGCTGGACCGCCGCGATGATCGCCTCCGGCGAGCGCATGGACTTCTCCTCCCTGTCCCGCCCGACCGTGGACAAGCACTCCACGGGCGGTGTCGGCGACAAGATCACGCTGCCGCTGGCCCCTCTGGTCGCCGCGTGCGGCGCCGCCGTCCCGCAGCTGTCCGGCCGCGGCCTCGGCCACACCGGCGGCACCCTGGACAAGCTGGAGTCGATCCCCGGCTGGCGGGCGCTGCTGTCCAACGAGGAGATGCTGTCCGTGCTGGACGACGTCGGCGCGGTGATCTGCGCGGCCGGTGAGGGACTGGCCCCCGCGGACAGGAAGCTGTACGCCCTGCGGGACGTGACCGGCACGGTCGAGGCGATCCCGCTGATCGCCTCCTCCATCATGTCCAAGAAGATCGCGGAGGGCACCGGCTCCCTGGTCCTGGACGTGAAGGTCGGCACCGGCGCCTTCATGAAGACGAGGGAGGACGCCCGTGAGCTGGCCCGGACGATGGTCGGTCTGGGCACGGACCACGGTGTGCGGACGGTCGCGCTCCTGACGGACATGTCGACTCCGCTCGGCCTGACGGCGGGCAACGCGCTGGAGGTCCGTGAGTCGGTCGAGGTCCTGGCCGGCGGCGGCCCGGCGGACGTGGTCGAACTGACCCTCGCCCTCGCCCGCGAGATGCTGGACATGGCCGGCCTGAAGGACGCCGACCCCGCCAAGGCCCTGGCCGACGGCTCGGCGATGGACGTCTGGCGCCGCATGATCACCGCCCAGGGCGGCGACCCGGACGCCCCTCTGCCCACCTCCAGGGAACAGCACGTGGTCAAGGCCCCGTCCTCGGGCGTCCTGACCCGTCTCGACGCCTACGACATCGGCGTCGCCGCCTGGCGTCTGGGTGCCGGCCGCGCCCGCAAGGAGGACCCGGTCCAGGCGGCGGCGGGCGTCGAGCTCCACGCCAAGCCCGGCGACACGGTCACCGAGGGCCGGCCCCTGCTGACCCTCCACACGGACACCCCCGAGCGCTTCGCGTACGCGCTGCAGGCGGTCGAGGGCGCGTACGACATCGCCCCGGCCGGCACACCGTTCACGCCGTCGCCGGTGGTGCTGGAGCGCATCGCCTGACCAGGAGCCGCCTGACCAGGCATTTCCCTTTCGGGCGAACGGGACCGGTGGACCTGCGCCGGTCCCGTTCGTCATGCTGGGATCGGTGACGCATCGATAGGAGACCGCCATGAGCGCACTCACCGTCCGCCATGATCCCGAGCAGAGCTGGGACGACCTCGTCCGGTTCTGGGAGGAGATGGAGTGGCCTGAGGGCAGCAAGGTGGAGATCATCGAGGGGATCATCACCGTGTCACCCGCCCCCGCGTACCGCCACAACGTGATTGCGGAACGTATTCAGCGTCGCCTCTACTCAGTGATCCCCGATGACTGGGGGATCTTTCAGACGTTGGCCATTGCCGTGCCGTCACGTCTGGGCATGCTCATCCCGGACCTCGTGGTGGCTCCGGTGAGGGAGGACACGGAGGCGGACACTCACATCCCTGCCGCCCTGGCCGAGCTCGTGGTCGAGGTCACGTCCAGGACCAACGCCCGGCACGACCGCATCAGCAAGCCTGCCGCCTACGCCGCCGCGGGCATTCCGCTCTACCTCCTGGTCGACCGCTGGGCCCCTGACGGTCCCACCGCGACGCTCTACGGAGAGCCCAAGGGAGACGTCTACCGCCCGCTGAGCAGCGCCAAGTTCGGCGAGGCCCTCACACTTCCCGCCCCCTTCGACCTCGTTCTCGACACCGCTGAATTCCCCACCGTCTGACCCCGTCCAGGCACGTCGCGCCTCCGCCCTGCGATGAGTCGGGCCCGGCCGGGCGGTCCACAGACTGTGGACGCCATGACACCCGCCGTACTCGTCCTCGCCGGCCCCGTCGCCCGGGACGAGGCGGCAGAGCTGTGCGAGAAGGTGCGGGCACTGCTGGAGGACACCCGGGCCGGGGTCGTGGTGTGCGACGTGGGCGGGCTCGGGCCGCCGGGGCTCGGCGTCGTCGGCCTGCTGGCGCGGCTGCGCGCCCCCGACCCGGCGCTACCCGGCCTGCTCGACCTGGCCGGTCTCTCCTTCGAGGCGGAGCGGCAGTTCGAACAGCGGAAACCAGCGCCGGGTGTCGAGGAAGCAGTGGAATCCGATGATCCGGCCCTCTGACATCTCCAGGATCTGCACCGACCAGGGGGTGAAGCCGCCCTGGTCGGGGTCCGGCTTGTACTGGGCGAAGCCCGGCAGTCCGTTGGCCCGCACCGGCAGCAGCCGGGAGCCCGCGCAGGCGGAGCCCAGCGTGGTCATGAATCCCGTGATGTCCGCCGGACCCGTCAGCCACAGGTCGAACGGCGGCATCGTCATCACCGCGTCCTCGTGCAGCAGCGCGGTCAGCGCCGCCATGTCGTATCCCTCGAACGCCTGCACATAGCGCTCCAGGAGCCGTCGCTGCTCCTCGTCCAGCGGGTCCGACACGGCCGCGCCGGCGCTCCGGTCCTTCCGCGCGGCGAGCGTGGCCCGCGCCCGTTGCAGGGCGCTGTTGACCGAGGCGACCGACGTGTCCAGCAGTTCGGCGACCTCGCTCGCCTTCCAGGCCAGCACCTCGCGCAGGATCAGCACCGCCCGCTGCTTGGGCGGCAGCTGCTGCAGAGCGGCCATGAAGGCCAGCCGCACCGACTCCTTGGCGACCGCCGCCTCCGCCGGGTCCTCGACCGCCGGCAGCACCCGGGCGTCCGGCATCGGCTCCAGCCAGATGTGGTCCGGACGCGGGGACAGCACCGCACGGGCCAGCGGCAGGGACTCGGTCAGGTCCATCGGCCGGGCGCGCTTGCCGCCCGCCGCCAGCATGTCCAGACAGACGTTCGTCGCGATGCGGTAGAGCCAGGAGCGCAGACTGGAGCGTCCCTCGAACGTGGCGTGACCCCGCCAGGCGCGCACCAGGGTCTCCTGGACCGCGTCCTCCGCCTCGAAGGACGAGCCGAGCATCCGGTAGCAGTAGCCGGTCAGCTCGACCCGGTGCTTCTCCAGCTGCTCGTCGAGGTCCGTCGCCGCCCTGGTCGCCGTGCCGTTTCCCATGGTCCACCCACCCCTGTGGCCGTCCTGTCCTGTGGCCGTGCTGTCCGGAGCGCGTAGTCACGCCCCGTACTCCGGAAGCTAACGCGGCCCACTGACAACACCCCGGGAGCGGAGGAACCGGCAGGCCGGGCGGTGGCTACGCCGGCACCGGCGCCTGCCGCGCCGCCCTCCGGGCCGCCCGCGAACCGAGCACCGTGATGAGCACGACGCCCAGGACCGCCAGCAGCCCCACGCCGACCGTGCCCGCCCAGCCCTCGGCGTGGAAGGCCACCGCGCCCACCGTGCTGCCCGCGCTGGAGCCGATGTAGTAGGCGGACTGGTAGAGCGCCGAGGCCTGGGCGCGGCCGTGGGTGGCCTGCTTGCTGACCGCCGAGGAGGCGACCGCGTGCCCGGCGAAGAAGCCCGCCGTGATCAGGACCAGGCCCAGCAGCGTCGGCGCGGCCGAGGCCGGCAGGGACAGCAGCAGACCCGCCGCCGTCGTGGCGCCCGCCAGGTACAGGGCGCCCCTGCGGCCCAGCCGGCCCACCAGCCGGCCCGCCGCCGACGCCGAGACCGTGCCCACCAGGTACACCAGGAAGACGGAACCGACGATGCCCTGGGGCAGGGAGAAGGGAGCTTCGGACAGGCGGTAGCCGATCACCGTGTAGACACCGCCGAACACCGTCATGAACAGCGCACCGATCGCGTACAGACGGCGCAGCAGCGGGTCGGCGAGGTGGTCGCGGACCGTACGGGCCAGCACGCGCGGACGCAGCGAGCCCGCCCTGAAGTGCCGCGGTGCCGGCAGCAGCAGGCGGAAGGCCACCGCGCACCCCGTCGCGAGCACACCGATCACCCCGACGGCGACCCGCCAGCCCCACTCCTGGGCGACCCAGCCGGTGATGACCCGGCCGCTCATGCCGCCCACGCTGTTGCCCGCCACGAACAGACCGATCGCCGCGACCAGCGCCCTGGGCCGGACCTCCTCCGCCAGATACGCCTGCGCCGACGCCGGCAGACCCGCCAGCGCGGCACCCTGCAGCGCCCGCAGCACCACCAGCACGCCCAGCGACGGCGCGAAGGGCACCAGCAGCCCGACGGTCACCGCGACCGCCAGCGAGGCCGTCATGACCGTACGCCTGCCGAAACGCTCCGACAGCGCGCTCATCGGAAGGACGAAGAGCGCCAGACCGCCGGTCGCCGCCGCCACCGTCCAGCTCGCCTCGCCCGCCGGCACCCGGAACTCGCCGGAGATCAGCGGCAGCAGGGCCTGAGTGGAGTACAGCAGCGCGAAGGTCGCGACGCCGGCGAGGAAGAGCGCCAGGTTCATCCGGCGGTAGCCGGGGCTGCCCGGAGCCATGCGGGAGCCGGAGCCGGACGGAAGGCCGGTGGACGACGAGACGGCGCCCACCAAGGTGGACACCTTGCTATGGGCAGGAGTCATGCAGCGACCGTACGGACCCCGCCCTTCATCCGTCCAATGCATGAACTCGGCATAATCGTTCCCATGGTGCATCAGCAAAGGTCACAGGGGCGCATGTCACACACCGGTGACACAGAAGACATCGTCACGCTCCTCGCGCCCCGGCTCGCCCACTTCGCCGGGGCGGCCCGCACCGAGCACGTCACCCGTGCCGCGCAGGAGATGCGGATCCCGCAGTCCACGCTGTCGCGGTCCCTGGCCCGGCTGGAGGCGGACCTCGGCGTCGACCTCTTCGCCCGCCGGGGCCGCACGGTCTCCCTGACCCGCGCGGGCCGCACCTTCCTCGCCTCCGTCGAACGCGCCCTGGCCGAGATCGGGCGCGCCGCCGACGAGGTGCGCGCCGACGCCGACCCGGCCGCCGGCAAGGTCGCCTTCGGCTTTCTGCACACCATGGGCGCCGAGACCGTGCCGGGCCTCATCCAGGCCTTCCACGCCGACCACCCCCACGTCCGCTTCAGCCTCGTCCAGAACTACAGCGAGGCCATGCTGGAGCGGCTGCGGGCCGGGGAGCTCGACCTGTGCCTGACGTCTCCCGTGCCGGACGCGCCCGACCTCGTGGCCCGCCGTCTGGACGAGCAGAAGCTGCGCCTGGTCGTCCCCGCCCACCACCGCCTGGCCGGCCGCCGCCGCGTCCGCCTGGCCGAGGCCGCCGACGAGTCCTTCGTGACCCTGGAGCCCGGCTACGGCCTGCGGCGTATCACCGACGCCCTGTGCCGTGAGGCCGGTTTCACACCGCGCGTCGCCTTCGAGGGCGAGGAGGCCGAGACCCTGCGGGGCCTGGTCGCGGCAGGGCTCGGGGTCGCCCTGCTGCCCCCGCCGCCCGTTCCCCGCCCGGGCGTCGTCGAACTGACGGTGACGGCCCCGCGCGCGGTCCGGGAGATCGGCGTCGCCTGGCTGGACGGCCACCCGGACACACCGCCGGTGGCGGCCTTCAAGAAGTTCCTGCTGTCGAAACGGGGCAAGCTGCTCCCCGACTGAGCAGGGCACCTTCCGCTTCCCGCCCGGGCTTTCCGCCCGAGCGGGGCAGTCCGGGCGGGGCCTCCTCTGTCGGTCCTGTCAGCCCTGTCGATCCTGTCAGCCCTGTCGGTCCTGTCGGCCCTGTCGGTCCTACCGGCGCCACGACCTGCCGAAGCCCGCGGCCAGCGGCATCCGCAGCCCCAGCGGAGGCGGGGCCGCGAGCGCGTCCTGAAGCGGCCGGGAGAACGCCCGCCCGAACAACGTGCCCATGACGAAGTCCGAGGTGAGTGCGGCGACTTCGTGCCGGTACTGCCGCAGTCCCTGCCTGTCGGAGTGGACTTCGAACCGGCACACGTCCCGGTTCACCTTCTTCACCCGCTCCGCGAACCGGAACGACAGCTCGGGGTCGGCCCGCCTGTCGTTCGTGCCGTGCACGATCAGCACCCGGCGCCCGACGAGCTGCTTCACCGACTCGGGCGGGATGGCCGCCTCGTCCCCGGGCAGCCGGGGGGCGAGCGCGACCACGGAGCAGACGGCCTCGTGTCCGCCCGCGTGCAGTGCGGCCCGGCCCCCCAGGCCGAGGCCGACGAGGCACACCGGCACGTTCCCGTGGCGTCGTACGACCTCCTCGACGGCCCACAGGGCATCGTGGGCCGGATGGGCCTCGTCGCCGTTCCAGCCGTGATAGCGGTAGTGCACCACATGGACGGCCAGGCCCTCGGCGCGCCCCGAACGGGCCAGCCGGCCTCCCAGCGCGCGCACCGAGGCGGCTGCCAGCAGCGGTGAGGGCCTGCGATCGGACACGTCCTGCCCGTTCGGGAGCAGCAGCACCGCTCCGCCCACCGCTGCCGGCTCCGGGCCGAGCGTCCTTCCCAACCGGGCCCTGCGAACCGGCGTCGACTGCTCTGTCATGACAGAACAGTCTCAGAAGCTCCGGCGTATGCCACCCGTCGGGGCGGTCACCGTTGCATATCGACGGACGTGTCCGGGAGGTGATTCCCGCGCGCAGGGGTTAGCGTGCGGAAATGACGAGCCAGACCGTCCTGCCGAGGAACACCCCGAGCGCGGACCAGATCCGCCGGGCGCCCAAGGTTCTGCTGCACGACCACCTCGACGGTGGGCTCCGTCCGGCCACCGTCGTCGAACTCGCCCGTGACGCCGGGTACACCCGGCTTCCCGAGACCGACCCGGAAAAGCTCGCCCTGTGGTTCCGGGAGGCCGCCGACTCCGGCTCCCTCGAGCGGTACCTGGAGACCTTCTCGCACACCGTCGGCGTCATGCAGACCCGTGACGCCCTCGTCCGGGTCGCCCGCGAGTGCGCCGAGGACCTCGCCGCGGACGGTGTCGTCTACGCCGAGGTGCGCTACGCCCCCGAGCAGCACCTGGAGGGCGGGCTGAGCCTGGAGCAGGTCGTCGAGGCCGTCAACGAGGGCTTCCGGGAGGGGGAGCGGGCGGCGCTCGCGGCCGGGCACCGCATCCGTGTCGGCGCCCTGCTCACCGCGATGCGGCACGCGGCCCGCTCCCTGGAGATCGCCGAGCTCGCCAACCGGTACCGGGACGCGGGTGTGGTCGGCTTCGACATCGCGGGCGCGGAGGCCGGCCACCCGCCCACCCGGCACCTGGACGCCTTCGAGTTCCTGAAGCGGGAGAACAACCACTTCACCATTCACGCCGGCGAAGCCTTCGGGCTGCCGTCCATCTGGCAGGCCCTGCAGTGGTGCGGCGCCGACCGGCTCGGGCACGGGGTGCGCATCATCGACGACATCCAGGTGCGCGAGGACGGCACGGTCAAGCTGGGGCGGCTGGCCTCCTACGTCCGTGACAAGCGGATCCCGCTGGAGCTGTGCCCCAGCTCCAATCTCCAGACCGGCGCGGCGTCGTCGTACGCCGAGCATCCGATCGGGCTGCTGCGGCGGCTGCTGTTCCGCGCCACGGTCAACACGGACAACCGGCTGATGTCCCACACCAGTATGAGCCGGGAATTCGAGCACCTTGTCGACGCATTCGGTTATGCACTCGACGACCTCCAGTGGTTCTCCGTCAATGCGATGAAATCAGCGTTCATTCCTTTCGATGAACGACTGGCTATGATCAATGACGTGATCAAGCCCGGTTATGCGGCACTGAAATCCGAATGGCTGTTTCAGGGGCCTGTGTCTACCAGCGGTTTCGCAGGGTCGAAGGGCTGATCCGGGGAGAGCGGGAGCGTGCTCCCTTCACAATTCTTCCGCATTTCTGTGTTTGCGGCGGACGGCTCGGCGTGTTTACGGTCGTGGACCGCTCAGTTCCCCGTCTTCCATTCAAGGACGCACTTTCATGAAGCAGTCTGCCGCCAAGACCCTCGGTGTCGCCGCTCTCGGTGCCGCCTTCGCCGCCGTCGGCGCGGGTGCCGCGAACGCCGCGCCGGCCGCTCCGGACGCGGGCAAGGTGCTGGGCTCCGTCAGCAGGGCACTTCCGACGGAGGAGGTCAGCAAGACCCTGCCGCAGACCGGTCAGGCGCTGGACCAGGCCGGGCCCACGGTCAAGAAGGGCCTCGACACCGCGCAGCCCGTCGCCCGTGAGGCGCTCGGGAACGACCCGGCCAAGTCGGCGACCGGTCTGCTCGGCGGGCTGCCGGTGCACGGCACGCCGGTGAACGGGCTGTCGCTGCGCTGAGCCGACCGCTGTGCGGCCGGGGCGCACCCCTTGTCCGGGGTGCGCCCCGGCCGCGTTCGTCCGCTTCTTCGCTTCCTTTGCTTCCTTCGCTTCTTCGCCTTCGGGCGCTTTCGGCTCCTACGGCCGGCCGCGGCCGGCGCCCGGGCAGGCAGGGGCGGGTCGGCCCTTGCGGTGTGTCTGAAGCGGGCAGGTCGCCTGCCGGCCCGATGACATGAACCCGATGGCATGCACCCGAGGGCATGAACTCCGCGTGCCCCGCGCGACGAGGCCCGCCGTGACGTTGCGGGGGCACGGGCCTGCCGTTCCCGGCCTTTATGGAGCCGACGGGGGCAGAACGTCGGTCCACGGGGCGATGCCCACCCGGGGCATCGCCGGAGTGCGGCCCTGGGACGCGTCCTCCTGGGGCCCGGCCGGCCGGTCCCGGCGTTCGGCCCTGCGGCGCAGGCGGGCGCGGGCCGCGGGGACGACCGCCAGATGGGCCAGGGCCACCCCCACGGTGTTGAGCAGCAGGATGTCCACGTCCACGACCCGGCCGGGCACGCCGGTCTGGAGCAGGGCGATGCCCAGCGAGACCAGGGCGCCGGCGGCCATGGTGCGCAGCAGGGAGACCACCCAGGAGACACGGAGTCTGCCGTGGACCATCGGCAGCAGAACGCCCAGCGGAGCGAGCGGCGCGAGTCCCTCACCGATGCGCCGAGCCGCCTCGGGCCAGCCCAGCGCCAGGTCGGCGCGGATGGTGGCGAGCGGGTACAGATTGGGCGGTGTCACCCAGGGGACGTCCAGCGGACGCAGCGTGAGCCAGGCGACCAACGCGAGGTGGATGACAAGGAGGGCACCTCCCGCCACTCGGAGATGGGTCGCGACGCTGCCGCCGCTGGAGCCTTGACGCTGCACGTTCCCCTAGACGCGGCCCCCGGCACCATCGGTTCCGGCGGACGGGTATGTGTCACTGTGCGTGGTGCGTCACATTCCGCCGACCGCTCCGTGCCGGTCGCCGTCAGCCGACGTCAACCGTCATCAGCTGTCGTCAGTCGTCGGTCACCGGGGTCGACGGCCGTTTCGCGGTGCCCGGGTGGGAGCGCAGCTCCTCGTTGCACTGATAGCGGCGCAACGGGGTGCCGTCCGGACCGCCGAGGACCACGGAGCCGTCGCCCTCGGCGGCCGCCGAGTCCGACAGCGTGCAGACGATCTGCGCGAGGGCGTACGGGGTGAGGCTTTCCGGCGCGGTGCTCAGCCGGAGCGCTTCCCCGGGGTCCTTGGGACGCGGCCCGGTGACGGTCAGACCGTCGGGGACGTGCGTGGCGTACCCGGCCGCCGACTCCTCGGCCGACGGCGGCACGGCGAGCTGGTCGAGCAGCCCCTGCGCCACGAGCACACGCCGCCGTGCGTCCGCCGTGTTCTCCGGTACCTCCACCGTCCGGTCGACGGTCATCAGCGACGAGCCGCACAGCAGGAACAGCCGTACGGACACTCCGGGCGAGGGCCGCGCGGCCGTGCTCGGCTGGGACAGCGAGCAGGGCACGCGGGAGGGTGCGGCGCCGAAGTCCGTGGGCACCTCGGTGGGGCGGATCCCGCAGCCGGTGAGCAGCAGGGCCAGGGCGGGGAGCGCCGGCAGGAGGCGGCGTACGTTCATCGGGTCTCCCCCTTCGAGCTGTTCTCCTCGTCCGTGCCGTCGCCCTCGCCGCCGTCTTTTCCGGGCCCCTTCCCGCCGTTCTTGCCGGTGTCCTCGCCCTTGCCCGTGTCCCTGCTCGTGTCCTTCTTGTCGCTCCTGTCGTCGCCCTCGTTGCCGCCCTTGCCGTTCTCCTGGCGTCCCTCCGCCTGCTGCGCCGCGAGGGCCGAGGCGTCCCGCGGCAGGCGCAGCGTGAACACCGCACCGCCGTCCGGGGCGTTGCCCGCGCTGATGTCACCGCCGTGGATGTGGGCGTTGTTCAGGGCGATCGACAGGCCGAGGCCACTGCCCTCGGAACGCGGCCGGGAGGCACTCGCCTTGTAGAACCGGTCGAAGACGTGCGGCAGGACCTCATCCGGGATGCCGGGGCCGTGGTCGCGGACCTGGATGACGATCTCGTCGTCCTCCTCACGGACCGACACCCGCACCGGCGAGCCGCCGTGCTTGAGCGCGTTGCCGATGAGGTTGGCGAGGATGACGTCCAGGCGGCGCGGGTCGAGACGGGCGTGGATGCCGCGCTCGGCGTCCAGCTCGACCGCGTCCAGCCAGGCGCGGGCGTCGATGCAGGCGGTGATCTGGTCGGCGATGTCGACGTCGTCCAGGACGAGACGGGCCGTGCCCGCGTCGAAGCGGGTGACCTCCATCAGGTTCTCGACCAGGTCGTTCAGCCGCCGGGTCTCGCTGATCACGAGTCGGACCGCGGGCTGGACCATCGGGTCGATGCCGCCGCCCTCGGACTCCAGCTCCTCCTCCAGCACCTCCGTCACGGCGGTGATGGCGGTCAGCGGCGTACGCAGCTCATGGCTCATGTCCGCCACGAAGCGGCGGGAGGCCTCGTCGCGGGCGGCCATGTCGGCGACCCGCTTCTCCAGGGCCTCGGCCGCTTTGTTGAACGTGCGGGACAGATCGGCGAGTTCGTCGGTGCCGGACACCCTCAGCCGGGTGTCGAGCTTGCCCTCGCCGAGCCGGCGCGCGGCGACTCCGAGCCGGTGCACCGGCTTCAGCACGGTCGTGGCGGCGGCCTGGGCGAGCAGCGCGGCGCCGATCAGCGCCAGGCCGGTGGCGATGCCCAGTGACCAGGCCAGCGAGTTGAGGTCCTTGGCCTCCGGCTCCAGCGACTTGAGCATGTAGCCGGTCGGACCGCCCCCGACCACCTTGGTGCCGGCCACGAGGTACGGCGTGCCGTGCAGGATGATCCGCTGCCAGTACAGGTGGTACGGCGACTTGTTGGCCGGAGACAGCGGCTGACGCTTGTTCACCGCGGTGCGCAGGGACTCGGGCACGTCCTCGAGCGAGAAGCCGCTCAGGCCGCCGGAGTGGCCGTACACCGTGCGCCCGCTCGCGTCCTGGGCGACCAGCAGCACCCGGAAGCGCTGGTTGCCGCCCGCCATCTGACCGGCGGTGTACTGCAACTGGTCCTGTGCCGGGTGCACCGGCAGCGCGCCCGCGCGGTACTGCATCTCCCGCTGGAAGTCGCGCAGCACCGCGTCCTGCGCGCGGGTCAGCACCGCCTCGCGGTTGAGCCAGTACGCGATCCCCGAGGCCGACACGGCGGCGGTCAGCGCGACCAGCGCGAAGACGACGACCAGCCGCAGCCGCAGGCTGGTGAACCGCAGCCGGGACAGTGCTCCCTTGCGCTCCGCGATCCAGCCGCGGAGCCCTTCTCGCTCGTTCGTCACTGAGGCGCGTCCAGGCGGTAACCGACTCCACGCACGGTACGGATCAGGGTCGGGGACGACGGCACGTCCTCGACCTTGGCACGCAGCCGCTGCACACAGGCGTCCACGAGCCGCGAGTCGCCGAGGTAGTCGTGCTCCCACACCAGCCGCAGCAGCTGCTGCCGGGACAGCTCCTGCCCGGGCCGCCGGCTCAGCTCCAGCAGCAGTCTGAGCTCGGTCGGGGTCAGCTGCAGCTCCTTGCCGTTCTTCGTCACCGTCATCGCCGCACGGTCGATGACGATGTTGCCGAAGGTGGCCGTGTCGTTCGCCTCCCGCTCGCCACGCCGCAGCACCGCCCGGATCCGGGCGTCCAGCACCCGGCCCTGGACCGGTTTGACAACGTAGTCATCCGCTCCGGACTCCAGCCCGACCACCACGTCGATGTCGTCGCTGCGCGCGGTGAGCAGGATGATCGGCAGCTGGTCCGTGCGCCGGATGCGCCGGCAGACCTCGAATCCGTCGATGCCGGGCAGCATCACGTCCAGCACGATCAGGTCCGGCCGCTGCTCGCGCAGCATCTTCAGACCGTCCTCACCGCTGGCAGCGGTGGCCACCCGGTGCCCCTGGCGCGTCAGCGAGAGCTCCAGGGCCGTCCGGATGGCGTCGTCGTCCTCAATCAGCAACAAGGAAGGCACGCGCCTCATTCTGTCGCATACGGGAGGGGGATTCGACACCCGGACGGCCACGTCCCGGCAGCACCGCGCCGGGGCCCCTGTGACAGGCCTGTGACAGTCGGCGGACACGGCCATGAAGTCGCGCGGGCAGGATTTTCGGCACAGGCAGGGAAGCACGACGGAACAGACGGAACGCCGGAAGTTCACGACGGGGGGCGCGGGATGAGCATGCTGCACAGCACCAGCAACAGCGCAGTGGTCACGCGTCTGCACGACGTGACCCGGTCTTCGGAGAGGTCCGGTGCCGGGGGGAGCACCTCCCTGATCGAACGGGGAGGACGGGGGTGCGCTCGCGGCGCCGGGCGTCAGCACACCGTGTGCAGGACGGTGGTTGACGCGCACACGGGGGAGCCGCACGGGGGAGCCGCGTACGGGGAGGCCTCGGGGGAGCGCCGCACCTCGTCGGAGGTGGAGTTCACCGCCTACGTCCAGGAGCGTCGCGCCTCCCTGTACGCCACCGCCTACCACCTCACCGGCGATCGCTTCGAGGCCGAGGACCTGCTGCAGAGCGCGCTGTTCTCGACCTACCGGGCGTGGGACCGGATCAGTGACAAGGCGGCCGTCGGCGGATACCTCCGCCGCACCATGACCAACCTGCACATCAGCGCCTGGCGGCGCCGCAAGCTCAACGAGTACCCGACCGAGGAACTGCCGGAGACGCCCAGCGACACGGACGCCATGCGCGGCACCGAACTGCGCGCCGTCCTGTGGCAGGCGCTGGCCCGGCTGCCCGAACTCCAGCGCACCATGCTGGTCCTGCGCTACTACGAGGGCCGCACGGACCCGGAGATCGCGGACATCCTCGGCATCAGCGTCGGCACGGTGAAGTCCAGCATCTGGCGGTCGCTCCGCCGGCTGCGCGAGGACGAGGTCCTCAGCTTCGGCCGTGACGAGGAGGAGTCCTTCGGCGAGCTCGTCGCCTGAACCGGCCGAAGGACAGGGGGGAACAGGGGGAATCGGGGGGAACCTGGGGAACCGAGGGGGGAAACCGGGGGAACTGGAAACGGGGGACCGGAAAAACGGGGGAAGAACGGGGGACACGGGGGAACGATCACGGGGGAATGTGGGGGGAACACCGAGGAGCGGGGCTGGAAGGCCGGGGGTCCTTCCAGCCCCGCTTCCGCATGTGCGCGTGAGCGCACGGCACAGGGGCACATGCGGCACGCGCGACACATGCAGCACATGCGTCACGCGTGCCACGTATCTCCGCGTGCCGTACGCCGTCTCAGGCCGCCGTCCGCGTCCGGGCCTGCCGTCCCGCGGCCGCTGCCGCCGCCAGCCGGCCCAGGGCCTCGTCCCGGCCGCAGGGATGGGCGCCCAGGGCGACCTGACGGGCGATGATCGACCGCTCGGCACGCATCAGCCGCCAGCCGCGGCGCAGCAGGAACGGCACCGACTTGCGGCCCTCCTTCAGATCCCGCAGAAAACGCCGGCGGAAGGTGGTGACCGGCCCGCGGGACAGGCACAGCGCGTCGGCCAGGACGCCCAACTCCCGGCAGCGCTCCACGATCTCGGCGGCGAAGATGCCCTCCGCGACGAACAGCGGGGCACGGCCGAGGTGCAGCGGCCTCTCACCGGTACGGGCGCTCCGGGCGAGGTCGTAGACCGGGACCGTCGTGCTGCCCGTGGTGCACAGCCGGGTGATCGCCTCCACCGCGGCGTCCGCGTCCCACGAGCCGGGGTGGTCCCAGTCGATGTCCGAGCTCCCCGCCACCAGGGGCAGGGTGGGGTCGTCGCCCTCCTTGTAGAAGTCGTCGAGACGCAGCACGGGCAGCCCGCAGCGGGCGGCGACCATGGATTTGCCCGAGCCCGAGGGGCCACAGAGCAGCACGACACGAGCGGGTGGCGGCAGAGGAGAACTCACGGGGGACCAGTCTGGCGCATGGCGGTGCGCCTGCCGCACCCGCGGGTCGGATGTGGAGTGTGAGCCCCACCTCAACGACCCGCGTGCCGACTGTTTTGCTCCGTTTTGTTCTGTATGCCAGAAGGTGGCATCAGCGATGGCCCGACACGCCTCTCCCGGTACCCCGCCGCGTAGCGGGCGGTGATTGCTCTCGCGACCACTGGAGCGGCGCTGGACGCGACGCAGCGACGACACACGTGTCCCCGGCCGGCTTCGGTCGGCGCGGTACTGGTGGTCGGCCGGGCGGTAGGGCGCGGGGAGAGCCACGCTCCTCTGCACGGCCGGGAAGCATGGTTCTCGTGGCCCTGGCCGTCAGGCTGTTCTGCCGAGGTGGGTGACCAGGATGCGGATCACCTGCTCTTCGATGATGCAGAGCACGCGGTAGTTCCCGATGAAGATCACGGAAGATGTGGCAGGGCATCCGGCCGAGGGGCAGATGTTCCTGAGCCGCGCGGTCGCGGCACTCGCGCCGCGGATCGTGGCCGACATCGCGGCCGAGCAGCGGGCGAGCGGCGACGCGTAGGTGGTGAAGCGGGCACCGAGAAGTGAACAAGGCTTCAGATGCAGGAGGTCACGGCGGGGTATGCCGGAGGGATCTTCAACGGGCCGAAGCTCCGCAGGGTGTACCTGTCCGATCCTCAGCACAGCGTTCCGTTCATCGGAAGCAAGGACATGCTCGTCGCCGACTTGGGCGGGGT
Organism: Streptomyces thermoalcalitolerans; assembly: GCF_039525155.1. Taxonomy (NCBI): domain Bacteria; kingdom Bacillati; phylum Actinomycetota; class Actinomycetes; order Kitasatosporales; family Streptomycetaceae; genus Streptomyces; species Streptomyces thermoalcalitolerans. The sequence goes on along the minus strand of NZ_BAAAHG010000023.1, from coordinate 13,691 downwards.
TCCCCGGATCAGGAAGAGGGACGCCGAGTCGAGGCAGCCGCATTATCTGAAGCTTGAAGCCGGGATGACCTTGATCGCCTGCTCGGGGTTCAACGCCGGGCGGAGAGCATATGCGCGTCCGGACATGGCGCCGTTCGGCTCATTGGGCAGCGTCAGGCGTTCTGGCTGCGACCGGAAGGGCGCTGGGGTTGTTCCACGGCCGTTCCGGAACAGATGCCGCCTTACAGGGAGCCCTTCTTGAGTCCGTCGACGAAGGGCTGCCAGGCCGTGCTGCCCAGTATCAGGACAGGGCCGGTCGTGTCCTTGCTGTCACGAACAGGGACCGCATCGGCGAAGTCGTCGCAGACCTCGACGCAAGCGTCCCCTTGCTGGTTTCCGCTGTAGGAGGATTTGCGCCAGCGGATGGTGCTCAGGTCCCGAGTGGCTCGCATGGTTTGTACGTCTCCATCGTCGCTGTGATCAGCGCTGCTGACTCCCCTGGTGGGAGGGCGTTGGCCTTCATCAGATCGAACTCTCGCACACGTTGCGTGACGGTCTCCCGATCGTCGAAGATCTCGCCGTTCCGCGGTCCTTCCTGGTACACGGTCGTCGAGTTGTCCGGAAGCGTCAGCAAGATGAGTGTGCCGCTCATCAGGATGCATGCGCCCGCTTCAAACGGGACGACCCTGGATCGTTGCGTGGCGCGTCTCTACCAGCGGCAGCAAGGCCGTGAGTTGCTCACACATCACCGCCGGGATGAAGCCAACCGCAAGGAGGACCTGGCACTGGCACGGCTAGAGGAGGCCATAACAGGCTGAGCCACCCATCCCGGAACGGCCATGGAACAACCCCAGGGCCGTTTCAGGTGCCGCTTTACAGGGAGCCTTCCTTCAGGCCGTTGATGAATGGCTGCCAGGCCGTTTCGCCCAGAACCAGGACAGGGCCGGTCGTGTCTTTGCTGTCACGGACGGGGACTGTGCCGGGGAAATCGTCGGAGACCTCGACGCATTCGTCTCCGGCCTGGTTGCCGCTGAACGAAGACTTGCGCCAGCGGGCGGTGCTCAGGTCTGGGGTGACTCGCATGACTCGTACGTCTCCATCGTCGCTTGGATCAACTCTGCGGACTCCCTTGGTGAGAGAGCGCAGACCTTCATTCGATCGTAGTCCCGCACGCGCTGCATGAAGGTCTCCCGGTCGTCGAAGATTTCGCCGTTTCTGGGCCCTTCCTGGTAGACGGTGGTGGAGTTGTCAGGCAGTGTCAGCAGGATGAGTGTGCCGAGCATCAGGGAGCACGCACCAGCCTCGAACGGTACGACTTGGATGGTCGTGCGGCGCGTTTCCATCAGCGGTAGCAAGGCCGCGAGTTGCTCCCGCATCACCGCTGGGCCACCCACAGCTTGTTGCAGGGCTGCCTCGTTGATGGTCCACCAGAGGTCCGGAGGGCAGTCCCGTCGCAAGATCTCCTGACGGCCGAGCCGAGCTGCTGTGAGGCTGTCGATCGCCTCGGGACTGATGCCGGCCTCTCCCTTGGCAAACAGCGCGCGCATGTATGCCTCGGTCTGGAGCAGCCCGGGAATCAGGCTTGCATTGAACGCCTGAATCCGTACCGCCCTCGCCTCCAACTCCAGGCAATGATCGAACCGCCGAGGCGTGTGCTCCCGCTTCACCACCCCCCACAGCCCCCGGAACAACTCCCCCGTTCCAAAGGCAGCATCCAGCTTCTCCGACAGTGGCGGCAAGGGCAGCCGCTCTCCGGTCTCCACCCCGTGCAGGTGCGTCTTGCTGTAGTTGACGATGTCCGAGAGCCGGTCCAGCGACAGGCCGGCGAGTTGACGCTGGCGGCGGAGTTCCACGCCGTACAGGTTGCGGGCGGACTGGGCAGGGTCGAGATCGCGGGAGGACTGGGCCATGACGGGACTCCTTTCCCGGGCGGTGTGCCATTCCTTGTCCCTGAGGGGACGTCACCACCTCCCTCACGGTAGCCACTTTTGGTGACCGTCTGGGTGCTTATTGTGAGAGTGGGCAGGTCGGAGCCGTTCCGAAACCGCGTTGGGAACGGCGTTCCCCTGTCCAACAGCGACAGCACATCGTGACGCTGGGGGTGCAAACAGCAAGAACACGCAGGAGGCACCCTTGGCACCCCAGAGGCGTACGACGAAGGATGTGGTGGCTCGTCCCCCTCGTCCCGACCGCGCGGCCATCACCGCCGCCGCGCAGGCGCACGCCGACAAGCAGGCGGCCGCGCGGGACGAGGCCCGGCTTCCGGTCGGTCAACTCGCCCACGACACACGGCGTGAGCAACGTGGCATCGTCATGGATCACCTCGACGGGTTCGTATGGCTCCGCCCGGTCGGCGGCGGCACGGAGTGGACGGCGCTGCCCGGGGACGTGCGGCCCCTGGACGTCCGGGGGCAGGAGGACCTGCTGCGGGCGCGGGTGGCCCGCGCCAACGCCCGCAGCAGAGGGGAGGTGCTCTGAGCCGTGAGGGGAGCGGTGCGGACCCTGTGTGATCGGTTGAGGGCGCGTTGCCGACGGGGCGTTCTGAAATGTTCCGTGACACGGCTGTCGGCGCATGTGCCGTAGGGGTACCCGTGTGCGCGTGCGCGGGGACAGGCGCGGCGGGTACGGGGGGAGGAGGTCAAGGTCGACTGCCGGCCGCGCGTCACACGGCACGGAGGTGCGACCCGGACCGCGCTCGGGCGGTGAGACGACGCCATGGCAGAAGGGCCGCGGCTCCTCGGACGGAGAGGAGCCGCGGCCCTGTTCAGGCGGTCACCGCCATGGCGCGGTGAGCGGCCGTCAGTACGACGAGCCGGAGGCGCCCAGGGCGCCCGTGGGGTGCCAGACCGTCTTCGTCTCCAGGAAGGCCGTCAGGCGGTCGGTGCCGGGAGTCGCGAAGTAATCCACAGGCTGTGGACGCAGAACGCGCTTGAGGTTGTCCGCCGCCGCGATCTCCAGTTCCCTGGCCAGGTCCTCGTCGGCGCCCGTCAGGTCGATCGCGTTGACGTCCTGGTGGGCGGCGAGGGGCGCGGCGATCTCCGCCGTACGGCCGGACAGGATGTTGACGACACCGCCGGGCAGGTCGGAGGTGGCCAGGACCTCGCTCAGGGAGAGGGCGGGCAGAGGCGACTTCTCGGAGGCCACGACGACCGCCGTGTTGCCGGTCGCGATCACCGGGGCGATCACCGAGACCAGGCCCAGGAACGACGACTCCTGGGGGGCCAGGACCGCCACGACACCCGTCGGTTCCGGTGTGGAGAGGTTGAAGAACGGGCCCGCCACCGGGTTGCCGCCGCCCACCACCTGGGCGATCTTGTCGGTCCAGCCCGCGTACCAGACCCAGCGGTCGATCGCCGCGTCCACCTGGGCGGCCGCCTTCGCCCGCGACAGGCCCTCGGCGTCGGCCACTTCGCGCACGAACTGCTCGCGGCGGCCCTCCAGCATCTCCGCGATGCGGTACAGGATCTGGCCCCGGTTGTACGCCGTCGCACCCGACCACGGCCCGAACGCCTTGCGCGCCGCCACGACCGCGTCACGGGCGTCCTTGCGGGAGGACAGCGGTACGTTCGCCAGCCAGTTGCCCTTGCCCGCCGCGCCAGCGGCTGATGTCTTCGCGGTCACCTCGTACACCCGGCCGCTCTCGGAACGCGGGAACTTCCCGCCGATGTACAGCTTGTAGGTCTTGAAGACCGGCAGTCGGGACGCGGTCTTTTCCGTCTTATCGGACATCGAGGTACGCCTCCAGACCGTGGCGGCCGCCCTCGCGGCCGAAGCCCGACTCCTTGTAGCCGCCGAAGGGCGAGGTCGGGTCGAACTTGTTGAATGTGTTGGACCAGATCACGCCCGCGCGGAGCCTGTTCGCCACCGCCAGCATCCGCGACCCCTTCTCGGTCCAGATGCCCGCCGACAGACCGTACGGCGTGTTGTTGGCCTTGGCGACGGCCTCCTCCGGGGTGCGGAAGGTGAGGACGGACAGCACCGGGCCGAAGATCTCCTCGCGGGCGATGGTGTGCGCCTGGGTGACGTTCGTGAAGAGCGTCGGGGCGAACCAGTAGCCGGAGGAGGGGAGTTCGCAGGCCGGCGACCAGCGCTCGGCACCCTCCGCCTCGCCCTGGTCGGCGAGCGCGGTGATCCGGGCCAGCTGCTCGGCGGAGTTGATCGCGCCGATGTCGGTGTTCTTGTCCAGCGGATCGCCCAGGCGCAGGGTGGAGATCCTGCGCTTGAGGGCGTCGAGCAGTTCGTCGTGGACCGACTCCTGGACCAGCAGACGCGAGCCAGCGCAGCAGACCTGCCCCTGGTTGAAGAAGATCCCGTTGACGATGCCCTCGACGGCCTGGTCGATCGGCGCGTCGTCGAAGACGATGTTGGCGCCCTTGCCGCCCAGTTCCAGGGTCAGCTTCTTGCGGGTGCCCGCGACCGTGCGGGCGATCTCCTTGCCGACGGCCGTGGAGCCGGTGAAGGCGACCTTGTCCACGTCCGGGTGCGCGACGAGCGCGGCGCCCGCGTCGCCGTAGCCCGGAAGGATGTTGACGACCCCCTTGGGCAGACCGGCCTGACGGCAGATGTCCGCGAAGAACAGCGCGGAGAGGGGAGTGGTCTCGGCGGGCTTGAGCACGACCGTGTTGCCGGTCGCGAGCGCCGGGGCGATCTTCCACGCCAGCATCAGCAGCGGGAAGTTCCAGGGGATGACCTGGCCGGCCACGCCCAGCGGCTTCGGGTCCGGGCCGAAGCCGGCGTGCTCGAGCTTGTCCGCCCAGCCGGCGTAGTAGAAGAAGTGCGCGGCGACCAGCGGGAGGTCCACATCGCGGGTCTCCCTGATCGGCTTGCCGTTGTCCAGCGTCTCCAGGACCGCCAGTTCCCGGCTGCGCTCCTGGATGATGCGCGCGATGCGGAAGAGGTACTTGGCGCGCTCGGAGCCGGGCAGCGCCGACCACGTCCCAAACGCCTTGCGGGCGGCCCTCACCGCGCGGTCGACGTCCTCCTCCTTGGCCTGGGCGACCTCGGAGAGGACCTCCTCGGTGCTCGGGCTGATCGTCTTGAAGACCTTGCCGTCGGCGGCCTCGGTGAACTCCCCGTCGATGAACAGGCCGTAGGACGGGGCGATGTCGACGATCGCGCGCGACTCGGGCGCGGGTGCGTACTCGAATGCCATGGTGATCAGTCCACCGTCACGTAGTCGGGGCCGGAGTAGCGGCCGGTGGCCAGCTTCTGGCGCTGCATCAGCAGATCGTTCAGGAGCGAGGAGGCGCCGAAGCGGAACCAGCGGTTGTCCAGCCAGTCCTCGCCGACGGTCTCGTTGACCAGGACGAGGTATTTGATCGCGTCCTTGGCGGTACGGATGCCGCCAGCCGGCTTCACCCCGACCTGCACGCCGGTCTGCGCCCGGAAGTCACGGACGGCCTCCAGCATCAGCAGGGTGCCCGCCGGGGTGGCGTTGACGGCGACCTTGCCGGTGGAGGTCTTGATGAAGTCGGCGCCCGCCAGCATGGCGAGCCAGCTCGCCCGGCGGATGTTGTCGTACGTCGACAGCTCGCCGGTCTCGAAGATGACCTTCAGCCGGGCCTTCGTCCCGCAGGCCTCCTTCACGGCGGCGATCTCGTCGTACACCTTCAGATAGTCGCCGGCGAGGAACGCTCCGCGGTCGATGACCATGTCGATCTCGTCGGCGCCCGCGGCGACCGCCTCGCGCACGTCCGCCAGCTTGACGCTCAGCGGGGCGCGGCCGGCCGGGAAGGCGGTGGCGACCGAGGCGACCTTCACGTCCGAGCCGGCGACGGCCTGCTTGGCGGCGGCCACCATGTCGGGGTAGACGCAGACGGCCGCGACGGTGGGGGCCGTACGGTCCGTCGGATCGGGGTGGACCGCCTTGGCGCCGAGCGCCCGGACCTTGCCCGGGGTGTCCGCGCCTTCCAGCGTCGTCAGGTCGACCATCGAGATGGCGAGATCGAGGGCATAGGCCTTCGCGGTGGTCTTGATGGAACGGGTGCCGAGCGAGGCGGCGCGCGCCTCCAGGCCGACCGCGTCGACGCCGGGCAGCCCATGGAGGAAACGGCGCAGCGTGCTGTTGGACGCGGTGACGTCGGCAAGTGCGGCGGGTGCTGTGGTGGGCATGGTCACCAGGCGAGCATATCTACGCGCGTAGCGGCTGTACAGCCCTCGGGCCCTGTCGTCACCTTCCCGTTGTCCGCCGTCCGCCTTCCCGTTTCCCCGCCTCGGGACCTTCCCGTTTCCCTGCCCTGGGACCTTCCCGCTTCCCCGCCCTGGGGCGGGGCACCGCGGATGAACCGCGTTCCGGGGCGTCGGGCACAATCGGGGCCATGACGACGCCCGACCACGAGCCCACCGAGCCGCAGCCCCAGAGCCCCGAGTCCGAGGACCGGGTCTTCCGGTCGTCCGCAGGCATCGCGGGCGGGGTTCTGATGCTCGCCATCATCGGCTGGCTGGGCATCGACGCGCTGGTCGCCGGCCGGGGCCGCACCCCCTGGCTGGCGCTCGCCGGGATGCTGCTCATCGTGCCGCTCGTGGTCGCCTTCACCCTGCGGCCCGCCGTGTACGCCAACGCCGAGCGGCTGCGGATCCGCAACCCCTTCCGCGTGATCGTGCTGCCCTGGGGCCAGATCTCCGGCCTGCGCTCCGGCTACTCCAACGAGGTCCTCGACCGGTCCGGCACCAAGTACCAGCTGTGGGCGTTGCCCGTGTCCCTGCGGGCACGCAAGCGGGCCGCCCGGCAGCAGGCGCGGGCCGCCGCCTCGGGCGAGCGCGAGGCGAGCCGTGCGGTGCGGGCCGGGACCGGCGGGCATCGCGCCGGCGCCTTCGGTTTCGGAGGTCCGGGGCGCGGAGCGGGCGCCGGGCACGACGGGCCCATCCGCGCGGAGACCGACCAGTACATGGACGACCTGCGTGAGATGCAGGAACGGTACGAGAACGCCGAGTCCGCCCAGGGCGAGGCGAGCGTCCGCTGGGCGTACGAGGTCATCGGGCCGGCGGCGGCCGGTGCGGTGGTGCTGGCGATTCTGCTGGCGGTGGGGTGACGGGCGCGCCGACGGTTCGGGAAAACGGCTTGGAGTAAAACGTTTTAGAACGTTTTAGAGCAAAAGGGGTGCCCCCTCCGTGTGAGGGGCACCCCTTCCGCTGTACCGATACGGTCGTGGGTCAGATGCCGGCGGCCGTGGACAGATCCCGCTTGATCGACTCCAGGAGGCCGGTGGCCCGGGCACGGGCCGACGGGAGGTCGGCGCGTGTCGCCACCGGGATCACCACCTCCAGGTAGCACTTCAGCTTGGGCTCCGTGCCGCTGGGGCGGACGACCACGCGGGCGCCGTCGAGGGTGTAGCGGAGGCCGTCCGTGGGCGGCAGGGTGCCGATGCCCCGGGCGAGGTCCTCGGAGCGGAGGACGGGCAGGCCCGCGAGCGCGGTCGGGGGCTGCTCGCGCAGACGGCGCATCGCGTCGGCGATCAGCGAGAGGTCCTGGACCCGGACCGAGAGCTGGTCGGTGGCGTGCAGGCCGTGCTCGACGGCGAGGTCGTCGAGCAGGTCCAGGAGGGTGCGGCCCTCCTGCTTGAGCCGCGAGGCCAGTTCCGTGATCAGCAGGGCGGCGGTGATGCCGTCCTTGTCGCGTACGCCGTCGGGATCGACGCAGTAGCCGAGGGCCTCCTCGTAGCCGTAGCGCAGGCCCTCCACACGGGCGATCCACTTGAAGCCGGTGAGGGTCTCCTCGTAGGGCAGGCCCGCCTTCTCGGCGATGCGGCCGAGGAGGGAGGACGACACGATCGACTCCGCGAATGTGCCGGTGGCCCCCCGGGCGACCAGATGAGCGCCCAGAAGCGCGCCGACCTCGTCGCCGCGCAGCATGCGCCAGTCCGCGCCGTCCTTGACCGCCACGGCGCAGCGGTCCGCGTCCGGGTCGTTGGCGATGACCAGGTCGGGGTCGGTCTCACGGGCCTTCGCGAACGCCAGGTCCATCGCGCCGGGCTCCTCCGGGTTGGGGAAGGCCACGGTCGGGAAGTCCGGGTCCGGGTCCGCCTGTTCGGGGACCAGGTCGGGGACGGGGAAACCGGCGCGGGCGAAGGCGGCGAGGAAGGTGTCCTTGCCGACCCCGTGCATCGCCGTGTAGACGGTGCGGGCGGTGCGGGGGGAGCCGGGGTCCAGCACGGCGTCCGTACGGGCGAGATAGGCCTCGAGGATCTCCTCGCCGAGCACCTCCCAGCCGGAGTCCGGACGGGGGACGGCGGAGAGGGTGGTGATCGCGTCGATCTCGGCGGCGATGCCGGTGTCCGCCGGGGGGACGATCTGGGAGCCGTCGCCCAGGTAGACCTTGTAGCCGTTGTCGCGGGGCGGGTTGTGGCTGGCGGTGACCGTCACCCCGGCGACCGCGCCGAGGTGCCGGACGGCGAAGGCGAGGACGGGGGTGGGGAGGGGACGGGGGAGGAGGGCGGCGCGGAAGCCGGCGCCGGTCATGACGGCGGCGGTGTCGCGGGCGAAGTCCTCGGACTTGTGACGGGCGTCGTAGCCGATGACGACCAGACCGCCGGCGTGACCGTTCTTGGTGAGGTACGCGGCGAGACCGGCGGCGGCGCGGATGACGACGGAACGGTTCATGCGCAGCGGGCCGGCGCCGAGTTCGCCGCGCAGGCCGGCGGTGCCGAACTGGAGGGTGCCGGAGAAACGGGCGGCGAGTTCCTCGGTGTCCTCGGCGTCGATGAGGCGGGCGAGTTCGGCGCGGGTGTCCGGGTCGGGGTCCTCGGCGAGCCACGCCTTGGCCCTTGCCATGAGGTCGTCGTGCACGTTTCCGTCAGCCTCTCGTGTCGTGGTGCGGGTGCCTTGGGCGGTGCCGGCCGGGGCCCGCGATGCGTGGGCGGGGCGGGACTGTGTATGGACTATGGGGCGTCCGGTCCGCCGCGCACGGGCGGACCGCCCCGGGCCGCGCCGGCCGGACCGGGCGGGGACAAAGGGGTACGACGGGCTGCCGACGCACCCCCACGGCCCCTCCCGCCGTCCCGCCGTCGTGGCGGACGTCGTCGTGTACCCCGGTGGACGGATGTCCTTCGTCCTCGTGGACGGGGTCCTTACAGACGGTCCAGTACCTGGGCCAGGAGGGAGCCCATGCGGGCGGCGCTGTCCCGGCCCGCCTGGAGGACCTCCTCGTGGTTGAGGGGTTCGCCGGTCATGCCGGCGGCGAGGTTGGTGACCAGGGAGATGCCGAGGACCTCGGCGCCGGCCTCACGGGCGGCGATGGCCTCCAGGACCGTGGACATGCCGACCAGGTCCGCGCCGATGGTGCGGGCCATGCGGATCTCGGCCGGCGTCTCGTAGTGCGGGCCGGGGAACTGGGCGTAGACGCCCTCCTCGAGGGTGGGGTCGACCTCCTTGCACAGGGCGCGCAGGCGGGGGGAGTAGAGGTCGGTGAGGTCGACGAAGTTGGCGCCGACGATCGGGGAGACGGCCGTCAGGTTGATGTGGTCGCTGATCAGCACGGGCTGACCGGGGCGCATGCCCTCGCGCAGACCGCCGCAGCCGTTGGTGAGCACGATCGTCTTGCATCCGGCCGAGACGGCGGTGCGTACGCCGTGGGCCACGGCGGCCACGCCCCGGCCCTCGTAGTAGTGGGTACGGCCGAGGAAGACCAGGGCGCGCTTGTTCCCGATGGCGTACGAGCGGATCCTGCCGCCGTGACCCTCCACCGCCGGCGGCGGGAATCCGGGCAGCTCGGTGACCTGGAGCTCGGCGTCGGGGGTCCCCAGGGCGTCGACGGCCGGGGCCCAGCCGGAGCCCATCACGAGGGCGACGTCGTGGGTCTCGACACCGGTGAGTTCCCGCAGGCGCGAGGCGGCGGCGTCGGCGGCGGCGTAGGGGTCGCCCTGGAGGTCGTCCGGAAGTAGAGATGCGTTCACGTCGTTGAGAGTAGCCGGTCTTTGCCTACGCGCGTAGATGCTGGAGGGCGCGGGAGGGCGATCGTTGTCTTGTCGTTTCCGACGGGAGACGGACAAGGGGACGGAAGGGAGACGAGAGAGAGGAGACGAGAGGGGAGAGGACGAGGGGCGGGCGAGGGGGAGAGGAGGGGGAGAGGACGAGGGGCGGGCGAGGGGGAGAGGAGGGGGAGAGGACGAGGGGCGGGCGAGGGGGAGAGGAGGGGGAGAGGACGAGGGGCGGGGCGAGGTGCGCCGGAGACGGTCCTCGGACGGGTGGTCCTCCCGCGGGAGACGACCGGTCAGCACGGTCTTTTGCGCAGCTCCATCACATAGTCGTGGGGCGCTCCCGCCGATTCCGCCGCGTCGGCGATCTCGCCGAGGTAGCGGGCGGAGGGAAGGCCGCCCTCGTAGGCGTTGAGGACATAGGCCCAGGCGGGCTCCTCGCCGTCCAGGGTGTGCACGCGGACGCGGGTGCGCCGGTAGAGGCCCAGCCCCACGCCCACCCAGCGGTCGAGGGACTCCTCGTCCATCGGGGCGATGTCGTACAGCGCGACGAAGACCTGGGAGAGCGGGTCCTCGACGAGCGTCGCCAGCGCACCCTCCCAGCCCAGGTGCTCACCGCCGAAGGTCAGCCGCCAGCCGTTCAGCCACCCCGTGGCACGCAGCGGTGAGTGCGGGGCGCGGCGGGACATCAGCCGCGCGTCGAGGTTGCCGGCGTACGCGGCGTAGAGCGACATGGGTCGAGCGTACGGCAGCCGTGCACTCACCTCACCGATCTCAGGGACAACGGCGGACGGATCTCGGGAACGACGGCAAGCGGATCTCGGGAACGACGGCGGACGGTCCGGTCCTGCCCCGGGGCGGTCACACCTCGAACAGTGCGAGACAATGGAGGACGTGACTCGGATCGTGATCATCGGTGGTGGACCCGGCGGATACGAGGCGGCGCTGGTGGCGGCGCAACTCGGCGCGGAGGTGACCGTCGTCGACTGCGACGGCCTGGGCGGAGCGTCGGTGCTGACCGACTGTGTGCCGTCGAAGACGCTCATCGCGACGGCCGAGGTGATGACCACCTTCGACTCGTCGTACCGGGAGCTGGGAATCGTCGTCGCCGACGACACCCCTCCGATGGAGCAGCCCGCCCGGGTGGTGGGTGTCGACCTGGCGAAGGTCAACCGCCGTGTGAAACGGCTGGCACTGGCCCAGTCCCACGACATCACCGCGGCCGTGACACGCGCTGGCGCCCGGGTGGTGCGCGGGCGCGGCCGGCTGGAGGGCACGCAGGCGCTCGACGGGTCACGGAAGGTCGTCGTCACGATGGCGGACGGCGGCGAGGAGACCTTCACCGCGGACGCGGTGCTCATCGCGACCGGCGGTCACCCGCGCGAACTGCCCGACGCCCGGCCGGACGGGGAGCGCATCCTGAACTGGACTCAGGTCTACGACCTCACCGAGCTTCCCGAGGAGCTCATCGTGGTGGGGTCCGGTGTGACCGGCGCGGAGTTCGCCGGCGCCTACCAGGCGCTCGGCTCGAAGGTCACGCTGGTGTCCTCCCGGGACCGTGTGCTGCCGGGTGAGGACCCGGACGCGGCGGCCGTGCTGGAGGACGTCTTCCGGCGTCGCGGCATGAACGTCATGGCGCGCTCGCGGGCCGCCTCGGCCAAACGGGTCGGGGACCGGGTGGAGGTGACGCTGTCCGACGGACGTGTCATCACCGGCACCCACTGCCTGATGGCGGTCGGCGCCGTTCCGAACACCGCGGGGCTCGGCCTGGAGGAAGCCGGTGTCAAGCTGCGCGAGTCCGGTCACATCTGGACCGACAAGGTGTCGCGGACCACGGCCCCGGGCGTGTACGCGGCCGGTGACGTGACCGGTGTCCTCGCGCTCGCGTCGGTGGCGGCGATGCAGGGACGTATCGCCATGTACCACTTCCTGGGCAGCGCGGTGGCCCCGCTGAACCTCAAGACGGTCTCGGCCAACGTCTTCACCGACCCCGAGATCGCCACCGTCGGCTACAGCCAGGCCGATGTGGACGCCGGCAAGATCGACGCCCGCTGCGTCAAGCTCCCGCTGCTGCGCAACCCGCGCGCCAAGATGCAGGGCATCCGGGACGGCTTCGTCAAGATCTTCTGCCGTCCGGGCACGGGCATCGTGGTCGGCGGTGTGGTCGTGGCGCCGCGCGCCTCGGAACTCATCCATCCCATCTCGATCGCCGTCGACAACAATCTGACGGTCGAACAGGTCGCGAACGCCTTCACCGTCTACCCCTCCCTGTCGGGCTCGATCGCCGAGGTGGCCCGGCAATTGCACACGCGCAAGACGTCGGGCGGCTGAAGGAGCCGGGACGACGCTTCGGACGGCCGGAGCCCGAGGTGCGGGACGCGGTGTCCTATACCACTTTGTGCCCCGCTGTGCGAACAACTTCTGTTATTCGGCGCAAACCGCTGAAAGCAGACGGTCGTCGGCGTTACTGTCAGTTTCGTGTTCGCTGCTGAACGTCGCCAACTGATCCTCGAAATGGTGCGAGCGAACGGTGCCGTGTCGCTCCGTGAGCTCGCCCGCGTCGTCCAGACCTCCGAAGTGACCGTACGGCGGGACGTGCGGGCACTGGAGGCCGAAGGACTGCTCGACCGCCGGCACGGCGGTGCGGTGCTCCCGGGCGGGTTCACCCGGGAGGCCGGCTTCCCGCAGAAGTCGCACCTCGCGACCGCGGAGAAGACGGCCATCGCCGATCTCGCCGCGGGACTCGTCGAAGAGGGCGAGGCGATCGTCGTCGGAGCGGGGACGACCACGCAGGAACTGGCACGTCGGCTCGCCCGGGTGCCCGGCCTGACCGTCGTCACCAACTCCCTCCTGGTCGCCCAGGCACTGGCCCACGCCAACCGGGTGGAGGTCGTGATGACCGGCGGCACGCTGCGCGGCTCCAACTACGCGCTCGTCGGCTCCGGAGCCGAGCAGTCGCTGCACGGCCTGAGGGTGTCCAAGGCCTTCATCTCCGGAAGCGGTCTGACCGCCGAGCGGGGGCTGTCCACCTCCAACATGCTGTCGGCGTCCGTCGACCGGGCCCTCGTCCAGGCCGCCGCGGAGGTCGTGGTCCTCGCCGACCACACCAAGCTCGGTACGGACACGATGTTCCAGACGGTGCCGACCGAGCTCATCACCCGCCTGGTGACGGACGATCCCCCGGCCCACGACGACCGCGCGGCCACCGAACTCCAGGCCCTGGCCGACCAGGGCGTCCAGATCTCCGTGGCGGGCGGGGCCGGGACCTCGGCGGCCGACAAGTCCCCGGCGCGCGGCGACCGCCGCCGGGACGTCTCCCTCCCGGGGCCGCGCCGCAACCAGCCTCCGGGCGCGAGTCTCCGCCCGACGTCCCTGGGCGGCGACCAGGCCGGGGGGACGGAACGGCCGACGGCCAGGGTGGCGGATCTGCGGAGGCGGTGAGGGTCGGCGAAGGACCTCGACGCATGGGGCCTGCCCGCGGGGACGGCGGGTCATGACCTGAGCCGCTCGGCTCTCGAAGCACCACGACACGGCGCCCGGCGTACCGCGTCTGCGGTGCGCCGGGCGCCGTGATGTTCGAGGGCTTCGCCTGGACGGCCGGTGGGGCCCGGCGGGTCCCGTGACGGGACGGCAGGAGCGCCGTGCTGTTGTGGGTTCAGCCTCCCGGGAGCTTCAGCAGGCGCTGTGGCCAGCCCTTGACTGGCGTGTGGTCAGTCTTTGATGTCGCAGATGGGGGCGCCGGAGGTGAGGGCGGTGCCGACCTGGGCGGTGAGGTTGGTGACGGTGCCGGATTTGTGGGCG
>NZ_BAAAHG010000022.1:0-81594 GCF_039525155.1 Streptomyces thermoalcalitolerans | reverse complement strand
TTCCACCCGGCCACCCGGCCCGGCACGACCCCCGCAGCCGCGCCCCACACCCCCATCCTCCGACGGCCCCCGCCCCACGACGAGGGCCGTCGGTCCCTGCTTGCTCAGGCCAGGAAGCTCAGCCGGACCCGGCGGTCGGGGTTGTCCTTGTTGGTGTCGACCAGGCACACCGACTGCCAGGTGCCCAGGGCCATCCGGCCGCCGAGGACCGGGATGGTCGCGTGCGGCGGCACAAAGGCGGGCAGGACGTGGTCGCGGCCGTGGCCGGGGCTGCCGTGGCGGTGCTGCCAGCGGTCGTCGGCGGGCAGCAGGGTGTGCAGGGCGGCGAGGAGGTCCTCGTCGCTGCCGGCGCCGGTCTCGATGATCGCGACGCCCGCGGTCGCGTGCGGCACGAACAGGTTCAGCAGGCCGTCGCGGCCGTCCGCGGTCTCCTTGAGGAAGGCCTCGCAGTCACGGGTGAGGTCGACGACCGCCTCCCGGGAACCGGAGGTCACGTTCAGAACTCGGGTGGTGAAAGCTGTTGGCATGTCCCCCATCCTTGTCGACCTCAAAGGAGATCGGGAAGATCCACGCCCACGGCACGGTTGACACGGGCATGAACAGAACACGCGACGTCGACGTGGTCGTCGTGGGCGCCGGCCAGGCTGGGCTGTCCGCCGCCTACCACCTGCGGCGCGCCGGGTTCGCACCGGACCGCGGCTTCGTCGTGTTCGACCACTCCCCCGGCCCGGGCGGGGCCTGGCAGTTCCGGTGGCCGACGCTGACGTACGGCAAGCTGCACGACATGCACGCGCTGCCGGGGATGAAGCTGACCGGCGCCGATCCCGCGCGGCCCTCGTCGGAGGTCGTCACCGAGTACTTCGCCGCCTACGAGCGCGCCTTCGACCTGCGGGTGCGGCGGCCGGTGGACGTACGGGCGGTCCTGGACGGGCCCGGCGGGCGGCTGCGCGTCGAGACCTCCGAGGGCACCTGGACGGCACGGGCGCTGATCAATGCGACCGGCACCTGGGAGCGGCCGTTCTGGCCGCGGTACCCGGGGCAGGAGACCTTCCGCGGACGGCAGCTGCACACCGCGCAGTACGCCGGCCCCGAGGAGTTCGCCGGGCGGCGGGTGGTCGTGGTGGGCGGCGGCGCCTCCGGCATCCAGCACCTGCTGGAGATCGCCCCGTACGCGGCCGCCACCACCTGGGTGACCAGGCACCCGCCGGTCTTCCGTGAGGGGCCGTTCGACGAGAACGCGCGCCGTGCCGCGGTCGCGCTCGTCGAGGAGCGGGTGCGGCGGGGGCTGCCGCCCGGGAGTGTCGTCTCGGTGACGGGCCTGCCGCTGAACGACGCCGTCCGGCAGGGGCTGAGGGACGGGGTCCTGGACCGGCAGCCGATGTTCGAGCGGATCACACCGGACGGGGTGCGGTGGGCGGACGGCCGGCACATGGCGGCCGACGTCATCCTGTGGGCGACCGGGTTCAGGGCGGTGCTCGCCCATCTGGCGCCGCTCGGGCTGCGCGAGCCGGGCGGCGGCATCCGCATGGACGGCACACGGGCGGTCGCCGATCCCCGGGTCCACCTGGTCGGCTACGGCCCTTCGGCGAGCACCGTGGGCGCCAGCCGGGCCGGGCGTGCGGCCGTCCGGGAGATCAGGCGTCTGCCGGCCGAGGGGGAGCCGGCCGCCGCGGCATGAGGCGCCGCGGCCCGGCACGGCTCACTTCGCCGGCCGCGGACTGCGGCTCGCCTGGTGGGCGGCGGCCTCGGCGAGATTGCGCTGGTGCTCGGCGTAGTCGGCGGTGAAGCGCGTGTCGCCCGGCTTGACCGTGACGAAGTACAGCCAGTCGCCCGGCGCGGGGTTCATCACGGCGCGCAGGGCGTCCTCGCCGGGGTTGTCGATGGGCGTCGGCGGCAGCCCCATGCGCTGGTAGGAGTTGTACGGGTTGTCCACCTGGATGTCGTTCGCGTTCACACGGGCCGCGGGGGTGCGGCCGAGGCCGTAGTTGAGGATGGAGTCCATCTGCAGCGGCATGCCGCGCTCCAGCCGGTTGAGGACGACTCGTGCCACCTTCGCCATGTCGGCCTTCGTGGCGGACTCGGCCTGGACGATGCTGGCGATGGTGACCGCCTGGTACATGTTCATGGAGGTGCGCTGCGCCCCGGCGGCGACCGGGGCCGCGTTGAACTTCTTGTCCGCCTTCTCGGCCATGGCGGCCAGCAGGGACTGCGGGGTGGTCTTGTCGTCGACGGGATACGTCGACGGGAAGAGGTAGCCCTCCGGGTTTCCCCCGGCGGCGGCCGGCAGCTTGAGGCCGGCCTTGGCGAGCGACTGGCTGGTGGTGCCGGGGGGCAGGGCGAGGGCCTTGTCGATGGCGGCGTAGACCTGGCCGGCCCGCCAGCCCTCGGGGATCACCAGGGTGCGGGGACGTGCCGGTCCGCCGCCGAAATGGCCGCTGTCCAGGGTCAGCAGCGGCACCACCACGGCGGTGCCGGCCAGGACGGCCCCGGACACGATCAGGGCCAGCCGGCCCCGGCGCGTCAGTCGGATCGTGCTCCGTGGCGGAGTGTTCGTCTGCATGCGGGCACGGTAACCCGCATACCGTCATAAACCTGGCATATCTTCAGTCTGTCGGTCCGGTCTGTCCGGACGGCTCGCCGACCGGGCCCCTCGGCTCAGCCCGCCGGTTCAGTTCGCCGGTTCGGCCCGCCGGCTCAACTCGTCGGCCCGGTCCGCCGGCTCCGTCTGCGCATCCCGGCGGACCAGTGCGGCGTAGCGTCCGTCGAGGTCCATCAGCTCCTGGTGGGTGCCCTGCTCCACCACCCGTCCGTGGTCGAGGACCACGATCCGGTCGGCGCCGCGGACGGTGGACAGCCGGTGTGCGATGGTCAGGGTCGTCCGGTTGGCGGACAGGGTGTCGATGGCCTTCTGCACGGCGGCCTCCGTACGGGTGTCCAGGGCACTGGTCGCCTCGTCGAGGATGAGGACCGGCGGATCGCGCAGGATGGTGCGGGCGATGGCCAGGCGCTGCTTCTCACCGCCGGAGAAACGGTGGCCGCGCTCGCCGACGACCGTGTCGTAGCCGTCGGGCAGGGACGCGATGCAGTCGTGGATCTGCGCCGCCTTCGCCGCCGCCTGCAGCTCCTCGTCGGTGGCGTCCGGTTTGGCGAAGCGCAGGTTGTCGGCGACCGAGGCGTGGAAGAGGTACGTCTCCTGGGAGACGACGCCGACGGCGCGGGCGAGGGTGTCGAAGTCGAGGTCGCGCACATCGACCCCGTCGAGGGTGACACGGCCGCCCGTGACGTCGTAGAGCCGGGGCACCAGATAGCCGAGGGTGGACTTGCCGGCGCCGGTCGGGCCGACGATCGCGAGGCTGGAGCCCGCGGGGACGGTGATGTCGATGCCGTCGAGGACCGGGCCGCTGTCGTTGTCGTAGTGGAAGGAGACGTTCTCGAAGCGGACCTCGCCCTTGATCCGGTCGAGACGGACCGGGCGTTCGCGCTCGGTGATGTCGATGGGCAGGTCCAGGTACTCGAAGATGCGCTGGAAGAGCGCGAGCGAGGTCTGGATCTGCACGCCGGTGGAGAGCAGGCCGACGGCCGGCCGGAACAGGCCCTGCTGGAGCGAGACGAAGGCGACGAGCGTTCCGAGGGAGACCTCCGGGCCGCCGAACCGAAGGGCGATGCCCGCGGCCCAGTAGATGACGGCCGGCATGGCGGCCATGACGATGGTGACGACGGCCATGCGCCAGCGGCCGGCCATGTTCGACCGCACCTCGAGGTCCACCAGCCGTTCGGACTCCTCGGCGAAGGACGCGGTCAGCGAGTCGGAGCGGCCCATCGTGCGGCCGAGCAGGATGCCGCTGACGGACAGCGACTCGGTGACCGTGGCGGCCATCGCGGCCATCTGCTTCTGACGCTGGGTGGTGATCTTCTTGCGTTCGTTGCCGACGCGACGGCTGATCCAGACGAACACCGGGAGCAGGACCAGGGAGACGACCGTCAGCCGCCAGTCCAGGGCGATCATCGCGACGACCGTGGCGACCACACTGGTGAGGTTGGACACCAGGGAGGTGGCGGTGGAGGTGACGGTGGCCTGCATGCCGCCGATGTCGTTGGCGATGCGGGACTGCACCTCGCCGGTGCGGGTGCGGGTGAAGAAGGCGAGGGACATGCGCTGCAGCCGGCCGTAGACGGCGGTGCGCAGATCGTGCATGACCCGCTGGCCCACGGTCGTGGAGATCAGTGTCTGCAGCACACCGAAGACGCTCGTGAGGACGGCGCTGAGGATCATGCCGAGCGCCAGGAGACTCAGCAGACCGGTGCGGCCCTGCGGGAGCGCGACGTCCAGGATCTCCTTCAGCAGGAAGGGCGTGGCGACGGAGACCAGCGAGGAGGCACCGACCAGCAGGCCGACGATCGCGAGGCGGCCCCGGTAGGGACGGAAGAGCCGCAGGATGCGGCGGACCTGCCGGGGCTGGTCCTTCAGCTCGGCAGGCGGGGTCCAGGCGGGCTGACGGTCGGGGTGCATGGGCTCCTGTCGGGGCGGGCGTCCGCCGGCCGGCGGACGCGGCCGGTGATGGTCCACGGATCCTAGCTCATTGTTACCTATGTTCATAGTGAACAAGGTCCTGGTAGGGTGCCCGCATGAGTTCCCCCGACCCCGACGGCCTCCTCGCCGAGCAGCTGCTGCGGCTCACCCTTCGGGTGCACCGCATCCAGAAGCGTCACCTGGAACAGCACGCCCTGGGCGTCACGCCGGCCCAGTCCCGGCTGCTGCGCACCCTGGCGCACTTCGGCGAGCCGCCCCGTATGGCGGATCTCGCCGAGTCCCTGGAGGTGGTGCCGCGCGCGGTGACCACGCTCGTGGACGGGCTGGAGGCGAGCGGCAGGGTGCGCCGGGTCCCCGACCCGGTCAACCGCCGGGTCATCCGGATCGAGCTCACCGCCGAAGGGCGCAGGGTGCTGCACGAGTTGCACGGCGTACGCCGGACCGCCGCGGAGGAGATCCTGGCACCCCTGACGGACGAGCAGCGCAAGACGCTCGGCGAACTGCTGGACACCCTGGTGGGCACGGTGCCCCCGCGGGGACACTGCTGAAACGCACGAGGCCGGGGTAGGCCGGGGTGCGCACGCCGCCGGGAGGGCGGCGGGCCGTCAGCCGGACAGTGCACGAAGGACACCACGAGCACACGCCGGGAACGCATCGGGAACGCGTCAGGAACGCATCGGAAACGCGCCGGGGGCGCACCTGCCGTGAAAACGCGTCACCGCGGCTCTCTCCGGCGGCCGTGCGGACGGTTCGCCGCGCCCGCTACAGCTGCAAGGTGGCCCTGTCCCCCATCACGATGACGGGCTTGTCCTTGGGATCGAGCGTGTGCAGCAGGTATTCCATCGCGGACTTCGGGACACTGATGCAGCCCAGTGTGCCGTCGCCGTGGTCCAGATGGAGCCAGATCCCGCCGCCCCTGGACTGGCCCAGAGGACGGGTGGGGTCGTCCGGGCGTGTGCCGGGCAGGCGGTTGTAGTCGATGGCGATGACGTAGTCGAAGTCGTGCTGGTGCGCCTCGTCCCAGGGGTAGAGGGAGACGAAGGCCTCCTCGTCCTGGGTGTAGGGCAACCGGGTCCCCGGGTCCTCGAGGAGTCCGCCGGAGTCGGAGAGTGTGAACACCCCGACGGGACTGCGCTCGTCGCCCTCTTGATGGTTCGTGGTCCAGCCCCGTCTGCCGTTGTGCGACGGCCAGCTGCCCGACTGCTGCCACAGGGTGCCGCGTTTCTGGTACAGCACCAGCGTCGAGTCCGGCGAGTCCCTGTGGTCGCCGTAGACCACCACGACTTGCCGTGTGCCGGCGGGGATCTGCCGCCGCAGCTGCTCCCCGACGCCCGGTATCCGGGTGAAGTCCTCCGCGGGGCCGGGCCGGGCGGCCCCCGACGGACCGCCGTGTCTGGGTATTTCGCCGGAGTGAATTCCCGCCGGAGCTCCGCTGCATGCGGCCACCGCCGCCAGAAGAAGACCACAGGCCGCCGCAGCGGCCCTCACATGTGTTGTGCCGCCACTTCGCATGTCCCCATCGTTGCCGCGACACGCGGGATGATCCACTCGAATTGATCCAAACAGCCTCATCCCCTTCCCGTCTTCTTCTCGTCATTCCTCTCGGCTGCTTTCCAGTCACTTTTCTTCCTTCTCCGGCTGTTTCCGTCCCTTGCCGTCCCCCTTGCCGTCCTCTTTGCCGTCTCCCTTGCCGTCCTTTCCCGGCGGAGCACGAGGTGCCTTAACCGGCGGCTCCGCACTCCGCGGCGCGCGGCCGGGTGCGGGTTCCGGACCTCTTCCGCACCAGGAGCGCAAACCGGCCACTCCTGATTTCTCCGCGAAGTCTCCGGGAGTCCCCCACGGGAAAAACCGCTTGCTTTCGACTGCCCGGCGACGCGACTCTGTCACGGCTTGTCCGCCGCCCGGCGACACCTGTTTCGCCTCGATACGAGCCACTGGACCCTCATGCAGATTCAAGACCTTCCGTATCCCGATCCGGGTGTGCCGGACACCCGCTCGGGTCTTCGGCTTCTGTGGTGGCTGGAGCGGAACCAACTGGGCGGGCAGCTCAGAGCCTTGGCCTGGGGACTGCTGCACTTCGCCTCGGTCGCCGCTCTGCCGTTCTGCGTCGGCCTCGCCGTCCAGGCGGTCGTCGACCGCTCGGGCTCCCGGCTCGCCCTGACCGGCGGACTGCTGGCGCTGCTCTGCGCCGGCAACGCGCTCGGCGACACCTTCCTGCACCGCGCCGCGGTCACCAACTGGATCACCGCGGCCGCCCGCCTCCAGCAACTGCTCGCCCGCAAGGCCTCCGAACTGGGATCCGCGCTGACCCGGCGGGTGGCCGCGGGTGAGGTGGTCACCGTCTCCACCGGTGACATCGAGAAAATCGGCTGGTGCGTGGAGGCCGTGTCCCGGTTCACCGCGGCCGCGGTCACCGTGCTGCTGGTCTGCGCCGCCCTGCTCGTCCACCAGCCGGCGCTCGGCGTGGTCGTCGTCATGGGCCTGCCCGTGCTGGCGCTCGCGGTGCTGCCGCTGCTGCCGCACGCGACCCGGCGCGCCGACGTGCAGCGCAAGAAGGCGGGCCGCGCCACCGAACTGGCCTCGGACACCGTCGCCGGGCTGCGGGTGCTGCGCGGCATCGGCGGCGAGGAGCTGTTCCTCGACCGCTACCGCCGCGCCTCCCAGGAGGTGCGGCACGCGGCCGTCCGCAGCGCCCGCATGTGGGCCCTGATCGCCGCGCTCCAGGTACTGGTGCCGGGACTGCTGCTGATCGCGGTGGTCTGGTACGGCATCCATCTGGCCCGCACCGGCCGGATCACCGTGGGCGAGCTCGTCACCGTCTACAGCTCCGTCCTGATCCTCGCCTACCCGCTGCGGCACTTCCAGGAGATCGCCATGGCGTACTCCTTCTCCCGCCCGTCGGCCGAGCGGGCCGCCCGGGTGCTCTCCCTGAAGCGGCCCGCCGGCAGCACCGGAACACGGACGGCCGACGTGCCGTCGGGCGACCTGTACGACCCGGCGACCGGACTGTGCGCGCCCGCCGGGCGTCTGACCGCCGTGGTCTGCGGCGACCCGGACGCGGCGGGCCGGCTGGCCGAACGGCTCGGCGGCCATCCCGCCGAACCGGGCACATCGGTGCTGCTGGGCGGCGTACCGCTGGACGAGCTGCCGCTCGAGGCGGCCCGCACGGCCGTCCTGGTCCAGGACAAGGACCCGGTCCTGCTCTCCGGTTCGCTGCGCGAACTGCTCGACGTGCCCGCCTCGGGGAACGTCTCCGCCGAGGAGGCGCTCGCCGCCGCCCAGTGCGACGACGTCCTGGAGGCACTCGCGCAGACGATGCCTGCCGCCGGGGACCCGATGGACGCCCGGATCACCGAGCGCGGCCGGTCCCTGTCCGGCGGCCAGCGTCAGCGTCTCGCTCTCGCCCGGTCCCTGATCGCCGACCCGGAGGTCCTGGTCCTGGACGAGCCGACCTCCGCCGTCGACTCGCACACCGAGGCGCGGATCGCCCAGGGCCTGCAAAAGCTGCGGACCGGCCGCACCACGGTGGTGTTCACCTCCTCGCCGCTGCTGCTGGACCGCGCCGACCGGGTGGTCCTGGTCCACGAGGGCACGGTCGCCGCGGTCGGTCCGCACCGCGACCTGGTGCGCACCGAGCCCCGGTACCGCGCGGTGGTGACCCGGGAGACGGACGAGGAACGCGCCCTGCACGACATGATCCGGGCCGACGGCGGGCTACGGGCCGCACCGGCCGGTCCGCCGGACGACGACATGGCCCTGCGGGACGCCGTGGAGAAGATGGAGGAGACCGCATGATCGGCGTGGCGCCCCCGGCGTACGACCCGGCGGCCCCGACGACGGCCGACACCCTGCCCGTCGGCTCCGCCGCGACCGTGCGCGCCTATGTGGCCGAGCTGCTGCGCCGGCACCGCGGTGCCTTCCTGCTGCTCGTCACCGTCAACGCGGTGGCCGTGCTCGCCTCCCTGGCCGGTCCCTGGCTGCTGGGCGGCCTGGTCGAGCGGGTGTCGCACGGCGCCCGGGAGCTGCATCTGCCGCTGACTGTGGGGCTGTTCGCGCTGGCGCTGCTCGTGCAGGCCGTGTTCGTGCGGGAGGTGCGGCTGCGCGGGGCGGTGCTGGGCGAGCGGATGCTGGCCGATCTGCGCGAGGACTTCCTCGTCCGGTCGGTCCGGCTGCCGCCGGGCGTGCTGGAGCGGGCGGGCACCGGCGATCTGCTCTCCCGCATCACCACCGACATCGACCGGCTCGCCAACGCGATGCGCGAGGCCGTGCCGCAGCTGACGGTCGGGGTGGTGTGGACGGCCCTGCTGCTCGGCGGTCTGGTCCTCACCGCACCGCCGCTGGCCGCCGCCGTGCTGGTGGCCCTGCCGCTGCTGGTGGCCGGCTGCCGCTGGTACTTCCGGCGGGCGCCCTCCGCCTATCGCTCGGAGGCCGCGGGCTACGCCGCCGTGGCCGCCGCGCTCACCGAGACCGTCGACGCCGGGCGCACCGTGGAGGCGCACCGCCTGGGCGAGCGCCGCGTCGCCCTGTCGGAGCTCCGGATCAAGCAGTGGACGGCGTGGGAGCGCTACACGCTCTGGCTGCGGTCGGTGCTCTTCCCGGTCGTCAACATCACCCATGTGACCGTGCTCGCCTCCGTGCTGCTGATCGGCGGGGTCTTCGTCCTGCGGGGCTGGATCGGGATCGGGCAGCTGACCACGGGCGCGCTCATCGCGCAGATGCTCGTCGACCCGGTGGGGCTGATCCTGCGCTGGTACGACGAGCTGCAGGTGGCGCAGGTGTCGCTGGCCCGGCTCGTCGGTGTCCGCGAGATCGAACCGGACGCCGGGGACGTCTCGCTGGCCCCCGCCGGCCGGGACATGCACGCGGAGCGGGTGCACTTCGGCTACCGCGAGGGTGTCGACGTGCTGCGCGAGGTGTCCTTGAAGGTCGCCCCGGGCACCCGGCTGGCCCTGGTCGGCCCCTCGGGCGCCGGCAAGTCCACGCTGGGCCGGCTGCTCGCCGGGATCTACGCACCGCGAAAGGGCCGGGTCGCCCTCGGCGGTGCCGAGCTCTCCCGGATGCCCGCCGAACGGGTCCGCGCCCATGTCGCCCTGGTCAACCAGGAGCACCACGTCTTCGTGGGTTCCCTGCGCGACAACCTGCTGCTCGCCCGTGCCGACGCCGACGACGCCGAGCTGTGGGCGGCGCTCGGCGCGGTCGACGCCGACGGCTGGGCGCGCGCCCTGAAGGACGGCCTGGACACCGAGGTCGGCTCGGGCGGGTTCGCCCTCACCCCGGCCCAGGCCCAGCAGATCGCCCTGGCCCGTCTGGTCCTGGCCGATCCGCACACGCTGGTCCTGGACGAGGCCACCTCGCTCCTCGATCCGCGCGCGGCCCGGCATCTGGAGCGGTCCCTGGCCCGCGTCCTGGACGGCCGCACGGTCGTCGCCATCGCCCACCGGCTCCACACGGCGCACGACGCGGACGTCATCGCCGTGGTCGAGAACGGCCGCATCAGCGAGCTGGGCACCCACGACGACCTGGTCGCCGCGGACGGCACCTACGCGGCGCTGTGGCGGTCCTGGCACGGGTGAGCCGGACGGGAACGGCGCCGGAAAAGACCGGCGGGCGGTCCGGCCCGGGCACGGGCCGGACCCGGGACCGCGGGCCCTCCGCGCCACGGCCGCTGCCGTGCGCGCACGCGGTTCCCGGGGGCGGAGGGCACCGGCGCGGCCCGCGGGCGGGGCCGGTGCCGTGCCGTTGCGCGAGGACGAACCAGGATGGAAGGGTGGAAAACAGCACATGACTCGGGGAGCACCCGGGAGCCGTCCGGTTCACGCCGGGTGACAGCTGTGCTCCGCGCACCGGCGGCCGTCCGCCGGACACGGTGAGCACGGGCTCGTTCCCACCCCCTGGAGGTACCCGTGGACAGCGTCGGCGGATGGGGAGACGACGTCTACCAGCCCGACAAGGACTCCGAGATCAGAGAAGACACGGGAGTGCTCGACTCGGAGGACACGCTGGAGTACGACGGCGTCGGCGACCCCCTGGACCGTGGCTGGTCCCCTCCGGAACGACCCTGGGCGGTGGAGCACATCGGTGTGACCGCGGCCGAGCGCCGGCAGGGCGGGACGCTGGAGCAGCGCCTGGCCGAAGAACTTCCCGATCCGCCCGTCCCGGACGGCGACGGCATGGGCGACTGCACGGACACCGACGGAGAACTCCTGGACAACGAGGTCGGCGTCACCCGGTCCGGCCGTCTCGTCGCCCCCGACGAGGGAACCCACGAGGACGAGGAGAGCGCGCTGGTCGCCACCGATGTGGGCATCGACGGCGCGGCCGCCTCCGCCGAGGAGGCAGCGGTGCATGTCGTCGACGAGGACACCCTGGACAGCGAGGACACCCTGCACAGCTGACCCGGCCGCCGACGGGCCGTCGCCCCTCCCCGGCCGCTTTCTCCCCCGCCGCACGAGGAGTTCCCATGCAGCAGGCCAAACACCCCGACTACCACCCCGTGGTCTTCCGCGACCGCGCCGCCGGCTATGCCTTTCTCACCCGGTCCACCGCCACCAGCGAGCAGACCATCGAGTGGGACGACGGGCAGACCTACCCGGTCGTGGACGTGGAGATCTCCTCGGAGAGCCACCCGTTCTACACCGGCAAGGCCCGCACGGTGGACTCCGAGGGCCGCGTCGCCCGGTTCGAGCGGCGCTACGGCGGCGGGCAGGGCACGGGCGGCGACGGGGCCGCATGAGACCGGGCGGCCCCTCGGACAACGTTCAGGGCCGAAGTGACGACGTCCCGGGCCGAGTCCGAGCGGCTGCTCAGCCGAAGTTCAGTGCCGCCAGGCAGCTCACCCCGCCGAGCAGCATGAACGCCGGCATCAGCACCCTGACCTCGACCCAGCTGCCCGCCTTGAAGCGCATCGACTTCGGCGTGCCGACGGGGTACCAGCGCTTGCGGCCCACCGGTATCGGCCACAGTATCGGGCAGCCGGAGACAGTCAGCGCGTCCCCGATGTCGTGCACCAGCGCACCCAGCACGATCGGCAGGCCCAGCCACAGGTACTCCTCGCTGAACAGCCAGTTCGCGCCGTTGCCCGGCTGGTCGAGCGTGTCCGCGAGGATCCAGGCGCTGGTCGCGGCCAGCAGCCACACCAGGACGTCGCTGCTGGAGCCGCGGGCCGCCCGCCACAGCAGGCCCTCGATGGCCAGCACCATGTGGGCGAAGAGAATGGCCAGCACCGCCCAGCGGCCGCCGGTGACCGCCACGACGGAGGTACCGACCCCGATCAGCACCGCCCACAGCCAGGTGTGCGTCAGCGTCCGGTGCCCCCCGGAACGGCGCGGGTCGCCCGGCAGACGCGTCGCCTTGTAGACGGCGCTGGACAGCTTGTCGACGATCTCGCACAGCCAGCGCGAGAGCGGCCCGAAGGAACGCGAGATGGTCGCGGCCTTGTGGTCCAGGTCCGGGGCGAGGGCTGCCCCGGCGCAGATCAGCGCACCGGTCAGCAGCACCGGCCAGGGCATGGGACGCCCGGCCGCGGCGGCTGCGGCTCCCACGCCCAGCCAGGCCGCGGCGCCCGACAGTGAGTGTGCTGGTCCCATCATGGCCGTCGCCCGCCCCTTTTCCGTTGTTCCGCTGTCCAGTTGTTCCAGCGAGCCGATGTTCCGTCGGCGACACAGCGTAGCGGCCACGATCTTCGAACCGGCAGCCGATTCCCACCTCGGCCGCAGGGCCAGGCAAGATGGACGGGTGACCCTCATCGACCAGCTCCCGCCGACCGCCGATCCCGACGCTCTGTACGAAGCCTTCGAGTCCTGGGCCCAGGATCGTGGTCTGACTCTCTATCCCCACCAGGAAGAGGCGCTGATCGAGGTGGTCTCCGGGGCGAATGTGATCGTCTCCACGCCCACCGGCTCCGGCAAGAGCATGATCGCCGCCGGGGCGCACTTCGCCGCCCTGGCCCGGGACGAGGTCACCTTCTACACGGCGCCGATCAAAGCGCTGGTGTCGGAGAAGTTCTTCGAACTGTGCAAGCTGTTCGGCACCGAGAACGTCGGCATGCTCACCGGCGACGCCTCCGTGAACGCCGACGCGCCCGTCATCTGCTGCACGGCCGAGGTGCTGGCCTCGATCGCGCTGCGCGACGGCAAGGACGCCGACGTCGGCCAGGTCGTCATGGACGAGTTCCACTTCTACGCGGAGCCCGACCGCGGCTGGGCCTGGCAGATCCCGCTGCTGGAGCTGCCGCAGGCACAGTTCGTGCTGATGTCGGCCACGCTCGGTGACGTCTCCTTCTTCGAGAAGGACCTGACCCGTCGCACCGGCCGTCCCACCGCGGTGGTCCGCTCGGCCACCCGCCCGGTACCGCTGTCCTACGAGTACCGGCGCACCCCGCTCACCGAGACGCTCACCGACCTCCTCCAGGCCAACCAGGCCCCGGTGTACATCGTGCACTTCACCCAGGCCCAGGCCGTGGAACGGGCGCAGGCGCTGATGAGCATCAACATGTGCTCGCGCGAGGAGAAGGAGCAGATCGCCGAGCTGATCGGCAACTTCCGCTTCACCACCAGGTTCGGCCGCAACCTCTCCCGCTACGTCCGGCACGGCATCGGGGTGCACCACGCCGGCATGCTGCCCAAGTACCGGCGGCTGGTGGAGAAGCTGGCGCAGGCCGGCCTGCTGAAGGTGATCTGCGGCACGGACACGCTCGGCGTGGGCGTCAACGTGCCGATCCGCACCGTGCTGTTCACGGCGCTGACCAAGTACGACGGCAGCCGTGTGCGCACCTTGCGTGCCCGTGAGTTCCACCAGATCGCCGGCCGGGCCGGACGCGCCGGCTTCGACACGGAGGGCTTCGTCGTCGCACAGGCCCCCGAGCACGTCATCGAGAACGAGAAGGCGCTCGCCAAGGCGGGCGACGATCCCAAGAAGCGCCGGAAGGTCGTCCGCAAGAAGGCACCGGAGGGGTTCGTCGGCTGGACGGAGAAGACCTTCGAGAAGCTCGTCGCCTCCGAGCCGGAGCCGCTGACCTCCCGCTTCCGGGTGACGCACGCGATGCTGCTGTCGGTGATCGCCCGTCCCGGCAACGCCTTCGAGGCGATGCGGCGTCTGCTGGAGGACAATCACGAGCCGCGCAAGCAGCAGCTGCGGCACATCCGGCGGGCCATCGCCATCTACCGCTCGCTGCTGGACGGCGGCATCGTCGAGAAGCTGGACCAGCCGGACGCCGAGGGCCGTATCGTGCGCCTCACGGTCGACCTCCAGCAGGACTTCGCGCTCAACCAGCCGCTGTCCACCTTCGCGCTGGCCGCGTTCGAACTGCTGGATCCCGAGTCGCCGTCCTACGCGCTGGACATGGTCTCCGTCGTGGAGTCCACGCTGGACGACCCGCGGCAGATCCTCCTCGCCCAGCAGAACAAGGCACGGAGCGAGGCCGTGGCCGCGATGAAGGCGGACGGTGTCGACTACGAGGAGCGCATGGAGCGTCTCCAGGACATCACCTACCCCAAGCCCCTGGAGGAGCTGCTCCTTCACGCCTACCGCACCTACCGCAAGAGCCATCCCTGGGTCGGGGACCACCCGCTGTCGCCGAAGTCCGTGGTCCGCGACATGTACGAACGGGCGCTGTCGTTCACGGAGTTGATCTCCTTCTACGAACTCGCCCGCAGCGAGGGCATCGTGCTGCGCTACCTGGCCAGCGCGTACAAGGCGCTGGAGCACACGATCCCGGACGACCTGAAGTCCGAGGACCTGCAGGACCTGATCGCCTGGCTGGGCGAGATGGTGCGCCAGGTCGACTCCAGCCTGCTGGACGAGTGGGAGCAGCTGGCCAACCCGGAGGAGGAGACCGCCGAGGAGGCCCAGGAGAAGGCCGACCAGGTCAAGCCGGTCACCACCAACGCCCGTGCCTTCCGCGTCCTGGTCCGCAACGCCATGTTCCGCCGTGTCGAGCTCGCCGCCCTGGACCGGATCGAGGAGCTGGGCGAGATGGACGCCGAGTCGGGGTGGGACGCCGAGGCGTGGGGCGCGGCGATGGACAAGTACTGGGAGGAGTACGACGACCTGGGCACCGGTCCCGATGCCCGCGGCCCCAAGCTGCTGCTGATCGAGGAGGAGCCGCAGAACGGCCTGTGGCGGGTGCGGCAGATCTTCGACGACCCCAACGGCGACCACGACTGGGGCATCAGCGCGGAGGTCGACCTGGCCGCCTCCGACGCCGAGGGCCGCGCGGTCATCCGCGTGACCGATGTCGGCCAGTTGTGAACACAGGAGAACCCCACCCATGTCGGACGCGACGAACCCGGCCGAAAGACTTGTCGATCTGCTCGACCTGGAGCAGATCGAGGTCAACATCTTCCGTGGCCGCAGCCCGCAGGAGTCCCTGCAGCGGGTCTTCGGCGGCCAGGTGGCCGGACAGGCGCTGGTCGCCGCCGGCCGCACCACGGACGGTGAACGCCCGGTGCACTCCCTGCACGCGTACTTCCTGCGTCCCGGGCGGCCCGGGGTGCCGATCGTGTACCAGGTGGAGCGGGTGCGCGACGGGCGGTCCTTCACCACCCGCCGGGTCACCGCCGTGCAGCAGGGCCGCACGATCTTCAATCTGACCGCCTCCTTCCACAGGCCCGAGCAGGGGAGCTTCGAGCACCAGCTGCCGCCGGCCCGTGCGGTTCCGGACCCGGAGTCCCTGCCGACGGTCGTGGAGGAGATCCGGGAACATCTGGGGGAACTTCCCGAGCAGCTGGAGCGCATGGCACGCCGCCAGCCGTTCGACATCCGGTACGTGGACCGGCTGCGCTGGAGTGCCGAGGACGTCAAGGGCGCCGAGCCGCGCAGCGCCGTGTGGATGCGCGCGGTCGGACCGCTCGGCGACGATCCGCTCGTGCACACCTGCGCGCTGACCTACGCCAGTGACATGACGCTGCTCGATGCGGTGCGCATCCCGGTCGAGCCCCTGTGGGGGCCGCGCGGCTTCGACATGGCCTCGCTGGACCACGCCATGTGGTTCCACCGGCCGTTCCGTGCGGACCAGTGGCTCCTGTACGACCAGGAGTCACCGATCGCGACGGGCGGCCGGGGGCTGGCCCGCGGACGCATCTACGACAGGGAGGGGCGTCTGGTCGTGTCGGTCGTCCAGGAGGGCCTGTTCCGCGCGGTGTAGGCAGCCGCCCTCCGTGGTGGGCCCGTCGGCCGGTCCGGGGCCCGAGAGGGCGGCCGTCCGGGTGTCCTTGCGGAAGAGCCGGCCCAGCAGGCGGCGTGAGCGCGCGTACCGCTGCGCCGGTGCGCGCCGCTGGGGCCGCTCGGGCCCCCGGGGGCGCCCGGGCCGCTCCGGCACGGGCGGATGCCGGTGCTCCGCCGGGTTCCGGTGCTCCGCCGGATGCCCGTGCCGGTCCGGGTGCCGGCCGGCGTACCGCGGGGCCGGGCGGGGTGCGGGACGGTGGGTGCGGGCCTCCTGCACCGCCCGTGCCAGGTCGGCCCGGAGCCATTCGATCTCGTCCGGATCCTGCGCCGTCGTGATCCGCTCGATGAGACGGGCGGCGGGCGAGCCCGGTGTGCCGTGGACGGGCGGCTGCGGCCGGAAGCGGTTCAGATACGCGCGTTCACAGGGGTCCTCGACGATCCTCGAGACCTGAAGCCGGTCGAGCATCGAGGCCACGGCGCCCGCCCGCTCCCACGGGTCGCCGGCCTGGCGCAGCAGGGAACCGAGGTGCCGTCCACGCCAGTTGCGGGCGCGCAGGTCCAGACCGGTGTCCAGCTGGGACCGGAGCGCCTCGGGCAAAGGCCGCCTCAGCAGTGCCGCGCTGCCCGGCGCGACGGCGAACTCCAGCAGTTCGTCGGCCAGATACCTCCAGACCACGGCCCGGTAGCGGTTCAGATGGAAGGTGACCGGAGTCACCAGGCCCAGGCGGGCCAGGCGTGTGAACCGGGCGGCGGTCACCTCCAGGAGCGCCGCGCCGTCCCTGGTGCCCACGACTTCGACCCGCCTGCGCAGCGACTCCGGAAAACCCTCCTGGGTGCGCAGCCGCTCGATCTCGGCGCGGCCGACGCGCCGGCCGCCTCCCCCCTCGCCGGGCAGGGTGCGGATGTGGCCGAGCTGGACGGCCAGGTCGAATTCGCTGCGTTTGAGGCCCAGTTCACGGGCTGCGCGGCTCAGGGAAAAAGGAGTCCGCCGCTGTGCCCCGGCCTGTGCGCCGGCCGTTTCGGCGGTGGGTGCGATGACATGCGTGATGGTGTCGCCGGACATGGTCGTCTCCCCCGTGGAGTGCGGCTCGCGCCGGCTGCGCTCGCCCGGGCCCCACCGTATCCCGTGCCGCACATCTCGGCGCGGGCCTGTGGAAAACTCCGCGGGGGATGACGAATGCGCTGGTCAGAGGCCTGTCGCGGAAGTCCACTCCGACTGCCGGGCGTTCACGTCGAGATGCTCGCCGACCTGGTTGACGAGCAGGGTCATCTCGTAGGCGACCTGGCCGATGTCGGCCTCCGCACCGCTGAGGACGCACAGACAGCTGTCCGTGCCGGCCGCCGTGACGAACAGCACCGCGTCGTCGAACTCGACCATCGTCTGACGTACTCCGCCCGCGCCGAAGTGGCGGCCCGAGCCCTTGGCCAGGCTGTGCAGTCCGGACGACACGGCCGCGAGGTGCTCGGCGTCCTCGCGTCGCAGTCCTGTGCTGGCGCCCGTCACCAGTCCGTCGTTGGACAGGACCAGGGCGTGCCGTACGTGTTCCGTCCGTCGGGTCAGGTCGTCGAGCAGCCGGCCCAGTGTCTGGTTCTGCGCCATGATGCGGTCTCCCCGTGTGTTGTCTCCCCCCACAACCGGAGGATCTCCCGCCAGCCTTCCCCACTGCCGCTGTCCGGGCAAGGAGTATGAGGACATGGCACAAAAGATGACCGATGACGAGTGGCGGGAATTCTTCTCATAGGGCATCCGCACCGGAAAATCGTCTGCCGGACGGGCCGTCGGAAGTCCGCGTGTCGCGTCAATCGGTCCCGGCCGGCAGAAACGACCTCGCGTTCACCGCCGGGAAAGGGACCGTGAAAGGGACGCGATCCGGCTCATGACGACCGGGCCGCCCTGTACGGGGACGACGACCGGCCACCGTTCGTCTTCTCTCCGACGCGCGATGCCGCAAGGACGCGCCCTCCTGCCGGAGGGCCTGGGTGAATTCCGGCAATGGACCACGCGCATCGGCGCCCGCTCCCTGATGGCGGAGGACGTCACGGCCTGAGGACGGTGAGCCTCCGCGCGTTCCCCGCCGGCCGGACGCACACCGTCGTGTTCAGCTCACGGCGTCGAGCAGCCGGGCGGTGTGCACCCGCCCGGCGTACTCGACGAGCCGGATCAGCACCTCCTTTCCCGAGGCGCGTTCGCGGGCGTCGCACAGGACCACGGGCGTGCCCTGATCGAGGTCGAGGGCGCGGAAGACGTCGTCGGTGCTGTAGGTGCGGGCGCCCGGGAAGCGGTTGACGGCCACCACGAACGGGATGCGCCGGTGCTCGAAGTAGTCCACCGCCGGGAAGCAGTCCTCCAGTCGCCGGGTGTCGGCGAGGACCACGGCACCGAGTGCGCCCTGCGACAACTCGTCCCACAGGAACCAGAAACGGTCCTGGCCCGGCGTGCCGAAGAGGTAGAGGGAGAGGTCGGACCGGATGGTGATGCGTCCGAAGTCCATGACGACGGTCGTGGTGGTCTTCTGTTCCACACCGTCGGTGTCGTCGACCAACTGACCGGCCTGGCTCAGCAGTTCCTCGGTGCGCAGCGGCCGGATCTCGCTGACCGCGCCCACCAGAGTGGTCTTGCCCACGCCGAACCCGCCGGCGACCAGTATCTTCAGCGCCAGGGAGGTCGTCTCACCGCCCCGGGCGTCGTAGTGCTCGCAGACCATGGATCACTTCTCTCGGGAAGGGGCAACGGCCGGCACAGGGAGAAGGGAGAGGGGAGGGGGAGAAGGACACAGAGGGACACGGGGAGAAAACCGTCAGCATCATGGTAATGCGAGCACCCATTCGGGGGATTGGACCGTATTTTCTCCGTTCTGACTGTCTCACGCCCCCGGATGCCGGAACGGGCGCGCAACAGGAGCGCTTTCGCCGCAGCATGTGCAGCCCCGCGATCACTTCACCCGGAAGCCGTGCCCCGGAAGGCGTGCGGGCGGCACCGGACGGCCCACGGCAACAGGTCCGGCACGCGACGACCTCGGCCGACGACACGGATCCCGCCCTCGACGGCACCGAGAGCGGCGCGGTCACGGCAGGCGGCGAGACGCTGCCTGCCGGACGATGTGCTCAAAGCCCCGCAGGAAAACCGCCGCCATACGACACAGGCAGCACCGGAACGATCGCGCCACGCGCACACACGCGCAGCAGCTTCCCTTCGAACCTGTGGGGGATCATGCGACACATGAACGAGGACCACGCACGCATCCAGGAGTTCTTCACCGCACGCGCCGCCGACTGGGACAGCAGATTCCCGGACGACGGCCCCGCCTACGCGGCCGCGGTCGCCGCGCTCGGGCTGCGCGAGGGCGACCGCGTCCTCGACGCGGGGTGCGGCACCGGCCGCGCCCTGCCCCCGCTGCGGGCGGCCGTGGGCCGCACGGGAGTCGTCGTGGGCGTCGACCTGACGCCGGCCATGCTGCGGGCCGCCGTACGGGCCGGGCGGGACCGGGACGGACATCTGCTGCTCGCCGACGTCGGTGCGCTGCCGTGCAAGGCGGAATCGTTCGACGTGGTGTTCGCCGCGGGTCTCATCGCGCACCTGCCGCATCCCGCGGAGAACCTGCGGGAGTTGCGGCGCGTGGTGCGTCCCGGCGGCACGCTGGCGCTGTTCCACCCGATCGGGCGGGCGGCGCTCGCGGCGCGCCAGGGCCGGCAGCTCACCCCGGACGACCTGCGGGCCGAGCCCAACCTGCGGCCGCTGCTCGCCGGTTCGGGGTGGCGCATGACGTCCTACGCCGACGAGGGCACCCGCTTCCTGGCACTGGCCGTACGCGAGGGCTGACCCGGCCGCCCCTCGTACTCCCGGCCGTCCCCCTCGCGCTTCCCGGCCGGCTCACCGACCGGGACCGGCCGCCGGGCCGCCGGTGTGCCGCACGGGACAGCCCCGCACACCGGGCACCGGGTGGGTGCCGAGGTCGGCCAGCCGGTAGCCGTTCGGATAGCTCTTGATCTCCCGGTTCTGGCGTGCGAAGTGAGGGGTGCGGCGCGGCGGCAGCAGACGCACGACACGTCCCCGGGCACGTACCGCGCGGCGGACCAGAGCACGGGTGAGGGCGCTCGGGGGCTCGTAGCGAAAGGCCCGCAGCAGCGAGTCGTCGAGCAGGGAGAGAGCCGCGGTGCGCAGCAGGGGCGCGAGCGGACGCGGATACCAGGAGGCCATCAGGTCGAGGGTGGCGTCGGAGACCCTTCGGGCCTGCTCGTCCCAGCCGAAGTGGGCCTTTTCGTAGGCGTCGAGGCAGGTCTCGAACTCCTCGTAGGACTCGGGGATGTCCTTGATGCCCATGTGCCGGCCGAGCGTCCGGTAGTGGACGGTGGACGCGACGATCTCGTGCCGGGACAGCCTGCGCCAGCCGTACGCGTCGATCCAGCGCCTGGGCATGACGACAAAGGTGCACAGCACATACCGCATGTCGTCGTTGCTGATGTCGTAGCTGCGGTGCATCTGGTTGATGCGCCGGATCGCGGTGCGGCCCTGTTCGCTCGCGAAGCCGTGCTCGACCACGGCGTCGAGGAGCAGGGAGGTGTCGTCGTAGCGCTTCTGTGCGCGGTCGGTGAATTCCGCTGTCTCGGCCAGCAGCCGGCCGATGCTCGGGACCGCGTAGGTGCGGTAGAGCGCGAGCTCCAGGGAACGGGTGTAGTCCCAGGGGAACTCGTAGGCGACACTGAGCCGGTAGATCTCGGTCGCGTCCGCCACCGGGTCCATGGTGCGGATCTGTTTCAGTCGCTCGAAGCGTTTCGTCACGCCGTCCCCCTTCTGCTGCTTCGATTCCTGCCCTTTGAGCCCTTCGGGCAGACGGACGACCGGCGCCGGAAGACGTGCGGAAGAAGACGCGCGGAGGAAGGTGTCCGTGGCCTCGTCGCCCCCTGCCGATCCTCGCAGACCCGCGCCGTTCCTCGCCGGAGACGCTCTCGTCCGGGAGTGAGCCACCGTACCGGACCATGATCACTTCGGTGCGGGAGCGGAGGAGCCGCCCGGAACGGTGGCCCGCGCACTGCCGGCCCTCCGGCGGCCCGCGCCGCGGACGGCCGACGGCTGTCCCACCCTCTTCGGGTGGAATCTCCGGCTGGAAAGCCGCAGGTCCGGAAGCACGCAGAAGTCGTGACAACCGTCTTCCGCCCGCACTAGGGTGCGCGCCGTTGGACGAACCGATGGGGAGGCCGGGATGGCCGGGACGGACGAGAACGCCATCGCCGCCGAGGACGACGCGCTCTATGTGCTGACAGCGGTACTGCTGACCCCGGCGCA
Source organism: Streptomyces thermoalcalitolerans (assembly GCF_039525155.1). Lineage (NCBI taxonomy): Bacteria > Bacillati > Actinomycetota > Actinomycetes > Kitasatosporales > Streptomycetaceae > Streptomyces > Streptomyces thermoalcalitolerans. The sequence continues at coordinate 60,616 of NZ_BAAAHG010000022.1, read as the reverse complement.
GTTCCCGAGTGTGCTGGGCGACGACTATCCGGAGGCCTGTGCGGCGCTCGGCCTCGCACCCCTCGCCGACGGGTACGGCCTGGTGCTCGGCCAGGACGGCGAAGGGGCGCGGTGGACGGTGGTCGTCGACGACGTGTCGCTGGTCGCCGTGGCCATCGCGTCCTGGGACTGCGGCATGGAGTACGACCTGTCGCCCGACGAGCGCACGGTCGTCGCCGCGCTGCCGGGCTGGCCCCTCGACGTCGCCGTGGCCGCTCCCGGCCTGCCCGCGCCGCACGACCCGGACCCGGAACTCTCGGACGCGCCTCTGCTGTCCCCACCGGACACCGGCACCTGGGGGCCCGCCCAGCGCCGGCTGGGCGCCGACGAGATCGCGCTGCAGTGGGAGATGTGGCGTGAGCAGGTCGACGACGCCGGCTTCCAGGCCCCGGCCGGCGGAGCGGAGGGCGGCGGGACGCCGGACGGCACCGGCGGGAAGGCGTTCCCGCGTCACAGCGGTGTCCGCCGGGCCCTGGCGGAGGCCCGCGCATACGTGGACTCGCCGCCGCCGCTGGGCCGCGTCCGGTCGTCCTTCGCGACGGGTGACGCACGGATCCTGCGGGCGGACGGTCCCGGCTGGTCGATGGTGGCCCGCACCGACGACATCGCCTTCGTGCTCCTCGACGACGAACCCGGCACAGTGCTGCCGGTCGGCCGGGGCCCCGAGCTGCCCGGTCTGCTGGAGGCCCTCGACAAGCTGGCGGTACGCCCCCTCTGACCCTCCGCGCTCATGCCGCATCCCCCGCGGACGCGCGCCCTGCCGCCTCCCCCTGGCACGACATCGCTCCCTCCGGTGCCGTTCCCCGGGTGTCTCGCGGGCCGACCGCACGACGGGGCGGCTTTGGGCGTCACGGCCCGCTCCCACCGCGTACGACGCACTGGTGGCGTGGCGGGGCCCAGTGCCCGGCCGCTCGCGGACCGGACCGCCGGCAGGCCCGCGAGCGGCGATGGGGCTGGTTGGCGTTGTGATCGGTCTCCGTGCCCCGGACGGCAACGGCACGCCGGGGCCGTGGCGCTTCAGCGGCCGAGCTCCCTGCGGCTGACGCGGCGCAGCCGGCGCCGCTGGGAGGGGTCCAGCGCGAGGTACGCGGCAGCCGGGACTCCCAGGATGATCAGGAGGGCGGCCCACCAGGGCAGCCAGATCAGCAGGATGAGTCCGACCGCCACTCCTCCCACAGCGATCTTCGTGTTGTTCGACATCTGTCGCCTCCTTCGCGGCCACTGCCGCTCTCTGCCGGGAAAACGGCCCCGCCGCTCCCGGCGGTTCCGGACCGCGACCCTGAAACGTCCCTGAGACGCACCCCCTACTGGTCGTATCGAGCCCCGGAAGGGCAGTACCCCTTTTTGCTCTCCCCTCCGCTCTCCCTTCTGCCCCTCTCTTCTGCCCCTCTCTTCTGCCCTCCATCCCTTACCCGCCCCTTTCGCCCGTCCCTTTGCTCACCTCCCCTGCTCACCCCCTCTCCGCGCGTCCGCGCGGTGACCCACGTCACTGCCGCGCCGTTCCCGGTGGGCCACCCGCGTGCTGTACGCTCGGCGACCCGATCCGAGTAGTCAAATTTGAGGAGTCGGCATCGCCGTGCAGAGCGCTCCCGCGGCAACACCGTCCGAGATCTCCGAACTGATCCACTGCTGTGCGACATTCGTCCCGGCGGACCCCGCCCGCGCCGGCCGGGTCGCCTTCTGGTGTCCCGACGGCGCCGCTCCCCCGGCCACGGCCTCCGCGGCCGTGGAGGAGATGACGGTCGTCGTCCCCGGTGACAACGGCGTGGAGGCCGTGACCGTGCCGGCTGCCGTCCTTTCCGTACGTACGGCCCTGCCGGTCCTCACGCACGCGCGTGCCGCCGGGCGGGGGCACCGCGCCGGCGTGTTCTGGGGGGCCGCCGCCGCGCTGGGCCTGCACTTCGTGGCGCGGGGTCTGCTGCTGCCGGGGCTGTCCGCCGGCGATCACGACGCCTGGCGCGTGGCTCCACTGCGCGGTCAGGACGCGGAGGACGTCCGGATCCTGGCCGCCTCGATGCCGCCCGAGGCGCACGCCGTCCCGGTCGACGGCACCGAGCCGCTGCGGCTGCCCGACCCCGAGCGACTGCTGCGGGCCTTCCTCGACGCGGTGGCCGACACCCTGCCCCGCTCCCCCGCCGCACCGCTCCTCACCGGAGGTGCGGCCTACGCGGCCCCACAGGCGCGGCACATTCCGGAGCAGCGGGCCTGGGCCGCCGCCGTCGCCACGGGCCACGACGCGGGCGTACGGATCTCGCTGCGCATCGAGGTGTCCGGGCTCGGGCCCGCCGGGCGGCAGGAGGCGGAGCCGCGGTTCCGCGCGGTGCTGCAGGTGCACAGCGTCGACGGTCCCGCGCGGATCGCCGACGCCGCCGAGGTCTGGGCCGGACCGGGCCGCGCGGACGAGGTGTTCGGCCCGCGCGTGCGTACGGACGTCCTGCTCGCGCTGCGCCGCGCGGCCCGTGCGTGGCCCGCGCTGACACCGCTGCTGTCGGCGGCCGTGCCCGACGCCGACGAGCTCGCCGACGAGGAGGTCGCCGAACTCCTCGGCCAGGGCGCCCGGGCCCTCGCCGAGGCCGGGGTGGACGTGCACTGGCCCGCGGATCTGGTGCGCGGGCTGCGGTCCGGGGCCACGGTCGGCCCTCCGGACGCCGGCAGCGGTTCCAGGAGTCCGCTGCCGGATTCCCCGACGGTCCTGTCCGCCGACGCCCTGCTCGCCTTCGACTGGTGGTTCGCGCTGGGCGACCAGCGGCTCACCCGGGAGGAGCTGGACCGTCTGGCGGAGGCCGGCCGGCCTCTCGTACGGCTGCGCGACCAGTGGGTTCTGGTGGACCCCGAGGAGCTGCGCCGCGCCCGTGCCCGGCAGGACCGCAGGATCACGCCCATGGAGGCGCTGGGCGCCGCTCTGACCGGTTCCACGGAGGTCGACGGTCACCGGGTCGAGGTCCGGCCCACAGGATGGCTGGCTGCCCTCCGGGACCGGCTCGCCGCCCCAAAGGCGCGGGAACCGGTCGGGCAGCCGGCCGCGCTCGCCGCCCGTCTGCGCGACTACCAGCTGCGCGGACTCGACTGGCTGGTCCGGATGACGTCGCTGGGACTGGGCTGCTGCCTGGCCGACGACATGGGCCTCGGCAAGACGGTCACGCTGATCGCGCTGCACCTGCACCGCCGCGGCGACCCGGCGACCGCCGGGCCGGCCCTCGTGGTGTGCCCGACGTCGCTGATGGGCAACTGGCAGCGGGAGATCGAGAGATTCGCGCCCGGTGTGCCCGTACGGCGTTTCCACGGCTCCCGGCGCGACCTGGAGGGCCTGGCCGACGGGGAGTTCGTCCTCACCACGTACGGCACCATGCGCCTGGACGCGCGGCGCCTGGCCGAGGTGGCGTGGGGCATGGTCGTGGCGGACGAGGCCCAGCACGTGAAGAACCCGTATTCCGCGACGGCCCGGCAGCTGCGCTCCATCGGCGCACGCGCACGCGTGGCGCTCACCGGCACCCCGGTGGAGAACAACCTGTCCGAGCTGTGGGCGATCCTCGACTGGACGACGCCCGGGCTGCTGGGCCGGCTCGGCACCTTCCGCGCCCGCTGTGCGCAGGCCGCCGAGAGCGGCCGGGACCCGGCCGCCGCCGAGCGTCTGGCCCGGCTCGTCGGCCCGTTCGTGCTGCGCCGCCGCAAGTCGGACCCGGGGATCGCCCCCGAGCTGCCGCCGAAGACCGAGACCGACCACGCGGTGTCGCTCACCGTGGAGCAGACGGCCCTGTACGAGGCCCTGGTCCGTGAGACGCTCGCGGAGCTCTCCGGCGCCGAGGGCATGGCGCGGCGCGGTCTGATCATGAAGCTGCTGACCGGTCTGAAGCAGATCTGCAACCACCCGGCGCAGTTCCTCAAGGAGGACCACCCGAGGACCGCCGGCCGCTCCGGGAAGCTGGAGCTGCTGGACGAACTGCTCGGCACCATCCTCGCCGAGGGGGCGAGTGTGCTGGTCTTCACCCAGTACGTGCGGATGGCACGACTGATCGAGCAGCATCTGGCGGCACGCGGCGTGCGGTCGCATCTCCTGCACGGCGGCACGTCCGTCGCGGAGCGGGAGGCCATGGTCCGGCGTTTCCAGGCCGGTGAGGTCCCGGTGTTCCTGCTGTCGTTGAAGGCCGCGGGCACCGGGCTGAACCTCACGCGCGCGGAGCATGTCGTGCACTACGACCGCTGGTGGAACCCCGCCGTCGAGGCGCAGGCCACCGACCGGGCGTACCGGATCGGGCAGGACCGGCCCGTACAGGTGCACCGGCTGATCGCCGAGGGCACGGTCGAGGACCGTATCGCCGACCTGTTGCACCGCAAACGGGAGCTGGCCGACGCGGTGCTGGGGCACAGCGAGGCCGCACTCACCGAACTGACGGACGACGAGCTGGCCGACCTGGTGGAGCTGCGAGGAAGACGGCGATGACGGAGCACCGCACCGACCGGGAGCGCACGTTCGCCGCGCTGCCGCCCGCACGCGGGCGTGGTTTCGCCACCACATGGTGGGGCCATGCCTGGCTGAAGGCGCTCGAGGACACGGTTCTGGACGCCGAGCAGGTGAGGGCCGGCCGCAGACTCGCCCGCGCGGGAGCGGTGGGCGCGGTGTCGGTGCGTCCGGGCCGGATCACGGCCGTGGTGCGCGACCGCGACCGCACGGCGCACCGCGCGGACGTCCTGCTGGAGGAGCTGTCCGAGGACGAGTGGGCCCGGTTCCTGGAGGTGGCCGTCGAACGGTCCGGGCATCTGGCGGCGCTGCTCGACCGCGATCTGCCTCCGCACCTCGTGGAGGACGCGGCGGCCGCGGGGGTCGAACTGCTGCCCGGGATCGGCGATCTGGAGCCGGAGTGCGACTGCGGTGCCTGGGACCACTGCGGGCACACCGCGGCGCTCTGCCACCTGGTGGCGCGGCTGCTGGACCAGGATCCGTTCCTCCTGCTGCTGCTGCGCGGCCGGGACGAACGGACTCTTCTCGCCGAGCTCCGGGCCCGCGAGGACGCGGACGACGACGGGGCGCCCGCGCCGGACGGCGTGGACGCCGCGGAGGCCTATGCGGAGGCGTTCGTCCTGCCTCCCCTGCCGCCCCTGCCCGAACCGCCCGCGGCACCGGGCTCCCCGCCGTCCCTGGACACCGAGGTCCCGCCGGCGCCCGGGGTCGACCCGGCCGCGCTGGAGCTCCTGGCCGCGCGGACCGCCGCGGCGGCGCATCTGTGGCTCGGCGAGCTGCTGGGGGCCGCGGCGAGCGGGGAGCACCCGCCGGTGGTGGAGCCGACCGTCGCCCAGGACGCCGTGCGCCTGGCAGTGGGTGTCTCTGATGGCGCCGTACTGGACCGGCTCGCCGAGGGGTCGGGACGCACCAGGCGGCAACTGGCGCGGGCCGTGCTCGCCTGGCGGTTCGGGGGTGCGGCCGGCCTGTCCGTGCTGGAGGAGGAGTGGACGCCCGACAGCGAGACCCACGCACGCGCGTGGGCCGCTGTCGAGTCGGCCTGGGAGGAGGACGAACGGCCGGTGCTGCGGGCCGAGGGCAACCGCTGGACCGTCGTCGGCGAGGGCCGCCAGCTCCGTCTCGGGCGGGACGGCCGCTGGTGGCCCTACCGGAAGGAGCAGGGCCACTGGGTGCCGGCCGGCGGCGCCGACCGGGACCCGGCGGCGGCGCTGGCCGCGACGGAGCGGGTCCCGGAGCAAGCCCCGGAGCACCCGGAGCACAAGGTGTGAGTCCCCTTCGGCTGACCCGCCGGATCCGACCCTCCGTCACGGCAGCACGTCGTCGTCCAGGGAGGGGAGCAGTGACCGCAGGTCGCTCGGGAGGTCGGTGGGCAGGCTGCTCGGGAAGCCCGGGGGCAGGGAACTGGGGAAGCCGGACGGCAGGGAGGTGGGCAGCCGGCTCGGCAGTTCGGTGGGCAGGTTCAGGGTGGGAGGGGGCGAAGAGCTCGTGCCCGGACTGCTGTCCGCGGGCGGTTTGCCGTCCTGTGCGTCGTCCCCCGAGAAGGCCAGCACCAGGACCACGGCGACCGCACCGGCGGCCACGAGCAGGGTGAGGAGGACAAGAAGCGGGTTCCTGCGCCCGGGCGGCCCGGGCGACCGCGACGGTGGAGGCGGAATGGCCATGACGCCCATCGTCGCAGAGAACCGGACAAAGTGCGGCCCGCACACGGCAGTTGGTACAGCTCCCTGACATGGGGCGTACGGTTCCGCGGCATTCCGCGCGAGGAATTCGCACGGGGCCGGAGCGTCAGTGGTTTCCGTGACTGCCGCCCGGAACCGAGGCGCACGCGCGCGGGTGTCCGTGCCCGGGGCACGCACACGCGTGCGGCCCCGGGCCGGACGCGCACGGTGTCAGCCGCGCACTCCCAGCAGGTGGTCCATCGCCAGCTGGTCGAGCCGCTCGAAGGCCATCCCGCGCGCGGCTGCGGCCTCCACGTCGAACTCCTCGAAGGCCGAGCGGTCCGCGAGCAGCGCCTGCAGGCCGTCCGCCGCCGTCGGCTGTGCCAGCTGGTCCAGCCGGGAGGCACGCAGGGCCTCCTGCACCTCGGGGTCGGCCCGGAAGGCGGCCGAACGCTCCTTGAGGATGAGGTAGTTGCGCATGCAGCCGGCGGCCGAGGCCCATACGCCGTCCAGGTCCTCGGTCCGCGGCGGCTTGAAGTCGAAGTGGCGCGGGCCGTCGTAGCCGGAGCTCTCCAGCAGGTCGACGAGCCAGAAGGCGGCGCGCAGATCGCCGGCGCCGAAACGCAGGTCCTGGTCGTACTTGATGCCGGACTGGCCGTTGAGGTCGATGTGGAAGAGCTTGCCCGCCCACAGGGCCTGGGCGATGCCGTGGGGGAAGTTGAGCCCGGCCATCTGCTCGTGGCCGACCTCGGGGTTCACCCCGAACAGCTCCGGACGCTCCAGGCGCTCGATGAACGCGAGCGCGTGGCCGACGGTGGGCAGCAGGATGTCGCCGCGCGGCTCGTTCGGCTTGGGCTCGATGGCGAAGCGGATGTCGTAGCCCTGGGAGGTGACGTACTCGCCGAGCAGGTCGAAGGCCTCCTTCATGCGGTCGAGCGCGGCACGCACGTCCTTGGCGGCCCCGGACTCGGCGCCCTCGCGGCCGCCCCAGGCCACGTACGTCCTGGCGCCCAGTTCGACCGCCAGGTCGATGTTGCGGATCGTCTTGCGCAGCGCGTAGCGGCGCACATCGCGGTCGTTGGCGGTGAACGCGCCGTCCTTGAAGACGGGGTGCGTGAAGAGGTTGGTGGTGGCCATCGGCACGGTCATGCCGGTCGCGTCGAGCACCTGCCGGAAGCGCTTGACGTGCGCCTCCCGCTCGGCCTCGGAGGCCCCGAAGGGGATCAGGTCGTCGTCGTGGAATGTCACTCCGTAGGCGCCGAGTTCGGCCAGCCGCTGCACCGTCTCGACCGGGTCGAGGGCACGGCGGGTGGCGTCGCCGAACGGGTCCCGTCCCTGCCAGCCGACGGTCCACAGGCCGAAGGAGAACCTGTCCTCGGGGGTGGGCTGGTAGCTCATGCCGCGGCTCCTTGCTCGCTTGCGACTATTTCGTCATGGCGCTTTACAAATTAATATGCCCGTGCCTTCCTGGGAAGGCACGGGAAGGCACGGGCCGGAACCGGACCGAAAAGTCGAAGGAGAGGGCGATGTCAGCAGCCGAGGGTCCGCTCGTCGTCGGGGTGGACTCGTCCACGCAGTCCACCAAGGTGCTCGTCGTCGACGCGGCCACCGGGCGGGTCGTGGCCACCGGCCAGGCGCCGCACACCGTCTCCTCCGGGGCCGGCCGCGAGAGCGACCCGCGCCAGTGGTGGGACGCCCTGTGCTCGGCCCTGCAGCAGTGCGGGGAGGCGGCGCACGAGGCCGCCGCCGTGTCGGTCGCCGGCCAGCAGCACGGACTGGTCACCCTGGACGCCCACGGCGAACCGGTCCGGCCGGCCCTGCTGTGGAACGACGTGCGCTCGGCCCCGCAGGCCCGCCGTCTCGTCCAGGAGCTGGGCGGTCCGAAGGCCTGGGCGGAGCGGACCGGCAGTGTGCCCGGGGCCTCCTTCACCGTCACGAAGTGGGCCTGGCTGACCGAGCACGAACCGGAGGCCGCCCGGGCGACGGCGGCGGTGCGCCTGCCCCACGACTACCTCACCGAACGCCTGACCGGCCTGGGCACGACCGACCGGGGCGACGCCTCGGGCACGGGCTGGTGGGCGGCCGCGTCCGAGGCGTACGACGAGGAGATCCTCGCCCATGTGGGGCTCGACCCGGCGCTGCTGCCCCGTGTGGTGCGGCCCGGGGAGGTGGCCGGCACCGTGCGCGACCACCCCGATCTGCCGTTCTCCAAGGGCACTCTGGTCGCTCCCGGCACCGGCGACAACGCCGCCGCCGCGCTGGGCCTGGGGCTGCGGCCCGGAACACCGGTGCTGAGCCTCGGCACCTCCGGCACGGTGTACGCGGTGTCCCGGCACCGCCCGGCCGACCCGTCCGGAACGGTGGCGGGCTTCGCCGACGCGCGCGGCGACTGGCTGCCGCTGGCCTGCACCCTCAACTGCACGCTCGCCGTCGACCGCGTGGCCGCCCTGCTGGGCCTGGACCGCGAGGCCGTCGAACCCGGCACCACCGTCACCCTGCTCCCCTACCTCGACGGCGAACGCACCCCGAACCTGCCGAACGCCTCCGGCCTGATCCACGGGCTGCGCCACGACACCACGCCCGGCCAGCTGCTGCAGGCCGCCTACGACGGCGCCGTGCACGCCCTGCTGGGCGCACTGGACCTGGTTCTCGACCAGGACGCCGACCGCACCACCCCCCTGCTGCTGATCGGCGGCGGCGCCCGGGGCACGGCCTGGCAGCAGACCGTACGACGGCTGTCGGGGCGGCCCGTCCAGGTCCCCGAGGCCAGGGAACTGGTCGCCCTGGGCGCGGCGGCCCAGGCGGCGGGACTGCTCACCGGCGAGGACCCGGCCGCCGTCGCCCGCCGCTGGAAGACGGCCGACGGCCCCGTGCTGGAGCCGGTGGAGCGGGACGAGACGACCCTGGCCAGGATCTCCGGGGTACTCTCCGATGCGGCTGCGCTGCTGGAACGGGACACCCGGACCGGCTGACGGGCGCCCGCCGGCACCCGCCGCCCGCACCGACGACGGACACCGACCCAGGACGACGAAGGCATGACCGCACCGCTGCACCAGGCCCGCCCGGCCGGTCCCGGGCGGGCACTGCCCGACAACACCCAGCAGGGCATGCGCCGCCGCAACCTCGCCCGGGTCATGCACACCGTCAGCGCCGAGGGACCGCTGTCGCGGGCGGCGATCGCCTCGCGCATCGGGCTGACCCGTGCCGCGGTGTCGACCCTCGTCGACGAGCTCATCCGGACCGGGCTGCTGGAGGAACTGGGCCCCGAGCGGCCCGGCCGGGTGGGCCGCCCCGGTTCGGCGCTCGCCGTCAGCGGGCACGGTCCCGCCGGGGTCGGCGCGGAGATCGGGGTCGACCACCTCGCGGCCTGCGTGGTCGATCTGCGCGGGCGGGTGCGGGCACGGGCGGTGCGCCACGGAACGAACCGGAACCGCGCCCCCAAGCCGGTGCTGAAGGATCTCACCGCGCTGATACGCCGGGTCGTCGCCGAGGCGGAGCGGCAGGACCTGCGGGCGGCGGGGCTGTCGGTCGCCGTGCCCGGCCTGGTCTCACGGGACGGCCGTACGGTCGTACGGGCCCCCAATCTCGGCTGGCACGACACCGACCTCGGCCCCCTGCTGCCCGACGACCTCCCGGTGACCGTGGACAACGAGGCCAACTTCGGCGGGCTCGCGGAACTCTGGCTCGGCGAGGACACGCCACGCGACTTCCTGCATGTGTCGGCGGAGATCGGCATCGGCGCCGCGGTGGTCGTCGACGGATGTCTGCTGCGCGGAACGCGCGGCTTCGCGGGCGAGCTGGGACATGTGCCCGTCACGCCGGAGGGGCCCGCCTGTCCGTGCGGCGGGCGCGGCTGCCTGGAGCAGTACGCCGGGGAGGAGGCCGTGCTGCGGGCAGCCGGTCTGGAACCGGGCGAGGACCGGATCGGGCTGCTCGCCGCTCGCGCCGACGCGGGCGACGAGAGAGTACGGCGGGCGCTGCGGGACGCCGGCACGGCGCTGGGCATCGCACTGACCGGTGCCGTCCAGCTGCTCGACCCCGGCGGGGTCGTGCTGGGCGGCGCGCTGGCCGGGCTCGCGCCCTGGCTCCTGCCCTCCCTGGAGGCCGAGTTGGCGAGCCGGAGCGCGGGGCGGACCTGCCCGGTGTCCGTCTCCCGGCTGGGCCCCGAGGGCCCTCTGCTGGGCGCCGCGCACACGGTGGTGCGGGGCGTCCTCGACGACCCCGCGGCGGTGGCCGCACTCGTCTGAGCGGCGGTGGCCGAACTCGTCCGGTCCCCCACCCGCCCCACTCGTTCGTGTGGCCGGGTTGTCACCGTTCCCCGGCGTTCCCCGGCATTCCCCGGCCGTCCGCCGCTTCCCGTCGCCCGCCTCCGCCCGGCCCGCAAGGCCCCGTACCGTGATCCGCGCACGGCGCTGCCATCGGCCCGGTCCAAAAGGTTGTCCGGGCGCACACCGAGAGTGACCATGGCACCCAGCCGCATCGCGTTGCCGGGAGGCCGAGTTGACCGATCCGTGGGTGGCCCTGGAGCCGGGGACGGACCTTGCCGAACACGTTCGGGCGCTGCGCCGGGCGCACGAGATGTTCACCGAGGCGGGCACGGTGCCGCATCCGGTGCGGCCGGTGGTGGCCGACTCGTGGCGGCGTTCCGCACGCGCCGGTGTCGGACCGGACGGCACCGCGCGGGTGGAGCTCACGGACGGCGATCTCGACGCCTACCGGGCGGAGCATCCGCTGGCTCCCGTGATGCCGCTGTTCCGGGAGCTGCTGGGCTCGTTCGCCGCCGACGGGGAGCATCTGCTCGCGGTGTGCGACGCGCACGGCAGGCTGCTGTGGGTGGAAGGCCATCCGGCGACGCGGCAAAGGGCCGCCCGGATGAACTTCGTGCCCGGTGCGCGCTGGGCGGAGTCCGCGGTCGGGACGAACGCTCCGGGCACCGCGGTCGCCGTCGGCCGGGCGGTGCAGGTGTTCGCGGCCGAGCACTTCGTCCGGCGCGTTCATCCCTGGACCTGTGCGGCGGCCCCGGTGCACGATCCGCGCACCGGGCGGGTGCTCGGCGCCGTGGACATCACCGGCGGCGACGGGCTGGCGCACCCGCACAGCCTCGGCCTGGTGCAGGCGGTGGCGCGGGCCGCCGAGTCCCAGCTGGCGCTGCTCGGCCCGCGCGGAGCCGCCGCCGGCACGCCCGAGCTGGCCGCGCTGGGCCGTGACGAGGCACTGCTCACGGTGGGCGGTCGCCGTCTGCGGCTGAGCCGCCGGCACAGCGAGATCATGGTGCTGCTGGCCCGTCACCCGGAGGGCCTGACCGGGGACGAGCTGCTGTGCGCGCTGTACGAGGACGAGTCGGTCACTCCGGTGACGCTGCGGGCCGAGCTGGCCCGGCTGCGCCGGGTGCTCGGTCCGGGTCTGCTCGCCTCGCGCCCGTACCGGCTCACCGTTCCGGTGGGGTCGGACGTGGCGGTGGTGGAACGGCGGCTGGAGACAGGGGCGGTCGCGGCGGCCGCGTCCGTCTACGCCGGCCCGCTGCTGCCCGCCTCGCAGGCCCCGGCGGTGGTGCGGCTGCGGCAGCGCCTCGCCGACGGGCTGCGCAGTGCGCTGATCGCCCGCCGTGACCCCGACCTGCTGGCCGACTGGGCGCACGCACCGTGGGGCGAGGACGACCTGGAGGTGTGGCGGGCCCTCGCCGCCGTACGGCCGAGCACGACGGTCCGGGCCCGGCTCGCCGCGCTCGATGCGGAACTGGCGGCTCCGCACGGCCCCGTCCGGGGCCCCGCCGGCAGCTCGACGGCCCGCGCCCGCGTGCACGCCTGTCACGCAACGTCATTGCAACGTCGGCGTCCCTAGCCTCGCGCCGAGAGCTGCCCAACGGCGGGCAGCGCTGCGGAGGGAGGCAACCAGGATGACCCGTTACGCGGCGCCCGGAACCGAGGGCGCGATCGTCTCCTACCAGGCACGCTACGACCACTTCATCGGCGGCGAGTACGTGCCGCCGGCCCGCGGACAGTACTTCGAGAACCCGTCGCCGGTGAACGGGCAGCCGTTCACGGAGGTGGCGCGCGGAACCGCGGAGGACGTCGAGCGGGCGCTGGACGCGGCGCACGCGGCCGCCCCGGGCTGGGGCCGGACCCCGGTGGGCGAACGCTCCGGCATCCTGCTGAGGATCGCCGACCGTATGGAGGAGCACCTCGAGTCCCTGGCGGTCGCCGAGAGCTGGGAGAACGGCAAGCCGGTCCGCGAGACGCTGGCCGCCGACATCCCGCTGGCCATCGACCACTTCCGCTACTTCGCGGGGGCGATCCGGGCCCAGGAGGGGTCGCTCGGCGAGATCGACGACGACACGGTCGCCTACCACTTCCACGAGCCGCTCGGCGTGGTCGCCCAGATCATTCCGTGGAACTTCCCGCTGCTGATGGCGGCCTGGAAGCTGGCGCCCGCACTGGCCGCGGGCAACGCGGTCGTCCTCAAGCCGGCCGAGCAGACCCCGGCCTCCATCCACTACTGGCTGAGCCTGGTCGCCGACCTGCTGCCGCCCGGTGTGGTGAACATCGTCAACGGCTTCGGCGTGGAGGCGGGCAAGCCGCTCGCCTCCAGCCCGCGGGTGGCGAAGGTCGCGTTCACCGGCGAGACCACGACAGGGCGGCTGATCATGCAGTACGCCGCGGAGAACATCAAGCCGGTCACGCTGGAACTCGGCGGCAAGTCGCCGAACATCTTCTTCGACGACGTCTCGGCGGCGCACGACGACTTCCGTGACAAGGCGCTCGAGGGCTTCACGATGTTCGCGCTCAACCAGGGCGAGGTGTGCACCTGCCCGTCCCGGGCGCTGATCCAGCGCGGTCACTACGACGAGTTCCTCGAGGACGCTGTCGCCCGCACCGAGCGCATCAAGCCCGGTCACCCCCTGGACACCGAGACGATGATCGGCGCCCAGGCCTCCAACGACCAGCTGGAGAAGATCCTGTCCTACCTGGACATCGGCCGGCAGGAGGGCGCGCGGATCCTGACCGGCGGCGAACGCATCGAGTACGACGGCGAGTTGAAGGGAGGCTATTACGTCCAGCCGACCATCTTCGAGGGCAACAATCGGATGCGGATCTTCCAGGAGGAGATCTTCGGCCCGGTCGTCTCGGTGACGTCCTTCGACGACTTCGACGACGCCATCAAGATCGCCAACGACACGCTGTACGGCCTCGGCGCCGGCGTGTGGACCCGGGACATCAACACCGCCTACCGCGCGGGCCGCGCGATCCAGGCGGGCCGCGTCTGGACGAACTGCTACCACGCCTACCCCGCGCACAGCGCCTTCGGCGGCTACAAGCAGTCCGGCATCGGCCGTGAGACCCACAGGATGATGCTGGACCACTACCAGCAGACGAAGAACCTTCTGGTGTCGTACTCGCCGAAGAAGCTCGGCTTCTTCTAGTCCTTCCGGACACGGAGACTTCTTCCCGCACAAAAACTTCTTCCCGCACAGAACAAAGGGCGCCCGACCGGGAGGACATCCGGCGGGCGCCCTTTTGTGCGCACGTCCGGGCAGTGAACCGGCGAGCCGGGTTGCCACCTCGCTCTCGGTGTTCCCCGCAGTCAACCCCGCTCCTCTCCCACGGCATTGGCCCACCACCGGTGAGCCGGTCGGACCGGGATGGTGGCGGGCAGGACGGGTCTCAGCTCAAGGCGTCGAGTGCCTTGCGCAGTTCGGGGCTGGGGGACAAGCCGTACGCGGCCCGGACGGTGCCCTCGAGCAGGGTGATCCAGGCGTCGACCAGCGCGGCGATCCCGACGGGGCGGCCGTTGCGGAGCCAGAGCAGGGACATCTCGTCGCAGGCCGCGGCGAACCCACGGATGCACAGTTGCAGTCCGGGTTCGTCGGCGTCGAGGCCGAGGAGGGCACAGATGGCGCGGACTCCCTCCTCCCGGGTCGCCTCGAAGGCGGCCGACGCCACATCGGTTCCCTGGGCACCGCGCAGAATGAGGTTGAGCGCGGCGCCCTCGTTCGCGGCGAGGAAGCGCAGATGCGCGGTGAAGTGCCGGCGCAGCCGTTCGACGACGGGCCCCTCGGAGTCCCATGCGGTCGCCGCTCTGAGCTGCCGGTCGACCTCGCGCACGACCTCCGCGTAGAGGGCCTCCTTGCCCTTGAAGTGGTGGGACAGCAGACCGTGCGCGACTCCTGCCGTCCGCGCGATGTCCCCGACGGTGACCTCCCCGTACGAGCGCTGGGAGAAGTGCTCCAGTGCGGCGCGCAGCAGCTTCTGGCGCGTCTCCTGCGCTGCCATCTGCCGCCGGGTCGGCGGCTTCTCCGTCTCGGACGTGGTCACCTCGGTCCTACCTCACCGACGAGGGCGGCTGTCGTGACGTCAGCGTAGGCGATGACCCGGGTCCGCCCTTCGGCAGGACTATTGATTGAACGCAATTCAATGACTTACATTCAACTTGTGTCGCGGTCAGGCCATTCGGGCAAGCACCGCGAGAAGGGACCGGGATCATGACTCTCCGCTTACCTCTCCCCGACAGGAACGACCCTGTCTGGACGGCCCCCAACGGCTTCGTCGTACGCAAGGGCGAGGGCGTCATCCGGCTCACGGGGCACGAGACGTTCTCCGTCAAGGTCACCAGCGAGCAGACGGACGGAGCCCTCGCCCTCATGGACGGGACCGTCGAACCCGGGTACGGCAACGTCCCGCACATCCACTCCAAGGAGGACGAGGCGTTCTACGTCCTCACCGGCGAGTTCGAATTCCTCAACGGCAACCAGCGGTTCACCGCGGGCCCGGGCGACTTCATCTACATCCCCAAGGGCACCCGGCACGCCTTCAGGAACGTGGCACGCGAACCCGCCCGCCTGCTCGTCTTCTACACACCGGCCGGCCCCGAGTCCTTCTTCCTGAACCACGGCGAGACCGACGGCCCTCCGAAGCCCTGGCCCGAGGAGAAGTTCGAGGAACTGGTCGACATCCTCGGGGCGCACAACATGGTGCTCCTGCCCGGGGACGACTGGCACTGATCCACGTACCACCGCACGCCCTTCGCCCGCCGCACAGCCACGGTCCGGGCCGCCACCTGCGGCACCGAGTGCGGAACCTCCACGGTCACGGCGTGCGGGGAACGCGTCCTGGCTGTCTCATGCGGCACCCTGTGGTTCGCACCGGCGGGCCCGCGGACCGAACGGCCCCAACGGTGTGGCCGTCAGAGCGTGGTCAGGACCGGCCTCCCGCAGGACGCACAGCAGGCCGGGCGCCCTGCGGGACAGGTGGTCGGCCACCCCCGTTCACCCAACAGAAGCAGTCGGCTCAAGCGTCCGGCCAAGTCTTGGTGATACCGCCGTTCTTGATGGCGTAGATGGCCGGCCCTCCGCGTGCCACGGCCTGGTAGATCCGGGCCTGTGCCTGGTGGATGCGCTGAACCATCTCCTCGATTCGGAGGCTCTGGTTGTCCAGGTAGAACAGGACTCCTGCGTGGTATCCGATGGGCTTGCGTTCGCGGTCTCGTCCCCTGATGCGGCCGTCCTTGCAGAGCGGCACCCAGCCGCGCAGAAGGGCGTGCTCGATCCACTCCTCATCCGGCGTCTGCTGCCCGTCATCCGGGAACTCGTCGGCGACAAGGTGGAGTTTCCATCCCAGGCTCATGAGCCGCGCGGGGGCCGTCTTGCCCAGATTGCGGTCGATCAGGAACTCAGGCGGCCTGGTCTCGTGTCGCGACCTGGCAGATCGCCTCGACCTGGTCACGAGACAGCCCGTACTCTGCCGCGACGGTTTCCAGTGACTCGCCTGCCTTCCACATGCCGACGATGGCGTCGACCTGGATGTTCGCTCCGGCCACGACCGGGGTGCCCCATCCGAAGCGCGGGTCGATGACCACTGGTGCGACGTCCGGGTACTGACGCAGCCGGAGCCGGTAGGGATACCGCTCGCCCGGTTCCCAGCTGATGTAGTGGAGATAGTCCGTGATGACCTCGCGGATCGGTCTCTGACCGTCGCGTGCGCGGGCCAGTTCGCCGTCCGCGTACTCCACGAAGATATCCACGCCATCCGTCGCGATACGGCGCGTGGCCAGCCCGTACTCGTCGTCGAAGGTGTTCCGAACGGCCTCCGTGGCGTCCCGGATACGCGACATGCTCAGGTATCCGCGCAGCGAGCGCAGCACGTAGGCCTCCACAATCGCCACGAAAGGCAGCGAGGGCCAGCCACGTTTCACCGGCTCCACGCTGTGGACCAGTGGCGCTCCTGCCGCGTTGTCGTGACGCAGCCAACGCTGCAGTGTGCGGTCGGGCAGCTGAAGGTGCCTGGCTGCTTCCTGGATGCTCAGCAGCGGGTCGCTGAACCTGTCCACCATTGCCGACACCTCCGTCCTTTGCGCAGTTGCTTCCGGGCACAGCGCTGCCCCTCCCCCCACGGTAGGCCGAGGCCTGCACGGTAGCGAGACAGCCTCGTCCGAGGAAGGCGGCAGCACAGTGATTCACCGGAACGAGTCCCGAGGTCACGGCATGGGCAGTCGGGTCGAAAGGTGGCACCGTGAAGCCCGGCACAGGTGCGCTGTGCCGGGCTGTTGGCTGCTTGGCGGCTCGCCCTGTCTCCGCTGATGTCAGGACGGACCGTCACGCGACGCCGCAAGCGGTGTCAGCCGCAGTTGCCGTCCACCCAGCGGTGGGACTTCAGCTTGTAGCCGTTGCCCGTCAGGTTGCCCCGTTTGCCCTGAGGGGTGCAGCCCATGCGGGTGTTGTAGTCGGCCCACCGGTAGTAGGCGACACCGGTGTAGCTCTTGCTCGTACCACGGTTCCACACGGACTGCACGTTCTTGGTCTCGGCCCAGGAACACTTGATGTCACCCTGGGTCCAGTCGGGGTCGGCGACGCTCCAGCTGCACTTCTGACCGGTCCCGTTGTCGCCCGTGTAGAAGCAGACGTTCCCCGAGGCACAGGCGCCCCACTCCGTGGGAGCGGCTGTGGCTGTTCCGGGCAGGGCAAGGACGGCCGCCAGTGCGCCGGCGCTGGCCGCGGCCAGGACGAGACGTACCTTGCGCATGCGGATTCCCCCTTGAAGTCGAGCAATCAGGTGGAAGTCCTGCAATGTAAGGACATAGTCCACCTCTGTGGTCAGCACTGAACGCTAGTGCGACGCCATGGTCCTCACAACCACTGTTCAAGCCACTGTGGGTCGTTGACTCACGGCTTGCCGACCCTCGGGTCGGGGGCCGGCGCCGGCCTCGTTGCCGGGTTCTCCGGGCAGGAGCGTGACGTGCACCGACCGACATCGCCCCCGCCGTCGGCTTGCCCCCGCAGCCCGGCTCGATGCAGTCGATGCCGGTGGTTCCACCAGAGGTCATGGGCGCGGCGGCCACGGGTCTCGCAGTGGACTCCCTGAGCTCTCCCTGAGCCCCTGAGACTTCGTGCGGGTCCTCGGCCGTCCACGGGCCTGAACGACCCTGGCGACGGTTCCCAGCGGCTCCGGTATTTCGAGGACCGGCGTTTCGGCCAACTCCTGCCGCTCACAGACGGCCTGGACACAAGGGCCGCCCAGCCGGTCCCTTGCCGCACAAGGGGTCCAGCACGTCCGAAATCGAGCGTGTTCGATTCCCGTGCCGCGTCGTTGTGCCGGGCAGGGACGCACCACCCGGGTGCGGCACCGATTCCCGAGGAGTGATGCGGGTGACTGTGACTGACGCCTCGACCGCGGACCCGAAGACGCCTCCCCCTCCTCCTCCGGCCACCATCAGCTTCGAGGGCAAGTACGGCAAGAACCCCCTGGCAGAGGCGAGTTTCACCGCCATGTGCCGCCGTCTGCCCTCCGTGCTCGGGCACACCGCGCGCATGGCCTGGGCCGTCGACAGGCCCGGTGTCGTCCTGCTCCTGGTCTGTCAGCTCCTGACCGGCGCCATGGCCGCCGTCGTCCTGGCGTTCACCGCGCAGGCCATGACCCATCTCCTCGGCACGGGCACCGTGCCCGAACGCCTGCACGGCGCTCTGCCCGCCCTGGCCGTGGTGACGGCCGCCGCCGGTCTCGGCCGGATCGGCAGCGCCCTGTCCTCCTACGCCGACGGACGGATCACACCGCTGCTGATGACCGGGACGGACATCGCACTCGTGGCCGCCGTATGCCGGGTGGAGGCGTCCGCGTACGGTGAGGACGGTTTCGCCGACCGGCAGGAGGCCGCCGAGGTCGGCGTCACCCGGACCCGGTACATGGTCCAGGACAGCCAGCGGTTCATGGCCGCCCTGATCCGCATGATCGCCGCGAGCGGCGTCATCACGGTGCTGCACTGGACGATGCTTCCGCTGCTCCTGCTCGCCGTGCTCCCGGCCGGCATCGGCGCCGTGCTGTCCGCGCGCGTCGACTACGAGACCCACTACCTCAACGTCGGCGACCGCAATGTGCGCTCCATGATGCGCTGGTGGGCCACCTATGCGCGCTACGGCGACGAGGTCCGCGCCAATGGAATGACGGGCTACCTCATCTACTGGTACCGCGCCCTGTCCGACCGGATCGACCGGCGCACCCTCGCCGCCGCGCCGCGGACGCTGCGCATCGTTCTGGCGACCAGCGCCCTGGGCGGTGTGTTCCTGCTGGGCACCTGGGCCGCTCTCGCCTGGCTGGCCGCCACCGGCCGCGTCGCCCTCCCCGTCGCCGCCACCGCGGTGGTCGCCGTGCAGACCACTCTGGCCGCCCTCAGCCAGTTCATCATCCATGGCGCGGCCCTGTTCCACACCTCGCTCTACCTCGCCGACATGCGTTCCTTCCTCGACATGGCCCGTGAACGCGCTCCCAAGCGCGGCCGGTCGGTCATCCCCGAACGGGTGGAGGAGATCCGGCTCGACGAGGTCGTCTACCGCTACCCCGGCAAGGACGAACCCGCCGTGGACGGCGTCTCCCTCACGCTGCGCCGCGGCGAGATCCTGGCCGTTGTCGGCGAGAACGGCTCGGGCAAGTCCACCCTGGTCAAGCTCATCACCGGCATCCTCCTGGCCGACAAGGGCCGTGTGCTGTGGGACGGCGTCGACCTCGCC
This sequence comes from Streptomyces thermoalcalitolerans, assembly GCF_039525155.1. Lineage (NCBI taxonomy): Bacteria > Bacillati > Actinomycetota > Actinomycetes > Kitasatosporales > Streptomycetaceae > Streptomyces > Streptomyces thermoalcalitolerans. The sequence goes on along the minus strand of NZ_BAAAHG010000022.1, from coordinate 41,466 downwards.
CATGCCGATCCCGACTCCGTGTGGCGGCGCACCGCCCTCGTCCCGCAGAACTTCGCCTGCTGGCCGTTGCGCGTCCGCGAGAACATCACCCTGGGCCAGCCCCGGACCTACGACGACGCCCCGGTGTGGGAGGCGGTCGACGCCGTCGGCATGCGCGAGGCGGTCGAGAATCTGCCGAAGCAGCTCGACACCCTCCTCGCCAGGGAACTGTGGGGCGGAGTCGAGCTGTCCGGCGGTCAGTGGCAGCGTCTTGCCTGCGCACGCGCGCTCTACCGGCAGACCCCGCTGCTGATCCTGGACGAACCGACCTCGCAGATGGACCCCCGGGGCGAGCACCAGATCTTCGGGAGGATCAAGGCCATCGCCGGTGAACGCATCACGATCATCATCACGCACCGCCTGGAGAACACCAAGGTCGCCGACCACATCGTGGTCATGGACCAGGGGCGCATCGCCGAACAGGGCCGCTACGAGGACCTGGTCCACGCCGGAGGCGTGTTCGCCGACCTCCTGCGCCTGTCCCGGGAACGCTGAGCGCCGCCGGGCATGAACTCCCCACCGCCGGCCCGCGGTCCGCGTCGGTGTTCGCGCCCTGGCCTGTCGCTGTCATGTCCTGTGTCATGTCCTGCGGTCCTGGGTCAGGCCATGGATCACCCGGAGAACACCGTAGAACCCGGAGAACACCCGGAGAAACGGAGCACTTGTGAGCACTCACTCGACGGACGACCGGAGCCGGCCTCTCTACGGCCAACGGCAGCTCGACCGCGGTGACGTCCCGCCCGTGCCGGATCGCATCTCCAACCGCCCCCGCACGCACCGGCCGCCCGCCCCGCACGCGGCTGTCGGCGTCGGTGCCGTCGTTCTGGGCGAGCGGGGTCTGCTTCTCGGCCGTCACCGCCACGGCACCTGGGAACTTCCAGGCGGTGCCGTCGAGCCCGGCGAATCGTTCGAGGAGGCCGTCATACGCGAACTCGCCGAGGAGACGGGGATCCGCGCCGATCGCGAGGGCATCACCCTCCTCGGAACGCTGGTCGACCATGTGGACGGCGTCCTGCGCGTCACCGTGGGTGCCGTCGTCACCGCCTGGAAGGGCGAGCCGGCCGATCAACCCGGTGAGACCGTGGGCGGGTGGCAGTGGCACAGCCCGGACGCTCTGCCGCAAGGGCTGTTCGTCTGCTCTGCCCAGATCCTCACCGTCTGGCGCCCGGACCTCCCCATCGACCACGCTCCCGCACACTTCACCCCGTTCCGCTCCTGAAGCGGAACGGGAACGCCGAGTCCGGTGAACGACCGGGGCACCGCGGCCGGGCCATCGGACCGGTGATGCCCCGGCCGGCCGGCTGTCGCGGGCCCCGCCACCGCCACGGGCGCGCTCGCCGTACCTGTACGGCCTTCCCGGACGCGGCCTGTACGGCCTTTGCCGGATGCGCCGCAGCCCTCTGCCGTCACCCGTGACTCGTCCGGCTCACCGCACAGGGCGTGGTCTCCTCCTGGCAGTCACTCCCCCGGCCGGGGCCGGACCGTGAGGATCTGCTGGGCGTGACCGACCGGGCCGTCGACGTCGTGCAGGACCGTGCTGGTGAGGCCCTGTCCGGAGGGACCGAAGGCGACCGTGGTGTCCAGTCCCGTCCACGCACCACGGGGCCGGCGGTGGAGGTGGACGGTGAGGTCGACGTTGGGGAACATCCACTCGGTGGGCGACTGCCGGACGGCTATGCCGTTGGCGGTGTCGACGAGGGCGAGATACGACGCGAGCGGGCTGACGGGCACACCGGCGACCAGGCCGAGCGGTGTGGAGATCCAGGCGGCCGTACGCCCCGGCCGGGGCGGTGCGACCGGGCGGACGTCCAGGGAGGCTATGTAGCCGCCGGGCCAGACGTCGGACATCCGCCATGGGGTGAGGGACTCGGGCGGGGGCAGGCGGTCCTCGGGGCCTCCCGCGACCGCGGTGGTGTCGAAGCCGGCCAGGAGCCAGGCGCGGGCCCGGACGACCGGGCGGCCGGCGATCCGTACGACCGCTTCGAGAAGCTCGATGGTCCGCCCGGGGCGAATGGTCTCCACCTGGATCTCGCACTCGTCGAGGGCGAGGCGGCCGAGGATGTCGTAGCTGATCCGGGAGAGAACCAGGCCGTTGTCCGGTCCGGCGGCCCGATGGCGGTCGATGGCGTGGACGACGAGCCCGCCCAGCGGGCTGAAGTGCTGCTCGTCCGTGTTCCAGGCCCCGCCCGCGTGCTCCGTCGGCTTGTAGCGGTGCTCGTCGATGGGCTCGAAGTAACTGCCCCGGGGTGTGGTGGAGGTGGACAAGGGCCGTCTCTCCTTCGGTGTCACAGGCGGTGTCTCAGGTGTCGTGGGGGGCAGCCGGAGCAGTCGCCGCATCGGCTGCCCAGCACGCTACCGGCCTCCGCTCGTCTCACCAAGTGAGAAAGTGCACATTACATTCAACAAGTCGGCGCAACGTCGGCCCCGGCGTCGAGCCGGGCGGCGCACACGGCTGCGCCCGCGCCGGGACGGGTACGGCGCCACGGGGCCGTACGGACCGCCGACCGGGCGGAAGACTTCGCGGGCACACCGGCACACCGCACGAACCGGAACAACCAGGTCCGTACAGCTGCGGAAGCACCCCCATGATCGGCGGGACCCCGGGGCGTCCCCGAGCCGACCCTGAGACGCCCCCCATCTCCCCCTGAGACGTGTCAGAAAACTTTGACAGGTGTTCGCCGAAGCTGTCAGCCTGTCCGGCAGGTACGACGGAAAGGGCCGCGATGGCCGAGGTCCCGCAGCCGGCGCCGACAGGTGACGAGTTGCTGCGTGTGCTGTCCGCACTCGGCAATCCGCACCGTATGCGGATCGTCGCAGCGCTCCTGGAGAGCCGCACGTACGTCAGCGCGCTCGCCCGTGAGATCGGGATGAGCCGCCCGCTGCTGCACATGCACCTGCAGCGCCTGGAAGCGGCCGGACTGGTCGTCGGCACGCTCGAGCTCGCGGAGGACGGCAAGGCGATGAAGTACTACGAAGTCGCCCCCTTCTTCTACGAGTTGACCCCCGGCGTCATCGCACGGGCGGCCGAGACGATCACCACCACCGCTGACCGGACCACGAAAGAGGAAGCGAAGTGAGCGAACAAGGGGTGACACTCGCCGCCGGGGCCGAGGAGCTGGGGGCCCTGGCGGGGACCGTCGGCGCGGCCGGGTTCTTCGCCCTGCTGATCGTGATCGTCTGGCAGGTTGCCGCCACCTGGCGGGCCCGCATGCTGGCGGCGCGCGAGGAGCAGTACAAGGAGCTCGCCGCCAAGTACGCGCAACTCCTCGAGGACACCGTCGAGTTGCAGCGCCGGATGGCCGAGGATCAGCGGCAGGCCCTCGACGAGCTGGCCCAGACCCGGCTCGCCGTCAGCTCGATGGAGAAGATGATGCGCGAGATCGAATAGCACCGGCACACCAATCGTCCGCCGGTACGGCCGGGAGCGGCAACTCCGGGCCGTACCGACGCGGAACACACCTCGGACACACCTCATCCCGTACGCCACGGCAGGTCGTCACACCCTCTGCGCCGTGGTGCGGGTCCCGTGCGCCTTGAGCCGGTCACCGACCGGCGGCATGTCCCACACGAAAGAGAGTACTCATGCATGCGCTCCTGAAGCGCGTCGCCTGCGCACCCGGTGGGCGGCGCGGCAAATGGCTGTTCCTGGCACTCTGGCTGCTCGTGGCCATGGCGCTCGGTCCGCTGGCCGGGAAGCTCGGCGAGGTCGAGGACACCAGCGCCAACGCCTTCCTGCCGCGCGGCGCCGAGTCCGCACGGGTCAACACGGAGCTGGAGAAGTTCCGTACGGACTCGATCATGCCCGCGGTCGTCGTGTACACGGGCGAGGGCGCGGAGGCGAAGGCAGCCGCCGACCGCACGGCCTTCATGAAGTTCGTCCCCGCGGGCGAGGAGGTCTCGCGGCCCATTCCGTCCGAGGACGGAAAGGCCCTGATGACCATTGTGCCGCTGGACAGCGAGGACGAGATCACCGACAAGGTCGACGAGCTGCGCGGGATCGCCGGCGCCGGCGCCCCGCCCGGCGTGGACGTCGAGGTCGGCGGGCCCGCCGGATCGCTGACGGACTCGGTGGCGGTCTTCGACAGTCTCGACGCCACCCTGCTGATCGCCACCGGCCTGGTCGTGACCGTGCTGCTGCTGATCACCTACCGCAGTCCCGTGCTGTGGCTGCTGCCCCTGATCTCCGTCGGCTTCGCCGTCGTCCTCACCCAGGTCACCACCTACCTGCTGGCGAAGCACGCCGGCCTGCCCGTCGACCCGCAGAGCTCGGGCGTCCTGCTGGTCCTGGTCTTCGGTGTCGGCACCGACTACGCGCTCCTGCTCATCGCCCGCTACCGCGAGGAGCTGCACCGCCACCGGGACCGGCACGAGGCCATGCGCATCGCGCTGCGCCGCTCCGGTCCGGCGATCCTGGCCTCCGCCGCCACCATCGCCGTCGGTCTGGCCTGCCTGGTCTTCGCCGACATCAACTCCTCGCGCTCGCTCGGGCTGGTCGGCGCGATCGGTGTCGTCTGCGGCTTCCTGGCGATGGTCACGGTGCTTCCGGCGCTGCTCGTCCTCATGGGCCGCTGGGTGTTCTGGCCGCTGGTGCCGGAGTACGGCACGCCCGCCCGCAAGGCGCGGACCGTCTGGTCCCGCATCGGGAACGCCGTCGCCCTGCGCCCCCGCTGGTCATGGCTGATGTCGGCCGCCGTCACCGGCGCCCTCGCCCTCAGCGCGGCCGGCATCTCCATGGGCCTGACGGCTGCCGAGATGTTCCAGGACAAGCCCGAGTCGGTGGTCGCCCAGGAGCGGATCTCGGCGCACTATCCGTCGGGGGCCTCCGACCCCGCCAAGGTCGTCACCAGCACCGACAAGGCCGCCGAGGTCCGTGCGGCCGCCTCCGCCGTGGACGGCGTCGCCCGCGTCGAGAACGGCGGCGACCGCACACCGGACGGTGAACTCACCCTGCTGTCCGTGGTCCTGGAGGGAGCCCCCGACAGTCAGGCGGCCAAGGACACGATCGACGACCTGCGCAAGGCCGTGCGTCCGATGGGCGCCCTCGTCGGCGGCACCACGGCCGAGACCCTCGACACCCAGCGGGCCGCCGATCGCGACCTGACCACGGTCATCCCGATCGTGCTCCTGGTCGTCCTGGCCGTCCTGATCCGGCTGCTGCGGGCCCTCGTCGCCCCGCTGCTGCTCCTGGCGACCGTGGTGCTGTCGTACGTCGGGGCCCTGGGCGCCTCGAACCTGCTCTTCGAACACGTCCTGGGCTTCGCGGGCGTCGACTGGGCCATCCCGCTCATGGGCTTCGTGTTCCTGGTCGCCCTCGGCATCGACTACAACATCTTCCTCATGCACCGGGTGAAGGAGGAGACCGCCCGTCTCGGCCACGGGCGCGGCGTCCTCGAGGGACTGACCAGCACCGGCGGTGTCATCACCTCCGCGGGGATCGTCCTCGCCGCGACGTTCGCCGTCTTCACGGTGCTTCCGCTGGTGTCCATGGCCCAGATGGGCGTCCTGGTCGGCATCGGCGTCCTGCTGGACACCTTCCTCGTCCGCACCGTCCTGGTTCCGGCCCTGGCCCTGGACCTGGGCCGCTGGTTCTGGTGGCCGGGCCGGCTGTTCACCGGGCCGGTCCGCGGCGAACGGCGCGCGGTCGAAAGCCCCGTGCCGGATCCGGCGCACGAACCGGCCTGACCCCGCTCCCGCGAAGCCGCGTGGACGGCCCGCACCCGGTCCGGCGCGATGGGCGAGTCACGTGCTCGCCCATCGCGCCCTGTCCCGCACGGCGCACATGTCCGTGACCGGCGACCGGGCGCCTTTCGCCCGGCCGGTCCGCGCCGGATCACCGGATCAGCCGAGCCCCAGGCCCCGGCGGCCGATGTCGTTGAGCTGGTCGACGGTGAACCGGCCCTCCCAGGAGCGCTCGTAGTGCTCCTCGGGGAAGTCGGCCGGGCTCGAGCCGGTGAGGAACGCCTCCCTGACGGAGGCCGCGTACTTCTCGTTGCGGGGGCACCAAGGAGCGGCGGGGATGTACATGACGTTGCCCCAGCCCTTCTGGTTCTCGACCGGGGCGACACTGTGGATCATGTCGCAGTGCCACCAGACGGAGTCGCCGGCCCTGACGTCGGGGATGGGCGTCAGCGCCCGGTAGAGCACCTCGTGCCAGCGCCTGGTGACGGGGAACACCTGGTTCGTCCGCACCCCGCACATGGAGTCCTCGGGCACGTCCGGCAGCAGGGGCCGCAGCAGCAGATAGGCCATGATCTCCGGAATCGGCACGGTGTGGAGCACGCCCTGGTCGGCGTCCATGTCCGACAGGGCGGTCCAGCCCTGGAAGGTGCGGAACGCGGAGCACATGGTGGAGCCGGGGTACTGCGGGCCGGTGGTGCGGTGGGCCGCGTCCCAGGGGTCGTACTGCTCCACGGTGCCGTCGAAGAGATGGCGGAACGCCTTCTGGTACTCCCGGGTCATCCACAGATCCAGGGTGCCGGAGTCGCAGTGGGTGCCCAGACCCGCGGAGTCGGTGCCCGGCGGGCGGCGGCGGATGCGGTCGGGGTACAGCGCGTCGCGGTCGGGGTCGAACCACTGGGTGCCGTCGTCGGAGGTGTGCTTCCAGAAGGAGTTGAGGAAGGACTGGACGGTGGCCATGCGCTCGGACTGGCGGGCCTGCATCTGGGCCCGGGACCAGTAGACGGGGTAGATCTCGGGCTTGGAGCCGACACTGCCGAAGAAGTCGTCGCCGGGCCCGGTGTACGTCTCGAAGAACCGGTTGCGCTCGACGTAGTCGACGATGTCGGCGTCCCAGGCCAGGGCCTGCTTGCGCGGGAAGTGGCCGCGCACGACGAGACAGCCGCGCTTCTTGAGCTTGACCAGGTCCGCCATGGCGACGGTTCCGCCGGCGATCGCGTCGTAGTCCAGGACGGGCCACACCTCCTCGCCGCGCTCCCGGTCGGCCTCGATCTCGGCGATCCGGGCCTCGATGCGCTGCTCGACGGACGCGAACACCTCCTCGACGGTGCGGCCGGAGGCTTCGATACGGGCCCGCAGAGCGGCCTTGATCTCGCGGATGGCGGCGGTGAGATCCGGCGGGGTCTGCTGCCAGTGCGGCAGAGCGGGGGCGCGGTGCGGCTCGGCGGCGAGCGTCATGACCCGACTCCTTTGGTGAGGACTCCTTACTTGAAATGACGGTAAGCACCCCGCCGCATTTGGGCAAGAGTCCTTACTAGAATGGTGCGCATGACCCCGCCGAAGCCGTCGCTGGAGATGCTGCGCGCCCTGACCGACGAGAACGTGCTGCGCTCCCTCATGGCCCACCCGCGCCTGACCAGGGCGGAGATCTCCGCCCGCACCGGGATCTCCAAGCCCACGATCTCCGACAGCGTCCAGCGGCTGGCCCGGGCCGGACTGGTCGTGGACACCGGCGAACGCACCACCGGACGCGGACGGGCCGGCTCGTACTACTCCCTCGCCCCCCGGCTCGGCGCCGCCCTGGTGGCCGCCATCACCCCGCGCGGGGTGGTGGCCGAGGCGGTCGACGCCCTCGGCCGCGTCCACGGGCAGGTCCGCACCGCGCTGGAGGCGAGCGCGGGGCCCCAGGTGGCCGCCGAAGCCCTCACCACGGCAGCCCGGCAACTGGCCGGGCGGATCCCCGGCCGGCTGCGTCTTGCGGTGATCAGCGCCGCCGACCCGGTGGACCGCGAGACGGGCAGGCTCGTGCATCTGCCCGACGCCCCCTTCCTCGTCGGCGACCTCGACCCCTCCGCCGTCCTGGCGACCACCGTGGCCGGCCCCGTCCTGGTGGACAACGACGTCAACTGGGCCGCCCGCGCCGAGCACCAGGCCGGCTGCGCCAAGGGCGTCGACGACTTCGTCTACCTCCACCTCGGTGAGGGCCTGGGCTGTGCCGTGGTGAACGACGGCACCGTCCGGCGCGGGCACGGGGGGCTCGCCGGGGAGATCGCCCACCTCTGCACAGCGGGCCCGGACGGGAAGGCCATGGCCTTCACCGAGGTCTTCGCCGTTCTCGGCCTGCGCCGGCCCGCCTCCACCGCCATCGACGTCCCGGCGCTGGTCGAGCTCCTCACCGGCCGGGGCGAGCGGGCGGAGCGGGTCCGCACCGTCCTGGTCCGGGCCATCGGCGGCGTCCTTTCCGCGGCCGTCTCGCTCGTGGACCCCCGCATGGTCGTCATCGGCGGCGAGTGGGGTCTGTGCCCCGGCCTGATCACCGCCGTCGACGAGTACTTCAGCCGTACCCCGCGCCCCGTTCCCCTCACCGCGGCCGTGCTGTCGTCGCCCGAACTGACCGGTGCGCGGTCCCGGGCCGTGGAGGAACTCCGTTCCCTCATCGTCCGGATGGCCACTCCCGCACCGGAGGCGTAGTCAGTACGCGGCGTACGCGGCGTCCTCGACGCACTCGGTGGCCCGGCGGCGCCGCCCTCGCCCGCCGCGGTGCGGCTCCGGGCGGTACGCCCCGCGCTCGAACCCGTCCGCGCGGGCGGCGCTCCGGTCACCCGGATGCCGCGGCTCTCCTCGTCCCTCCTCGCCGCGCGGACGGGAGAGCCGCGGCCGGCCCACGGACCGCGGCGGGCGTGCTCGCCGTGCCGGGCGGGACGGATCAGGGACGCGGCGGGGCGGCGGTGGCGGTCCCGGTGGAGGCGGGAGGCTCCTCGGTGAGCTCCTCGGGGCGTGCCACGCACAGGGCCCAGATGATGAAGCCCGAGATGGCGATCGCCACGACCGACCAGACCGGGTAGTACGGCAGGGACAGGAAGTTGGCGAGGATGATGAACCCGGCGATGACCACGCCGGCCACGCGTGCCCATGTCGCCATCTGGAACAGCCCGATGCCGACGATCACGGCGAGCACCCCGAGGATCAGGTGGATCCAGCCCCAGCCGGCGAGGTCGAGCCGGAAGACGTAGTCGCGTGCGACGACGAAGACGTCGTCCTGGGCAATGGCCATGATCCCGCGGAAGATGTCGAGCACGCCGGCGATCGTCAGCATGACGGCGGCGAAGGCCGTCAGGCCGGTGGCCCAGGCCATCTTTATCGTGCCCGGACGTGTGGTGGGGGTCGCGGTCATCTGCTGCCTCGATTCATCTCGTCCGGTGCGCTCAGTGGCGACCGGGAGGGGAGCTGACGGAGGTGGCGGAGGTCTCGGGAGCGGAGGTGACGGAGGTGGCGCGGCCCTCGGGGGCGCCGCCGGCCAGGACCATCTCCTTGGCCCGGGCGAACTCCTCGTCCGTGATGTCACCGCGGGAGCGCAGGTCGGACAGGCGGGCGAGCTCGTCGACACCGGACCCGCCGCCGCGCGCGGCCTGGCGGATGTAGGCGTTGAAGGCCTCCTGCTGCTTCTGCGCCTGGGCGATCTCCCGCCGGCCCATGCTCTCGCCGCGGGCGACGACGTAGACGAGGACGCCGAGGAACGGCAGCACGACGCAGAACACCAGCCAGCCGGCCTTGGCCCAGCCGCTCAGGCCGTCGTCGCGGAAGATGTCGAGGACGACCCGGAAGAGCAGGACGAACCACACGACCCAGAGGAAGAGCCACAGCATCGTCCAGAAGGCGCTCAACAGCGGAAAGTCGTACGCGAGGTTCATGGGTGCGCTCATCTCCCGCCTCCGCTCCGGGCCTCGGCCGGCTGCCGTGCTCTGCCGTTCCTCAGCGTGCGCACGGCAAGCCCCCGGGCGCCTCACCCGGCGCGGGTGACTGTGGGGCCGCCGACCGGTCCGGGGCCGGACGGCGGGCGGTCTGCCCGCGGGAGTCGCCGCGCGTGGGCCGGCGAACGCCCTCCGGGCGGGTCCGCGGCAGCAGCACCGGAAACGGCCGCCCGAGCAGTCGTCGGCTCAGCGGCCGGCGTCTCGCCCCGGAACCAGCCGCTTCCGGACCGGCCACTCCGGAACCGCCCCGCTCCAGAACCGGCTCACTCCGGGACGCGCCGCATCTCCAGGACCCGCAGGCCCAGCGACCGGCAGCGGGCCAGCAGCCCGTACAGATGCGCCTCGTCCACCACGGAGCCGAACAGGACCGTCTGACCGGACATCACCACATGGTCCAGTTCCGGGAATGCCTTGGCCAGTGTCTCCGACATGTGCCCGTCGACGCGGATCTCGTAGCGCATCGGCTGCTCCGGCGGTGGTCCGGGGGCGGCGTACCCCGTCCCCTGTCCGAGGGTCCGTCCTGCCCGGCCGCGCAGCCTCACCCGATGCAGGTGACCTCCGCAGAGGCCTCGTAGAAGAGAGGCCTCACAGAAGACGGAGTTCACGCGCCCGGTGGACCGCGTCGCTCCGCCGGTTGACGCCGAGCTTCCGGTAGGCGCTCTTGAGGTGGGTCTTGACCGTGTTGACGGACACGAAGAGGTCCGCGGCGATCTCCTCGGTCGACATCATCCGGGCGAGCCGCCGGAGCACGTCGCGCTCGCGGCCGCTCAGTTCCTCGACGACCAGGGCGGTCTGCCGGGCCGTGTGCGGCGGGGTCCGGACCCGGGCGTCGGGGCGGGCCGCCGGGCCGTTTCGGAGCGCGCCCTGGAGGACGTCCGCGCGCAGCAGACGGCGCAGCCACGGACCGGCCTCCAGCAGGGGGCGCCGCAGCCGTTCGCGCCGGGCGTCCGCCAGCGCCCGGGTGGCGAGCCGGTGCGCGGTGGTGAGATCGCCCTGCCGGCCGGCGGCCTCGGCGCGCACCAGCAGGGCCCGGACCGTCACCGCGGGCCCCCTGTGCCCGTCGGCGGGCAGGCGGTCGAGCAGATGCAGGGCGGCTCCGGGGTCCCCCGCGGCCAGATGGGCCCGGGCGGCCGCCACCGTGCACGCGGCCTCCCGGTCCACCGCACCCTCCAGGCCTTCCAGCACCTCCACCGCTGCCTCGGGGCGGCCCTCGGCGAGGTGGGCGGCGGAGACGACGAGCGCCGTGTGGTCCTCGGCCCACGGGGAGGCCACGGCGGCCGGGACGGCGGACCCGGCGGTCTCCAGGGCGGCCTCGGTCCGCCCGCGGGCCAGGTGGAGGCGGGCCTGGGCGATGACGCGGCTCGCGGCGGTCACGGGGTCCGGCGGCACCGGCCGCACGGACGCCGCCCGGTCCAGGAGGGCCTGGGCGTCGTCCAGTTCGTCCCGGTCGACGGCCACCGCGGCCAGCACCAGGTGGACGAGGTCCAGACCGGCCGGCTCGGCCAGGCTGAAGCGTTCGGCGTCGGCGAGTGCCGCCAGGGCCCCGCGTTCGGCGCGGGTGGGCCAGCCGGTCAGGAAGTCGACGAGGGCGAGCAGGGCCAGGGCCTCCTCCCGGGGCAGCGCCGTCGCCGCGTCGCAGCCGGCGGCCGTCTCGGACAGCACCGCCCGGGCGTCGGTGAAACGCCCCGCCCACAGGCGGGCCGATCCCAGGTGGGTCCGCAGCAGGGCCGGGAGTTCGGGGTGCCTGTCCAGGAGCCCGGCCGGCAGGTCCCGCCGCAGTTCCCGCGCCGTCCGGGCCGCGTGCTCGGCGCGGTCCGGGGCTCCGGCCAGCCGGGCGGCGTGGGTGTCCAGGAGGGCGCAGCCGAGCCGGGCCGCCGCCCTGCCGGGCCCGGCCCGGGCCAGCGCGCGGCGGGCGTGCTCCAGGTGGACGCACGCGTGGTCCGGGTCGGGCCCGGCCAGTTCGCGCGCCGCGCGGACGAGATCGGCCTCGGGGCCGGTGGTGCCGGGAGGCATCCGTGCGAAGAGCTCGTCCAGCTCGCCGGAGCGCAGCCCGGTGAAGAACTGTCCGAGCGCGAGGTCGTCGACGAGCGCGCGGGCGGTGAATTCCCAGTCGCCGGCCGCGGCGCCGTGGGTGAGCGTGTGGGGCAGCGGCCCGGCGTGCCGCAGCCACTGGGCGGCCCTGTGGTGCAGTGCGGTCTCCAGGCCGGGAAGCCGCACTCCGAGGTGGGCCTTGAGGATCTCCGCGAAGAGCGGGTGAAGGCGGTACCACGCGTGGCCGAGGTACTCGACGAACGCGTTGGCCCGGTGCAGTTCGGCCAGGACGGGTCCGGCGTCCCGGCGTCCGGTGAGCGCATCGGCCAGGTCGGGGCAGAACCGGTCGAGGACGCTGACCCGCAGCAGCAGGTCCTGGGTCGCGGGCGGCTGTCTCTCGAGCACCTCGGCCAGCAGGAAGTCGGCGATCGTGCTCTGTCCGGCCTCGAACTCCTTGAGATACCTCTCGGGGTCGCTGCTCTGCCGCGCGGCCAGGGCACACAGCCGCAGGCCCGCCGCCCAGCCCCGGGTGCGCCCGACGAGTGCGCGGACGGCGTCGTGGCCCAGACGCAGACCGTGCAGTTCCAGCAGTGCCGCCGCCTCCTCGGGGGTGAAGGCCAGCTCCGCGTCCCTGATCTCGGTCAGGGTGCCGTCCGCGCGGCAGCGGTGCAGGGGCAGGGTCGGTTCGGTGCGGGTGACGAGGACCAGGCGCAGGCCCCGGCCGGCGTGGTGCAGGACGAAGCCGAGCTGGTCGGTGATCTCCGGAGCGGTCACGCGGTCGTATGCGTCGAGGACGACGATCACCGGCCGGTCGCGGTCGTTGAGCCGGGCGGCGAGCCGGGTGAGCAGGCCGTGGTCCACCGCGCCGGCGTCGGCCGGGCAGTCGATGTCCTTGAGTTCGTCGGCGCCCGAGGCACGCAGGGCCTCCAGCAGATAGGCCCAGAAGACGCCGGGCGCCTGACCGCAGGCGTCGACGGTGAACCAGGCCACCGGCCGTCCCAGGCGGGCGGCCCAGTCGGCGGCCAGGAGCGTCTTGCCGGCGCCCGCGCATCCGTTGACCAACGTCAGCGCCGTGTCCGGCGCCTGGCCGAGATGCTCGGTCAGGCGCTGTCGGCGCAGGAAGGTGGCCGGCGGCACCGGCACGGCGAAACAGGTCCGCAGAAACGGGTCCCCCAGTGGATCGGTGCCCGCGGCCGGTGACCGGGGCCTGTCGCTCCCGTGTTCGGACACCATGCTCACCGCCACCGTCCCTCATGGGCAGCGCTCGTCCCGTTCAGGATCCCAGTGTTCCGGCACGCGCGCGCGTCGCGGCGCCGGAGGCGGGTGGGACGTGGGCGTTTCCGCACGCGCGCGTGCTGCGCATGCGGGCGCACGGCGGACGGAGCACGCTGGAAACGCGTCCTCGGGTGGGTGTGCCCGAGCGCGTGCGTCCTCGGGCGCGTGCCGGCAGCCACGCGCCCGGCCGGACGCGAAGGCGGAGCCGAGGAAGGTTCTTCCCATTGGCGTACGACGATGCCGGCCGGCTCATGGACGAGATGTCGGCCTCCTTGCTGGAGGCCCTGTTCAGCAGTGCGCCGTTCGGTCTCCACCTGCTGGACACCGAACTGCGGGTGGTCCGGCTCAACACCGCCGTGCCTCCCGTGCGGGGCTCGTCCGCGGACGGGCTGACCGGGCGTCCTCTCCACGAGGTGCTGCGGATCGCCGAGGGCAGCGAGGTGGAGGATCTGCTGCGGAACGTGCTGGAGAGCGGGGACGCCCTGCGCGGGCACGTCGTGCGGGCCCGTGTCGAGGGGGATCCTCCCCAGGAGCGGTATTTCGAGCTCACCGCCCAGCGCCTGCTGAATCCGGACGGGCGGGTGCTGGGTCTGGCGGGCGCCGCGGTCGACGTCACCGACCGGGAACGCGAACGCGCCCGCATCAGGGTGCTGGAGGCGGTACGCCGCCGGGTGGGCCGCACCCTGGATCCCTCGGTCAGCGGCGAGGAGCTCGCCGGAGCCGTGGTTCCCGAGTTCGCCGACGTGGCGATCGTGGAGGTGGTGGACTCCGTGCTCCGCGGCGACGATCCGCCCCTCGCTCCGCTGCCGCCGGGCACCCCCCTGATGCGCACCGCCTTCCGCAGCTGCCGGGGCGACCCGCCGCAGGCACATCCCGTGGGCGAGATACACCGCCTGCCGGCCCCCACGCCCTTCACCCGGGCCCTGAGCGATCTGCGGCCCCGGGTGGTCCCACTGCGCCCGTCCGACCCGTGGCTGTCCGTCGATCCCCCGCGCGCGGAGGCGATGCGTGCGGCGCGGTGCCATACGCTGCTGGTGGTGCCCCTGGCCCTGCGCGGCACGGTGCTCGGACTGGTCAGCCTCTACCGCGCGGAGCAGTCCCCGCCGTTCGACTCGGACGACCGGCGGCTCGCCGTCGAGCTGGCCGCGCACACCGCCCTGGGCATCGACAACGCCCGGCACTACGTCCGCGAGCACGCCGTGGCCGCCCTGATCCAGCGCCGGCTGCTGCCCCGCCGCCCGGAGAGCCACACCTCCCTCCAGGCCGCCTTCCTGTCGGTCACCGGTGCCGACCCCGGCGCCTGGTACGACACCATTCCCCTGTCCGGAGCCCGCACCGCACTCGTGGTCGGCAAGGTGTCCGGGCGAGGTCTGAACGCGGCCACGACCATGGGCCGGCTGCGTACCGTCGTACGGTCCCTGTCGGCCTTCGACCTCACCCCCGACGAGCTCATGGCCCGGCTGCACGACACGGCGGCCGGGCTCGCGTCCGAGCGGGCGGACCTGCCGCTGGGCGACCCGCTGCGCTGCGAGGCGCTCACCGCCGACTGTGTGTACGCCGTCCACGATCCTCTGGCCGGCACCTGTGTGATGGCGGTGGCCGGCTCCCTGATGCCCGTCGTGGGGCTGCCGGACCGCACCGTCGCCGTTCCCGACTGCCCGGCCGGGCCGTCCCTGGCCTCCCCGGAGGACGCGCCCTTCGCCACGGTCGAGTTCGAGGTTCCGGAGGGCAGTGTGCTGGTCTTCGCCAGCGATCCGCGCATCACCAGCCGTCTCGCGCAGCCCTCGGGACCGCTGCGCGTGGCACCGGACTACGACAAGCGTCCGCTGCGGGACCTGTGCGACGCCCTCGTCTACGCCCTTCCGGACAGTCTGGGCACGGGTGACGCCGCGGTGATCGTCGCCCGCGCCCGCTCCTTCTCGCCGAGCGGATTCGCCTCCTGGCGGCTCGACACGGATCCCTCCTCGGTGGCCACCGCCCGCTCCCGTGTCCGCAGGCAGCTCACCGACTGGCACGTGGACACCGAGACGGCCCACAACACGGAGCTCCTCGTCAGCGAACTCGTCACCAATGCCCTCAAGTACGGGGTCCCGCCGGTCGAACTCCGCCTGATCCGCGACCGCACCCTCACCTGCGAGGTGCGGGACTCCGGATCGGCCGCCCCGCGTCTGCGCCACGCCCGGGTCGTCGACGAGGGCGGCCGCGGCCTGTTCATCGTCTCCCAGCTGGCCCATGCGTGGGGCACCCGCTTCACCTCCTCGGGCAAGACGACCTGGACCGAGCAGTCCCTTCCCGAGGGGTGACCCGGCCCTCGCCCGCGGCCGCCGCAACCTTGCCGCAACCTCCGCCCTGCTTGTCTGGACCCCGGGCCACGAGTTCCGGCCTCTGCTTCCGGTACGGCGAAGGACGGCGACGATGTACGAGGAGATCCCGCGTGTCGAACTCACGCCCGCGGCGGCCGCGCTGGTGCGGCGGCTGAGCGAGGCGCACGGACCGCTGATGTTCCATCAGTCGGGCGGCTGCTGCGACGGCAGCGCCCCCATGTGCTACCCGGAGGGCGAGTTCCGTACCGGGGGCTCGGACGTGCTGCTCGCGGAGCTGGAGGTGGAGGGGGTGAGCCGGCCGGTGGCGTTCTGGATGTCGCGCAGCCAGTACGAGGCGTGGAGCCACACCCGGCTGATCATCGACGTGGTGCCCGGCCGGGGCAGCGGTTTCTCCCTGGAGGCGCCCGAAGGGGTGCGGTTTCTCGTCCGTTCCCGCGTGATCGACGCCTGAGCGCCCGCGGGACACCGCGTCAGGGGCGCAGGCCGCCGACGATGTGCGCCGCGGCCGCCAGGCCCTCGTGGAGGGTGGGCGCCATGCTCGTACCGGCCAGGCAGAAGCCGAGCAGCACGCAGAGCAGGGCGTGCGAGAACTTCAGGGCGCCGTTGCGCACGAAGATCACCGCGATGATCAGGAGCAGCAGCACCACAGAGATGGAAACAATCATCGTCGGCCTCCTCCGCCACGCCCGCATCGCGGTTTCGGCCGCAAGTGTGGCGCAGTGAAGGGGGCGGCCGGGCGGCAGACGTGTCCTCCGAATGTGTGGTTCTGCCGGGTCGCCCCCGTGCGTCAGCGCATCCGAAAGCCGCCGACAGGCCGGTTGAACCGGCCGTGCTCCCACAGATGACGCACGACCCCGCTCAAGCCCCCTTCAGCCAGGTCGAGTTGATCAAGCGTCAACTCGCGAACAAGACAGCACAGTTCGGACGCGTCGACGAGCTGCCGGTCATGCGGCGGTTCCGTCCTTCAGGGAGGGCACCACGACGACACGGCCCGTGGTGACACCGTCGGCGACCCGCTGCACGGCGGCCGCCGCCTCGCCCAGCGGCACCCGCTCGCTCACCAGCGGCTTGATCGCGCCCCGGGCGGCCAGCTCGGTGAGCTGCTCGTGGCAGTGCCGGACCAGCCGGGGGTTCTCGGTGCGGTACAGGCCCCAGTGCAGGCCGAGAATCGCGTAGTTCTTGATGAGGGCGTGGTTGAGGGCCGGGCTCGGGACGGACCCGCTCGCGAAGCCCACGACGACGATCCGCCCCTCGAAGGCGACGACCTTGGCGGACTGGGCGTACGCCTCGCCGCCGACCGGGTCGTAGATCACGTCGGCGCCCCGGCCGCCGGTGGCCTCCTTGACGGCGGCGATGACGTCCTCCGTCCGCCGGTCCACGACGACGTCGCAGCCCAACTCCCGCGCCACGGCGGCCTTCTCCGCGCCGCCGACGACACCGATGACCCGGGCGCCGGCCGCCTTGCCGAGCTGTACGGCCGCGCTGCCGACCCCGCCGGCGGCGGCGTGCACGAGCAGGGTCTCGCCGGCTTCGAGGCGGGCCCGGCGGTGGAGGGCGAACCAGCCCGTCTGGTAGCCGATGTGCAGGGCCGCGGCCTCGGCGTCGTCCAGTGTGTCCGGGGCGGGCAGCAGGGCGGCGGCGTCGGCGACGGCGTACTCGGCGAAACCGCCGTACGGCAGCGCCGGGCCGGCGATCACCCGGCGCCCGTCCTCGGTCTCGCCGCAGATCTCCACGCCCGGGGTGAAGGGCAGCGGCGGCCGGACCTGGTACCGGCCCCGGCACAGCAGCGCGTCGGGGAAGTTGACGTTGGCGGCACGCACCTTCAGCAGGACCTGGCCGTCACCGGGGGCGGGCGGCTCGGTCTCCTCCAGGCGCATCACCCTGTTCGGCTCGCCGTTCTCGTGCACTCGCCATGCCTGCATGCGCCGCCTCCAGGACTGCGTCGTCGGGACCGGATCACCGCATACTAAGCAGTCGCTTGCCGCTCGGGAACCCCGGGAGTCAGCCGTCGCCCCCACGACGCGACGGCCGCGCCCGCACATGCATCCGCTCGCCCTGCGGCCCGAACAGGCTCAGGAACTCCACCGGCCCCTCCCCCGTCGACCCGAACCAGTGCGGCACCCGCGTGTCGAACTCGGCCGCCTCGCCCGCGGTCAGCACCAGGTCGTGCTCGCCCAGCACCAGCCGGAGCCTGCCGGACAGCACGTACAGCCACTCGTATCCCTCGTGGGTCCGCGGCTCCGGCTCGAGTCTGCGCTGCGGTTCGAGCACCTTGAACGCCTGCAGACCGCCCGGCCGGCGGGTGAGCGGCCAGTGGGTGCGGCCGCCGTGCACGATCGGTTTCGCACGCACCCGCGGGTCGTCGACCGGCGGGGCGCCGACCAGTTCGTCCAGGGGCACCCGGTGGGCCTGCGCGATCGGCAGCAGCAGTTCCAGGCTGGGCCTGCGCAGGCCCGACTCCAGCCGCGACAGGGTGCTGACGGAGATCCCGGTCGCCTCGGAGAGCGCGGCGAGGGTCACCTTCCGCTCCTTGCGTATCCGCCGGAGCCGCGGGCCCACGCCGGCCAGTACGTCCTCGACAGCCATGCATGTATTGCAGAATCGGCAAAGAAGTTTGTCAACGCGGCACTCGTCGGGCGACCGTCCTGGTGGAGGTGGTCACCATGACCGGCACGACGGAGAAGAACGGAATCCCCAGCGGGACCCCCGGCAAAACCGCCGGCGAAAGCCCCGGCGAGAGCCCCAACAGGAGCCACGCCAAGGACCACAGCGAGAACCGCAGCAAGAACCACGACGCGAACCACGGCGGCAAGGCCGGCGAGAGGCACGGCGAGCGGTACGAGGCCGTCGTCATCGGCGGCGGCGCGGCGGGGCTGTCCGCCGCGCTGGTCCTCGGCCGGTCCCGGCGGCGCACCCTGGTCGTCGACGCGGGCGAGCCGCGCAACGCGCCCGCCGCGCACATGCAGGGATATCTCTCGCGGGACGGGATGCCGCCGGCGCGGTTCCTCGCCGTCGGCCGCGAGGAGATCGCGCGGTACGGGGTGGAGCTGGTCCGGGACCGGGCGGTGGACGCCGTCCGGGACGCCGGCGGGGAGTTCGACGTGACCCTGGCGAAAGGGCGCACCGTCCACGCCCGGCACCTGGTCGTCGCCACCGGCCTGAAGGACGAGCTTCCGGCGCTGCCGGGCCTTGCCGAACGCTTCGGCCGGGATGTGCTGCACTGCCCGTACTGCCACGGCTGGGAGGTCCGCGACCGGGTCTTCGGTGTGCTCGCCACCGGCCCGCTGAGTGTTCATCAGGCCCTGATGGTCACTCAGTGGTCGAAGGACGTGACCTTCTTCCTGCACGAGGTCGCCGAGGCGGAGCTGTCCGGCGACGATCTGCGCAGACTCGCGGCGGCCGGCGTCCGTGCGGTGCCCGGCCGGGTGGCGGAACTGCTCGTCGAGGGCGACCGGCTGACCGGGGTCCGGCTCGCCGGGGGCACCTCCTCGGAAGGCGGCACGGACCATCCCCTCGAGGTGCTGTTCGTCGCGCCCCGCGCCGTCCCCCGGACCGGGCTCCTCCGGCGGCTGGGCGCCGAACTGCGCGAGACACCGTTCGGCGCGTACCCCGTGACCGACGAGCGCGGTCTGACGACCGTGCCCGGGCTGTGGGTGGCCGGGAACGCCGGCGGCTTCGCCGAGCGGGTGATCAACGCGGCGAGCCGCGGCTACCGCGCCGGCGCGGCGATCAACGGCGAGCTGCTGTTCGCCGACCTCGACGCGGCCGTCGCGGCGGGCGGTGCCGCCGAGGTGTAGAACGCCGCCCGGCGATGCACCATGGCCGCATGCTGTTCGCCCGCTTGGCCCAGGTGTCGCGGGAGGTCGCGGCCACCTCGGCACGGTCGGGGAAGGTCGCCCTGCTCGCGGAGCTGTTCCGGGAGGCGGAGCCGGACGACGTGCCGGTCGTCATCCCGTATCTGGCCGGGCGGCTGCCGCAGGGGCGGCTGGGCGTGGGGTGGCAGACCCTGGGCCGCAGGGTCCCGCCCGCCGCCGAGCCCTCCCTGACCGTGCGCGAGGTGGACCTCCGGCTGAGCGAGCTCGGCAGGACGTCCGGACCGGGGTCGCGGGCGGAGCGGTCGCGGATCGTCGGCGCGCTGCTGGGCGCGGCCACCGAGGACGAGCAGCGGTTCCTGCTGGGGCTGCTCACCGGGGAGCTCCGGCAGGGCGCGCTGGAGGCCCTCGCCGTGGAGGGGCTGGCCCGGGCGGCGGGCGCGCCGCCGGCGGACGTGCGGCGGGCGGTGATGCTGGCCGGGTCGCTGCAGGCGGTGGCACGGGCCCTGCTCGCACACGGCCCGCCTGCGCTGGCGCGTTTCCGGCTCACGGTCGGCCGTCCGGTACTTCCGATGCTGGCGCACAGCGCCTCCTCGGTGGCCGAGGCGGTCGGCCGGCTGGGCGCCTGCGCCGTGGAGGAGAAGCTGGACGGCATCCGTGTCCAGGTCCACCGGGACGGCGGCACCCTGCGGATCCACACCCGTGCCCTCGAGGACATCACCGACCGGCTGCCCGAGGTCGCCGCGGCCGCTCTGGGGCTGGCGGGCGGGCGGTTCGTCCTGGACGGCGAGGTCGTCTCCTTCGGGGCGGACGGCCGGCCGCGGTCGTTCCAGGAGACCGCCGGGCGCGTCGGCTCACGGGTGGACGTGGCCGCGGCCGCCGCGGCGGTCCCCGTCTCCCCCGTCTTCTTCGACGTGCTGGCGGTCGACGGCCGTGAGCTGCTCGACCTGCCGCTGGCCGAGCGGTACGCCGAGCTGGCCCGGCTGGTCCCGGAGCCGATGCGGGTCCGGCGCGTCCAGGTGTCCGGGCCCGGGGAGGCCGCCGAGGCGGAGCGGTTCCTCGCCGAGACCCTGGAGCGCGGTCACGAGGGCGTGGTCGTGAAGGCCCTCGACGCCCCCTACAGCGCGGGCCGGCGCGGGGCGTCCTGGCGGAAGGTCAAGCCCGTGCGCACCGCGGACCTGGTGGTCCTGGCCGCCGAGTGGGGCCATGGCCGCCGCGCCGGCACGCTGTCCAACCTGCATCTGGGCGCCCGTACCGCCGACGGCGGCTTCGCCATGCTGGGCAAGACCTTCAAGGGCCTGACGGACGCGATGCTGGCCTGGCAGACCGAGCGGCTGCGCCGGCTGGCCGTCGAGGAGAAGGGGTGGGGAGTGGTCGTGCGCCCGGAGCTCGTCGTCGAGATCGCCTACGACGGTCTGCAGCGCTCTCCCCGCTATCCGGCGGGGGTCGCCCTCCGCTTCGCCCGGGTCCTGCGCCATCGCGAGGACAAGCGTCCCGAGGAGGCGGACACCGTGGAGACGCTGCTGGCCGCGCATCCGGGGGTCGTGCCATGACCGGGAGGCGGAGCGCCGGCCTGCTGCTGTTCCGGCGTGCCGGCACCGGCCTGGAGGTGCTGCTCGGGCACATGGGCGGTCCCTTCTGGGCCCGGCGCGACGCGGGGGCCTGGACCGTTCCCAAGGGCGAGTACGGCCCCGGGGAGTCCGCCTGGGAGGCCGCCCGCCGCGAGTTCCGGGAGGAGCTGGGGACGGCGCCTCCCGACGGCGCGGCGGTGCCGCTGGGCGAGGTCCGGCAGAGGAACGGCAAGACCGTCACCGTCTGGGCGGTGGAGGCCGACCTCGACCCGGCGGCCGTCACGCCCGGCACGTTTCCGATGGAGTGGCCGCCGCGGTCCGGACGGATCCAGGAGTTCCCGGAGCTGGACCGGGTGGCGTGGTTCGGTCCGGACCGGGCCCGCGAGGTGATCGTCAAGGCGCAGGCCGCGTTTCTCGACCGGCTGGCTGAGCACTCGCTCTGAGAAGACTCTCACGCGTGCGGCGGGCACCGCGGCGCGTGACGGTCGAGGCACAGCCCGTACCAGGGGAGGTCGGTCATGTCGATCGCCACGGTGAACCCGGCCACCGGCGAGACGCTCAAGACGTACGAGGCCATGGGCGAGGAGGAGATCGAGCGGCGGCTCCAGCTCGCCCAGGCCACCTTCCGCACGTACCGGACGACGTCCTTCGCCGAGCGGGCCCGGCTGATGAACGAGGCCGCCGGTCTCCTCGACGAGGACCAGCAGGAGATCGCCCGTGTCATGACCACGGAGATGGGCAAGCCGGTCACGCAGTCCCGCGCGGAGGCCGCGAAGTGCGCGAAGGCGATGCGCTGGTACGCCGGGCACGCCGAGGAGCTGCTGGCCGACGAGGAGCCCGCCGCCGCCGATGTGAAGGACTCCGGGGCCTCCCGGGTCGTGGTGCGCTACCGGCCGCTCGGTCCGGTGCTGGCGGTGATGCCCTGGAACTTCCCGCTGTGGCAGGTGATCCGGTTCGCGGCGCCCGCGCTGATGGCCGGCAACGTCGGTCTGCTCAAGCACGCCTCCAATGTGCCGCGGACCGCCCTGTACCTGGAGGACCTGTTCCACCGGGCGGGCTTCGCCGAGGGCTGTTTCCAGACCCTGCTCATCGGCTCCGGCGCGGTCGACGGCATCCTGCGCGACGAGCGTGTGAAGGCGGCCACGCTGACCGGCAGCGAGCCGGCGGGGCGGGCGGTGGCGTCCACCGCCGGGGAGATGATCAAGAAGACGGTGCTGGAGCTGGGCGGCAGCGACCCGTTCGTCGTGATGCCGTCCGCCGACCTCGACCGGGCCGCCGAGGTCGCGGTGACCGCACGGGTGCAGAACACCGGGCAGTCGTGCATCGCCGCCAAGCGGTTCATCGTGCACACGGACGTCCACGACGCCTTCGCCGAGCGTTTCGTGGCCGGGATGAGGGCGCTGAGGGTCGGCGACCCGATGCAGGAGGACACACAGGTCGGGCCGCTGGCCAGTGAGCGCGGCCGGGCGGACCTGGAGGAGCTGGTCGACGACGCGCGGCGGAGCGGGGCGAAGGTGCTGTGCGGCGGCGAACGGCCCGCCTGGCCCGGCTGGTACTACCCGCCGACCGTGCTGGCGGACGTCACCCGCGAGATGCGCGTCCACCGTGAGGAGGCCTTCGGGCCGGTGGCCGCGCTGTACCGGGCGGCCGACCTGGACGAGGCCGTGCTGATCGCCAACGACTCGCCGTTCGGACTGAGTTCGAATGTCTGGACCCGGGACGAGGACGAGGCCGACCGGTTCGTACGGGACCTGGAGGCGGGCGGGGTGTACATCAACGGGATGACCGCCTCGCACCCGGCGTTCCCCTTCGGCGGGGTGAAGCGGTCGGGGTACGGGCGTGAGCTGTCCGGGCACGGAATCCGCGAGTTCTGCAACATCACCACCGTATGGCATGGAGCGTGAGGTTTCCGCGGCTACGATCCCTTTTGTGAACCGCGAAGTGACTCTGCCTCTGATCGTCGACGACCGCGGTACGTTGCAGGTGGCCGCGGCCGATGTGAGCAAGCTGCTGCGGACGGTCGGCGGCCGGTGGCTGCGTCTGGTGGAGGCCGGCCAGGAGGGTCTGGACGAGGACACCGTCGCCGCCCTGACCATCGAACTGGCCAAGCTGGCCGACCGCATCGACGTGGCCTGCATCGCCCACAGCAGCGGCGCGACGCCTTCCGGTTGACCGGGCCCCGCCCCGCCGGCCCGCTGCCGGCTCCCGGCCCCGCGCCGGCGGAGATCCGCCCAAGGGCGCCCAGCCGCGCCGTCCGCCCCGGAGAGCTCGGACGGCGCGGCCGGACGTCCTTGGACCGTCAGGGTCCGACTACGCGGCGCACACGGCCGCGGTCCGCTCGAAGACCGGGGCGGCCACCCGTCAAATACCTTCTGACCAGCTGTTTTCCGCTCAGCAGAGAGGGCGGGGACGTCGCTGTGCCACCGCCGCGGGAGACGCTCGGTGCTCACGCGCTGTCGCCGAATCGGAGTAGTCCACCGAGAGATCGTCGCCCTGCCGGGCGATTGTGGGTGGAGCACCCCCATGGGTGCACCACCCTCTGACCGGGGGGTCACCGGCCCTCCGGACGGCGAAAGCAGGCACGGCTCATGGCGACTTTGTGCAGACCCTCGGTGTCCGTTCCAGAGCACGTGATCACCATGGAGGAAACGCTGGAGCTCGCGCGCTCCCGCCACGCGGACCACCCGCAACTCGCGCTGGCCCTCCGGCTGATCGAGAACACCGGCGTGCGCACCCGGCACATCGTGCAGCCCATCGAGGAGACCCTCAAGCACCCCGGCTTCGAGCAGCGCAACAAGCTCTACGAGCAGGAGGCCAAGGCCAGGGTCCCCGCGGTCGTCCAGCACGCACTCGACGACGCCGAGCTCCTGCCCTCCGACATCGATGTCATCATCTACGTCTCGTGCACGGGCTTCATGATGCCCTCGCTCACGGCGTGGCTGATCAACGAGATGGGCTTCGACTCGACCACCCGTCAACTGCCCATAGCCCAGCTGGGCTGCGCGGCCGGCGGTGCGGCGATCAACCGGGCCCACGACTTCTGCACGGCCTATCCGGAGGCCAACGCGCTCATCGTGGCCTGCGAGTTCTGCTCGCTGTGCTACCAGCCCACCGACCTCGGTGTCGGCTCCCTGCTCTCCAACGGTCTGTTCGGTGACGGCATCGCCGCCGCCGTGGTCCGCGGCACCGGCGGCACCGGCGTCCGGCTGGAACGCAACGGCTCGTACCTGATCCCCAAGACCGAGGGGTGGATCGCGTACGACGTCCGGGAGACCGGCTTCCACTTCATGCTGGACAAGCGGGTGCCCACCACCATGGAGCCGCTCGCCCCGGCCCTGCGGGACCTGGCCAGGCAGCACAACTGGGACGCGTCCGACCTGGACTTCTACGTCGTCCACGCGGGCGGCCCCC
Organism: Streptomyces thermoalcalitolerans; assembly: GCF_039525155.1. Taxonomy (NCBI): domain Bacteria; kingdom Bacillati; phylum Actinomycetota; class Actinomycetes; order Kitasatosporales; family Streptomycetaceae; genus Streptomyces; species Streptomyces thermoalcalitolerans. The sequence continues at coordinate 17,356 of NZ_BAAAHG010000022.1, read as the reverse complement.
GCATCCTGGACGACCTCAGCAAGTTCCTGAACGTCGACCCGTACGCGTTCCGGTTCAGCCGGGCCACGCTCACCGAGTACGGCAACATCGCCAGCGCCGTCGTCCTGGACGCGCTGCGCCGGCTGTTCGACGAGGGGACCCCCGAGGACCAGGCGCGCGGCCTGCTCGCCGGGTTCGGTCCCGGCATCACCGCCGAGATGTCGCTCGGCCGCTGGCAGAACGGAGCCGGGGCATGACCGAGGAGACGCTCACCGAACCGCTGCCCCCGGTACGGCACTGGCCCGTGCTCGACCCGGCCGGCGTCGACGTCGACCCGGTCCTGGCCGGTCTGATGGAGGAGGGCCCGGTCACCCGGGTCGGACTGCCCGGCGGCGAGGGCTGGGCATGGCTGGTGACCCGCATGGACGACGTACGGAGGGTCGCCGAGGACTCCCGGTTCAGCCGTGCGGCGGTCCTGGAGCGCCAGGCCGTCCGGCCGGCCCCGCACCTCGCGCCGGCCCATGACACGGTCGGCTTCCTGGACCCGCCCGACCACACCCGGCTGCGCCGCTCGATCGCTCCCGCCCTCACCGCGCACGGTGTCGAGCGGGTGCGGGAGAGCTCCCGGCGGATGCTGGACGAACTGGTCGACGGCCTCCTCGGGGACGGTCCGCCCGCCGACCTCACCCGTGCGGTGCTCGGTCCGTTCCCGTCCCTGGTGGTCTGCGAGCTGATGGGGGTGCCGCCCGCCGACCGGCAGGGCATGCGCACCTGGGCCCGGCGGGTCCTGACCTCCCCGCACGACGCCGGCGAGCAGGCCCGGGAGGAGATGGGCGCGTACTTCGCCGAGCTCATCGACGCGCGTCTGGAGAGCACCGGCGAGGACATCGCCTCACTCCTCGGCACGGCCGTGGGGTGCCGGGAGATCACTCTGCGGGAGGCCGTGGATCTCGCGGTGCTCCTGCAGACCGGCGGCGAGGCGGTCGGCGACAGCAGCGGGCAGATGTTCTACGTCCTGCTCACCCGCCCCGAGCTGGCCGAACGGCTGCGCCGTGAGCCGGAGATCCGTCCGCGGGCCGTCGAGGAACTGCTGCGGTACCTCCCGCACCGCAACGCGCTCGGGCCGCCCCGGGTCGTCCTGGAGGACCTGAGGATCAACGGCGTACGGATGCGCGCCGGCGATGTCGTCCATGTGTCGTACCTCGCCGCCAACCGCGACCCGGACGTCTTTCCGGACCCCGGGTCGGTCGACTTCTCGCGCAGCCCGAACCCGCATGTGGCGTTCGGCTCCGGCCCGCACCGCTGCCCGGGCGGCCCGTTGACCCGGCTGGTGACGGAGCTGCTGGTCGACGCCCTGCTGGACCGGGTGCCGGGGCTGAAGCTCGCGGTGCCGGCGGACCAGGTGCCTTTCGGGAAGGGCACCTCGCTCCGCGGGCCCGAGTCCCTCCCCGTGACGTGGTGAGCCCGCCATGACCACGGAAGGACTGCTTGTGCCGCCGGGCCAGGGGCGGATCATCGAAACGCCGGCTCACCGGGTGACGTTCAAGGTCACCGGCACGCACTCGCGCGTGGCCTCCACCTTCGAGGTGGAGGTCCCGCCGGGCTTCGACGTGGGTGCCCATGTGCACACGCGCAGCGAGGAGTTGTTCTACGTGCTCGAGGGCGAGCTGGACGTGCTCGCCTTCGAGCCGCGGGTCCGGACCCCCGACCACTGGCAGAAGTGGGAGTCCCACTCGGGCAGACGGGTGGTGCGGGCGACCCCGGGCACGGCCATCGTCGTGCCCCCGGGCTGCCCGCACGCGTTCGCCAACCCGACCGACGCCCCGGCGAAGATGCTCTTCCAGGCCTCCCCGCCCCCGGACCACGAGCGCTACTTCGAGGAGCTGCTCGACATCCTGCGCGACGGAGGTCCCCCGGACCACGAGGCCATCGAGGCCCTGCGCAAGCGTTACGACATCGAGCAGCTGACGCCGCTCAAGTACCGCTAGCACCGCCGGCACGCCGGTGCCGACGGCGCCGTCGGTGCCGCCGGTGCAGTCGGTGCTGCCGGCGCCGTCAGCGGATCGGCATGCCCGAGATCGTCCGTGCGATCACCAGCCGCTGGATCTCACTCGTCCCCTCGAAGATCGTATAAATCGCTGCGTCGCGGTGCATCCGCTCCACCGGGTACTCCCTGGTGTAGCCGTTGCCGCCCAGGATCTGGATGGCCTGGGCGGTGACCTTCTTCGCGGTCTCGCTGGCGAACAGCTTGGACATCGAGCCCTCGGCGGCGGTGAACGGCTTGCCGTTGACCGCCATCCAGGAGGCGCGCCACACCAGCAGGCGGGCGGCGTCGATCCGGGTGCGCATGTCGGCGAGCTGGAAGGCGACGCCCTGGTTGTCGATGATCGGCCGGCCGAACTGCTCACGGGTCTTGGCGTAGTCGAGGGCGATCTCGTACGCGGCCCGGGCGGTGCCCACCGCCATCGCGCCGACGGCCGGACGGGACGCCTCGAAGGTGGCCATCGCCGCGTTCTTCCCCCTCTCCCGGTCACCGGCCGGACGGGAGCCCGTCCCGCCCTTCCGGAGCCTTTCCCGGGCCCGGGCCAGACGCTCGTCCAGCTTCTCCTTGCCGCCGAGCAGGCAGGAGCCGGGGACGCGCACATGGTCCAGGATCACCTCGGCGGTGTGCGAGGCGCGGATGCCGTGCTTCTTGAACTTCTGGCCCTGGGACAGCCCCGGGGTGTTCGGCGGGACGATGAAGGAGGCATGGCCCCTGGAGCCCAGCTCGGGGTCGACGGAGGCGACGACCACATGGACGTTCGCGATGCCGCCGTTGGTCACCCAGGTCTTGGTGCCGTTGATCACCCACTCGTCCTTGGCCTCGTCGTACACCGCGCGGGTGCGCAGGGAGGCCACGTCGGAGCCGGCGTCGGGCTCGGAGGAGCAGAAGGCGGCGACCTTGACGTCGTCCGGGTCGCCGTACATCTGCGGGATCCAGGTGCCGATCTGCTCGTCGGTGCCGTTGGTGAGGACGCCGACCGCGGCCAGTCCGGTGCCGACGATGGACAGGGCGATGCCGGCGTCGCCCCAGAACAGCTCCTCCATGGTCATGGGGATGCCGAGACCGGTGGGGTCGAAGTACTGCTGGGCGTAGAAGTCGAGGGAGTAGATGCCGACCTTCGCCGCCTCCTGGATGACCGGCCAGGGAGTCTCCTCGCGCTCGTCCCACTCGGCGGCCGCGGGACGGATCACCTCGGCCGCGAAGCCGTGCAGCCAGTCCCGGACCTCCTTCTGCTCGTCGTTGAGCTCCATGGTGAACTCGGCCATGTCCCCTCCAGCGGCACACCCACGTGTTACTTGCGGTAACACTACTGTGTGCCTACCCGTGGGTAAAGCCGGCCTCCGACGGCTCGTCAGCGGCCCGTTCGGGATTTCGGGCACTGTCAGTGCTAGTTTGCGCAGGCGTCACCGAATCAGCACGGGTGGGGAGAGTTCATGGACACCACGCAGCGGACCGATCAGCAGCGTTCCGCCGACCGCCGACGGCGCGAGCTGCTGGAGGCCGCCGACCGGGTGGTTCTGCGCGACGGCCCGCAGGCGTCGATGAACGCCATCGCCGCCGAGGCCGGCATCACCAAGCCGATCCTCTACCGCCACTTCGGCGACAAGGGAGGGCTGTACGCCGCCCTCGCCAAGCGGCACACCGACGCCCTGCTCGACTCGCTGCGGGCCGCGCTGGACGCCCCCGGGGACCGGCGCGAGCGGGTGGAGGCCACGCTGGACACCTATCTCGCGGCCATCGAGGCCCGTCCGCAGGTCTACCGGTTCCTGATGCACCCGGCGGAGGGCAGCCAGGCCGGCGACCAGGGCTTCGACGTCGGCAAGCACTCCGCCCCGCTGCTGCGCCGCATGGGCGAGGAACTGGCCAAGGTCATCGAGGAGCGGCTGGACCTCGGCCCGAACAGCCGGCAGCTGGCCCGCGTGTGGGGGCACGGCATCGTCGGCATGATGCACGCGGCCGGCGACTGGTGGCTGGGCGAGCGCCCCTGCTCCCGCGCGGAGCTGGTGCGCAGCCTCGCGGACCTGCTGTGGGGCCGGCTGGCGGCGGCCGGGGACAAGGCGGGCGGCCCGGGCTTCTAGAGGGATGTCTTTCGGATCGGGCCGGCTCCGGTGAGCGGTGTGCCCCGCGGCCCACGGCACGATCCGGACGGCCCCCCTACGGTTCCCCGGCGCCTTTCCGGGCCGTACGGCTCCACGGTGCCCTCGCCGCCTGCCTCAGCACCCTCCGTCTGCGCCACCCCGTGAGGCGGTCCACGTACAGGCGCCCCTGAAGGTGGTCGCACTCGTGCTGCAGGCATCGTGCGAAGAACCCCGTCCCGCGCACGGTGACCGGCTCCCCGGTCACCGTGAACCCCTCGACCACCGCCTCGTCGTGACGCTCCGTCCCCGCCTCCAGGCCCGGCAGGGACAGACAGCCCTCCGGGCCGCGGACCACCACGCCGCCCGTCTCCACCAGCCGCGGGTTCACCACATGTCCCAGGTGGCGCACGTCCTCGTCGTCCGGGCAGTCGTACACGAACACCCGCAGGGACTCCCCCACCTGATTCGCGGCCAGCCCCACGCCCCGTGCCGCGTACATCGTGGCGAACAGGTCCTCCACCAGCCGGGACAGCGCGGGACCGAAGTCGGTGACCTCCGCGCAGGGCGTGGCGAGGACGGGGTCGCCGAACAGGGTGAGGGGCCGGACGCGTCCGCGGGCACCGGGGATCGAGCCATGTCGCATGGCGGCAAGGGTACGGTTCCCTCGGCCCGCGTCCCGCCGCGCAGCCGCGGGCCGGGATTCGGGAGCACCAGTGGATCTCGATAGGCTGAGGCCCCACCACGGTGCCGGATGACTCAGGCGCGGCGCGTACGCAAGGAGGATCGAGAACTGATGGCAGGCAACTCGGACCCGCTCACGCCGCGGGCCAAACTGGCCGTGACGGCGGGCAGGGCGGTCGCCGCGGCGTCGCGCGCCGCGGGTCGCGGCAGCGGTTCGGTGATCGGTGGTCGGGTGGCCCTGAAACTCGACCCCGACCTGCTCAGCCGGCTCGCCCAGCACCTGGAGGTGGTCCTGGTCTCGGCGACCAACGGCAAGACCACCACCACCCGGCTCATCGCCGAGGCCCTGCGGGCCGCGGGTCCGGTCGTCTCCAACGCCCTGGGCGCCAACATGCCCGCGGGCATCACCTCGGCGCTGGCGGACGGCTCGGACGCCAAGTTCGGTGTGCTCGAGGTCGACGAGAAGTACCTCGCGGCCGTGGCCCGGGACACCGACCCCAAGTGCATCGCGCTGCTCAACCTCTCCCGCGACCAGCTCGACCGCGCCGGCGAGACCCGGATGCTCGCCGAGAACTGGCGCGAGGCCCTGACCGGGTCCAAGGCCGTGATCGTCGCCAACTGCGACGACCCGCTGGTGGTGTGGGCCGCGTCCTCCTCCCCCCATGTGGTCTGGGTGGCCGCCGGGCAGGTGTGGAAGGACGACGCCTGGTCCTGCCCGTCCTGCGGCGGTGTGATGCAGCGCCCCGGTGACGACTGGTTCTGCAACGAGTGCGGCTTCCGCCGGCCCGCCCCCAGCTGGGTGCTGAACGGCGACCACGTCCTCGACCCGCACGGCTCCGCCTGGCCGATCCATCTGCAGCTGCCGGGCCGTGCCAACAAGGCCAACGCCGCCACGTCCGCGGCCGTCGCCGCCGTCTTCGGGGTGCCGCCGCAGGTCGCCCTGGAGCGGATGTTCCAGGTGCAGGCGGTCGCCGGCCGCTACGACGTCGTCAAGTTCCAGGGCCGTGACCTGCGGCTGCTGCTGGCGAAGAACCCGGCCGGCTGGCTGGAGACCTTCTCCCTGATCGACCCGCCGCCCGCACCCGTCATCCTGTCGGTGAACGCACGCAGCGCCGACGGCACCGACACCTCCTGGCTGTGGGACGTCGACTACACCCGGCTGACCGGCCACCCGCTCTTCGTGCTCGGCGACCGGAAGCTGGACCTCGCGGTGCGTCTGGAGGTGGCCAACCAGCAGTTCCAGGTCTGCGACAGCCTCGAGCAGGCCGTTCAGCAGGCGCCGCCCGGCCGGATCGAGGTCATCGCCAACTACACCGCGTTCCAGGACCTGCGCCGCCGCGTCGGCAACTGATCACGAAGGACGAGCACTTCCATGAGCGACAACCAACTGCGGCTGGTGTGGGTCTACCCGGACCTGCTGAGCACCTACGGCGACCAGGGCAATGTGCTGGTCGTGGAACGCCGGGCCCGGCAGCGCGGCCTGGACGTGGCCCGCCTGGACGTGCGCAGTGACCAGCCGATTCCGACGTCCGGCGACATCTATCTGATCGGGGGCGGCGAGGACCGGCCGCAGCGGCTCGCGGCGGAGCGGCTGCGCCGCGACGGCGGTCTGGTCAAGGCCGTGGAGAACGGTGCGATCGTCTTCGCGGTCTGCGCCGGCTACCAGATCCTCGGCCACGAGTTCATCAACGACCTCGGGCAGCGCGAGCCGGGACTGGGCCTGCTCGACGTGGTGTCGGTGCGCGGCGAGGGCGAGCGGTGCGTCGGCGACGTGCTGGCCGACATCGACCCGCAGCTCAACCTGCCCACGCTGACCGGGTTCGAGAACCACCAGGGCGTCACCCACCTCGGCCCCACCGCCCGCCCGTTCGCCCGGGTCCGGATCGGCAAGGGCAACGGCACCGGCGACGGCACGGAGGGCGCGTACAACGACACCGTCTTCGGCACCTACATGCACGGTCCGGTGATGGCCCGCAACCCGCTGATCGCGGACTTGCTGCTGAAGCTGGCCCTCGACGTCAACGCGCTTCCGCCGGTCGACGAGCGCTGGTACGAGGCGCTGCGCAACGAGCGCATCGCCGCCGCCCAGCAGTCCGCGTAGGTCTGCGGCACCGGCGCGCCCGCCCCCTGCGGGAACGGTTCTTCCGGCGCTCCGGTCACCGCGTGTCCACCGGCCCGTCAGCACGGCGCAACCAGCCCGTCTGACGGGCCGTACGCACAGGTGAGCGGCCCCGTCCAGCAGGCGGACGGAGGATTCGGTCCTGCCCCCGAGTGCCGCTAGGGTGGCGGGGACCGAGCCGGACAGCGCGGTCCGGTCCCGTGCCCCACATGAAGAAGGTTGTTCGGGCTATGCGCATTGGTGTCCTCACGTCCGGCGGCGACTGCCCCGGCCTGAACGCCGTCATCCGGTCCGTCGTGCACCGTGCCGTCGTCGACCACGGCGACGAGGTCATCGGCTTCCGCGACGGCTGGAAGGGCCTGCTGGAGTGTGACTACCTCAAGCTCGATCTCGACGCGGTGAGCGGCATCCTCGCCCGCGGCGGCACCATCCTCGGCTCCTCCCGGGTCCGTCCCGAGCACCTGCGGGACGGGGTGGCGCGGGCCAAGGGCCATGTCGAGGAACTCGGCCTCGACGCGATCATCCCGATCGGCGGCGAGGGCACGCTCAAGGCGGCCCGGCTGCTGTCCGACAGCGGCCTGCCCATCGTCGGCGTGCCGAAGACCATCGACAACGACATCGCGGCCACGGACGTCACCTTCGGCTTCGACACGGCGGTGACCGTCGCCACCGAGGCCCTGGACCGGCTGAAGACCACCGCCGAGTCCCACCAGCGCGTGCTGATCGTGGAGGTCATGGGCCGCCACACCGGCTGGATCGCGCTGCAGTCCGGCATGGCCGCCGGCGCCCACGCCATCGTCGTCCCGGAACGCCCCTTCGACATCGACGAGTTGACGGAGAGGGTCGGCGCGCGCTTCGCGGCGGGCAAGCGGTTCGCGATCGTGGTGGCCGCGGAGGGCGCCAAGCCCCGGCCGGGCACCATGGACTTCGACGAGGGCGGCAAGGACATCTACGGCCACGAGCGGTTCGCCGGTGTCGCCCGGCAGCTCTCGGACGAGCTGGAGAAGCGGCTCGGCAAGGAGGCCCGGCCCGTCATCCTCGGGCACGTCCAGCGCGGCGGCACCCCGACGGCGTTCGACCGCGTCCTCGCCACCCGGTTCGGCTGGCACGCGGTGGAGGCCGTGCACCGCGGCGAGTTCGGACGGATGACGGCGCTGCGCGGCACCGACATCGTGACGGTGCCGCTCGCCGACGCGGTCGCGACCCTGAAGACGGTGCCCGCGGAGCGGTACGCCGAGGCGCAGTGCGTGCTGTAGGCGGGCGCCGGCCCCCGTCCCCACCGCCCCCGGTCACGGCAGCCGTCGGGGGCGGTTCTAGTCTGGAGGCCGACAGGCGGCTGTGGACGGACAGCGCGCACGCCCATGAACCAGGAGTCTGCGGATGGATCACAGCGGGCACGGCACGATGACGGATCTGCCGCCGTTCACGCTGGAACGCGGTCTTCAGTGGTCCCCGGACCCGTTCTTCCTCGTCGGCTGCCTGCTCGGGCTCGGCCTGTACCTCTGGGGCGTGGTGCGGCTGCGGCGGCGCGGCGACTCCTGGCCGGTGGGCCGGACGGTGGCGTTCGTCACCGGCGTGCTGAGCGTGCTCCTGGTGATGTGCACCCGGCTGAACGACTACGGCATGGCCGTCTTCACCGTGCACATGGTCCAGCACATGGTCATCAGCATGCTGTCGCCGATCCTGATCCTGCTCGGCTCCCCGGTCACGCTGGCCCTGCGCGCCCTGCCGGTGGCCGGCAGGGGCCGCACGGGACCGCGTGAGCTGCTGCTGGCACTGCTGCACAGCCACTACATGCGGGTCGTCACCCACCCCCTGTTCACCATCCCGATGTTCATCGCGAGCCTGTACGTGCTGTACTTCACTCCGCTCTTCGACTGGCTGATGGAGTCGAAGACGGGGCATGTGGCGATGATGGTGCACTTCCTCGCGACGGGCCTGGTGTTCTTCTGGCCGATCATGGGCGTCGACCCGGGCCCGCACCGGCCGAGCCACCTCATGCGGATGATGCAGCTGTTCGCGGGCATGCCGTTCCACGCGTTCTTCGGCATCGCGCTGATGATGGGGAACACGCCCATGGTCGGGACCTACAGCCATCCGCCCGCCTCGCTCGGCATCGACGCCCTGGCCGACCAGAACGCGGCCGGCGGCATCGCCTGGGCGTTCAGCGAGATCCCGTCCGTGATCGTGCTGATCGCGCTGCTCTTCCAGTGGTACGCCTCCGAACAGCGCCAGGCCCGGCGCAAGGACCGCGCCGCGGACCGTGACGGCGACAAGGAGCTCCAGGCGTACAACGCCTATCTGGCCTCCCTGAACACGCGCGGGAACTGAGCGGGCCCCGCCCGCGGCACTCCGTGGCACTCCTCTCCCGTTCTGCTCCGAGGGGGTACGGGGCACCATGGGAGACAACCGACCACGAGGAGGGTGCCGCGATGCCCGGTCCCACGGACGGTTCCACACGAGCGATGGGGGTGCTCACCGTGGGCGCCCTTATCGCGGTGACGGCCTACACGGTGGCGCTCGGCAGCAACGGCTGGCTGTGGTTCGGCTGGGTCGTGCTGGGCCTGATCACCCTGGCCATGGTCGTCACCCGCGACACCTGAGGGCTCGCTTCCCGGTCAGCTCTCGATCAGCCGTGTCGCCGAGTGCACGCCCGGCTGGTACTTCGGCAGCCGGACCGTGATCTTCATGCCCGCGCCCGGGGCCGTCTCGATGACCAGGCCGTGGTCGTCGCCGTAGACCTGGCGCAGCCGGTCGTCGACGTTGGACAGCCCTATGCCCCCGGAGGGGCTGACCTCGCCGGCCAGGATGCGGCGCAGCAGCTCGGGGTCCATGCCGACGCCGTCGTCCTCGATGACGACCAGCGCCTCGGAGCCGGCGTCCTGGGCGGTGATCCGGATGTGGCAGGTGCCGGTCTTGCCCTCCAGGCCGTGCTTGACGGCGTTCTCCACCAGCGGCTGCAGACACAGGAACGGCAGGGAGACGGGCAGCACCTCCGGCGCGATCTGCAGGGTGACCGTGAGACGGTCGCCGAAGCGGGCCCGTACCAGCGCCAGGTAGTGCTCCATGGCGTGCAGTTCGTCGGCGAGCGTGGTGAAGTCGCCGTGCCGGCGGAACGAGTAGCGGATGAAGTCGGCGAACTCCAGCAGCAGCTCGCGGGCCCGCTCGGGGTCGGTGCGGACGAACGAGGCGATGACCGCGAGCGAGTTGAAGATGAAGTGCGGGGAGATCTGGGCCCGCAGGGCCTTGATCTCGGCCTCGATGAGCCGGGTGCGGGAGCGGTCGAGCTCCGCGAGCTCCAGCTGGACGGAGACGAAGCGGGCGACCTCGGCCGCGGCGCGGACCAGGACGGCGGACTCGCGGGGCGCGCAGGCGACCAGGGCGCCGTGCACCCGGTCGTCGACGGTGAGCGGGGCGACGACGGCCCAGCGCACCGGGCAGTCCGGGGCCCGGCAGGTGAGCCGGAACGCCTCGCCGCGGCCGGTCTCCAGAGGACCGGTGAGATGTTCCATGATCTCGCCGCGGTGGTGTGCGCCGACGCCGTCCCAGGTGAGGACCCGGGTGTCGTCCGTGAGGCACAGGGCGTCGGTGCCGAGCAGGGAGCGCAGCCGGCGGGCCGCCTTGCGGGCGGTCTCCTCGGTCAGCCCGGCCCGCAGCGGCGGCGCGGCGAGGGAGGCGGTGTGCAGGGTCTGGAAGGTGGCGTGCTCGACGGGGGTGCCGAGCCCGCCGAGGCTCTGCGGGCGGGTGGTGCGCCGGCCGAGCCAGTAGCCGGCGGCCAGCAGCGGCAGCGCGGCGGCGCAGAGACCGGCGAGGAACCCGCTCATGCCTTCACCTCCGCATACAGCTGTTCCGGCAGGTGGAAGCGGGCCAGGACGCCCGCGGTGCCGGGCGGCACCCGGCCCGGGGTGGCCAGGGAGACCAGCATCATGGTGAGAAAGCCCAGGGGCACCGACCACAGGGCGGGCCAGGCGAGCAGTGTGTGCAGCGGTCCGGTGCCGGGGAAGCCGGCCATGGTCACGGCGACCGCGGCGAGCGCGCCGCCGCCGCCCGCCAGCATCCCGGCCACCGCGCCGGGCGGGGTGAGCCGCCGCCACCAGATGCCGAGGACGAGCAGCGGGCAGAAGGAGGACGCGGACACCGCGAAGGCGAGCCCGACGGCGTCGGCGACCGGCAGCCCGCCGACCAGAATGCTCGCGGCGAGCGGCGGGGCCATGGAGAGCACCGTGCCGAGCCGGAAGTGCCGCAGGAAGTGCCGTACGCCGCGTGAGGGCAGCACGTCCTGGGTGAGCACCCCGGCCACCGCCATGGTCAGTCCGGAGGCGGTGGACAGGAACGCGGCGAAGGCGCCGCCCGCGACCAGCGCGCCCAGCAGGTCGCCGCCGAGTCCGCCGATCACCCGGTCGGGCAGCAGCAGCACCGCGGCGTCGGCGTTCCGGGTGAGGGTGAGCTCGGGGGCGTAGAGACGGCCGAGCGCGCCGTACACCGGCGGCAGCAGATAGAAGCCGCCGATCATGGCGAGCACGACCACGGTGGTGCGGCGGGCGGCGACGCCGTGCGGGCTGGTGTAGAAGCGGACGACGACGTGCGGCAGCCCCATGGTGCCGAGGAAGGTGGCGAGGATCAGCCCGTATGTGGCGTACAGCGGGCGTTCCTCGCGCCCGGAGGCGAGGGAGGAGGACAGGCCGCCGCTGCTGTCGTGGGCGGTCTCGGGAACCCGGTCGCCCGGCGCGAAGGTGAGCCGGGTGCCCTGTTCGACATGGTGGACGCCCGCGTTCAGACGCACCTGCTCCTCCCGGTGGACACGGCCGTCGACGGTGCCGGTCACGGTGACGGTGAGCGGGCTTCGCAGCCTGAGGTCGAGGGTGTCGGCGATGCGGACGGTGCGCTGCTCGCGGAAGGCGGGCGGTTCGTCGAAGGCGCGGCGGGGGGCTCCGTCGTGCTGCCAGGCGAGGACGAGGAAGAGGGCGGGAACCAGCAGTGCGGTCAGCTTCAGCCAGTACTGGAAGGCCTGGACGAAGGTGATGCTGCGCATCCCGCCCGCGGCGACCGTGGCCACCACGACGAGGGCGACGATCACCGCGCCGAGTGCCTCGGGCACCCCGGCGAGCACCGCCAGGGTGAGCCCGGCGCCCTGGAGCTGGGGCATCAGGTACAGCCAGCCGACCCCGACGACGAAGGCGCCCGCGAGCCGCCGCACCCCCTGGGAGGCGAGCCGGGCCTCGGCGAAATCGGGCAGCGTGTAGGCGCCGGAGCGGCGCAGCGGGGCGGCGACGAACAGCAGCAGGACCAGATAGCCGGCCGTGTAGCCGACCGGGTACCACAGCATGTCCGGGCCCTGGACGAGAACCAGGCCGGCTATGCCCAGGAACGAGGCGGCGGAGAGGTACTCCCCGCTGATCGCGGCGGCGTTCAGACGCGGTCCGACGGTGCGGGAGGCGACGTAGAAGTCGGAGGTGGTGCGGGAGATGCGCAGGCCGAACGCGCCGACGAACACGGTGGCCAGCACGACGAGGGCGACGGCGGGAACGGTGTAGGCGGAGTTCACGGCGTTCAGCGGTCTTCCACGAGCCGTACGAAGTCGCGTTCGTTGCGCTCGGCACGGCGCACGTACCAGCGGGCGAGCAGCACCAGCGGGACGTAGAGGCCGAAGCCGAGCACCGCCCACTTCAGGGGCCGGGCGGCGGGGGCGGCGGCGAACACCAGCGGCAGCGGGCCGACGAGCAGCACCAGCACCGCCAGCACCGTGATCGCGGCGCGCAGCTGGCTGCGCATCAGGGAACGGACGTAGGTGTGGCCGAGGGTGGTCTGCTCGTCTATCTCCAGACGCGGGCGGTAGGGGCCCGGGGCCCGGCGGGTGCGGCGGGGCGGGCCGGTGACGACGACACGGCGTTCGGCGGGGTCCTGCGGCACGGTTCACCTCCCCCTAGCGCGCGGTCCGGCGCATCAGCAGTTCCCGCAGCTCACGCGCGTGCCGGCGGCTGACCTGGAGTTCCTCGGTGCCGACCAGGACGCTCACCGAGCCGGCGTCCAGACGGAGTTCGCTGATGTGGCGCAGGGAGACCAGGTGACGGCGGTGGATGCGGACGAAGCCGCGGGCACGCCAGCGCTCCTCCAGCGTGGACAGCGGGATGCGCACGAGATGGCTGCCCTTGCCGGTGTGCAGCCGGGCGTAGTCCCCCTGCGCCTCGACATGGGTGATGTCGTCGACGGCCACGAAACGGGTGACACCGCCGAGCTCGACGGGCAGGTGATCGGGGTCGGGTTCGCTCACGGGGATCCGCGGGGCGGCGTCGCGGAGCTGGGCGACACGGCGGACGGCCTCGGCGAGGCGTTCCTTGCGGACGGGTTTGAGCACATAGTCCACAGCCTTGAGGTCGAAGGCCTGCACGGCGAAGTCCTCGTGCGCGGTGACGAACACGATCAGCGGCGGCTCGGCGAACTTGGAGAGCAGCCGGGCCAGGTCGAGACCGTCGAGGCCCGGCATGTGGATGTCGAGGAAGACGACGTCGATCGCGTCGGGTCCGCCCGGGCCGGACTCCAGGGCCCGGTTGATGCGGCGCAGCGCCTCGGTCGCATCGCCGGCGCCCTCCACGGAGGCGATCCGGGAGTCGGCACCGAGCAGGTACAGCAGCTCCTCGAGCGAGGGACGTTCGTCATCGACGGCCAGGGCACGCAGCATGATGGTGGAGTGTAGGTGCCATCCGCGCGCCTGGACATGGTCTGAGCACGGACGTTCGCGCTGGATACAGTGCCCCCATGAGCAGCAGGCCGGCACCGTTCGACGAACTCGACCGGAAGATCCTCACCGCGCTGATGGCGAACGCCCGCAGCAGCTTCGCCGAGATCGGAGCGGCCATCGGCCTGTCCGCGACGGCCGTCAAGCGCCGTGTGGACCGGCTGCGCGAGACGGGCGTGATCACCGGGTTCACCGCCACGGTCAAGCCGTCGGCGCTGGGCTGGCGCACGGAGGCGTACGTCGAGGTGTACTGCGAGGGCGCGGCCCCGCCGCGGCGGCTGGCCGAGGTGGTGCGCAACCATCCGGAGATCACCGCGGCGATGACGGTGACCGGCGGCGCCGACGCCCTGCTGCATGTGCGGGCGCGGGACGTGGAGCACTTCGAGGAGGTGCTGGAGCGGATCCGCGCCGAACCGTTCATCCGGAAGACGATCAGCGTGATGGTGCTGTCCCATCTGCTGCCGGAGTCCCCGGAGGCGGGTGCCAGCCAGCCCGCCCCGCAGGACGCAACAGACCTGCGCTGAGCGGCGGAAAGACGCAGCATTCCTGCGTATACACGCAGCTTTTCTTCCTTGTCGCGCACCGTCACCGCTTCCTACCGTTGTGTCACCCCCAGTCACCACCCAGGAGTCACCCTGGAACCACCCAGGAAGCGGAGGAACCCCTCTGTGCCCGAATCCCGTGTGCCGCGACGGCGGCGTTTCCTCGTCTGCGAACCCAGACACTTCGCCGTGCAGTACGCGATCAATCCCTGGATGCGTCCGGACGTGCCCGTGGACGTGTCCCTGGCCCAGAAGCAGTGGCGTGAGCTGATCGACACCTACCGCGCCCACGGCCACACCGTCCACACCGTGGAGCCCGTGCCCGGCCTGCCCGACATGGTCTTCGCCGCCAATGCGGCGGTCGTCGTGGGCGGCCGCGTCTTCGGCTCCCTGTTCAAGGCGCCCGAGCGCCGCCCGGAGTCCGTCCCCTACGACACGTGGTTCAAGTCGGCCGGCTACGACGTCTACCGTCCCGAGTCGGTGTGCGAGGGCGAGGGCGACTTCGTGCCGGCCGGCCGCTGGATCCTGGCCGGCACCGGTTTCCGCACCACCCGTGAGGCCCATCACGAGGCGCAGGAGTACCTGGGCGTGCCGGTGATCGGCCTGACCCTGGTGGACCCGTACTTCTACCACCTGGACACCGCGCTGTTCGTCCTCGACGACGAGGGCGAGGGGAACATCGCGTACTACCCGGAGGCGTTCTCGCCCGGCAGCCGCGAGGTGCTCGCCCGGCTGTACCCGGACGCGGTGATCGCCACCCGCGAGGACGCGATGGCCTTCGGCCTGAACTCCGTCTGCGACGGCCGTCACGTGTTCATCTCGCCCGGGGCGACGGCACTCGCCGGCCGGCTCGCCGACCGCGGCTACGTCCCCGTCCCCGTCGACCTGTCCGAGTTCCACAAGGCCGGCGGCGGCATCAAGTGCTGCACCCAGGAGATCCGTTCATGACCGCACCCGCACGCACCCGTACCTCCGCCGAGCTGATCGAGGCCGAGAAGCCGGTCCTCGCCCACAACTACCACCCGCTGCCCGTGGTCGTCGCCCGTGCCGAGGGCACCTGGGTGGAGGACGTCGAGGGCCGCCGCTATCTGGACATGCTGGCCGGCTACTCGGCCCTGAACTTCGGCCACCGCCACCCCGTGCTGATCGAGGCCGCGCACCGCCAGCTCGACCGGCTCACCCTGACCTCGCGGGCCTTCCACAACGACCGGCTCGCCGAGTTCGCCGAGCGGCTGGCGGCCCTGACCGGGCAGGACATGGTGCTGCCGATGAACACCGGCGCCGAGGCGGTGGAGAGCGGCATCAAGGTGGCCCGCAAATGGGCGTACGAGGTCAAGGGCGTCCCGGCCGACCAGGCGACGATCGTGGTCGCGGCGGACAACTTCCACGGCCGTACGACGACGATCGTCGGCTTCTCCACGGACGAGACGGCACGGTCGGGCTTCGGGCCGTTCACCCCGGGCTTCCGGATCGTCCCGTACAACGATCTGGAGGCCCTCGAGGCGGCGATCGACGAGACGACGGCCGCCGTGCTGATCGAACCGATCCAGGGCGAGGCCGGTGTGATCGTTCCCGACGACGGCTACCTCTCCGGGGTGCGGGAGCTGACCCGCCGCGCGGGCTGTCTGTTCGTGGCGGACGAGATCCAGTCGGGTCTCGGCCGCACCGGGCGCACCCTCGCCGTCGAGCACGAGGACGTGGTGCCGGACCTCGTGCTGCTGGGCAAGGCGCTGGGCGGCGGGATCGTGCCGGTGTCCGCGGTCGTCGGGCGCCGGGAGGTGCTGGGCGTGCTGCGGCCGGGTGAGCACGGGTCGACGTTCGGCGGCAACCCGCTGTCCGCCGCGGTCGGCACGGCGGTGATCGACCTGCTGGAGACCGGCGAGTTCCAGCGCCGGGCGGCACAGCTGGGCACCGTGCTGCGCGAGGAGCTGACCGGGCTGGTCGGCCGGGGCGTGGTCGGCTTCCGCTCGCGCGGCCTGTGGGCGGGCGTCGACGTGGATCCGGCGATCGGCACCGGGCGGGAGGTCAGTGAGCGTCTGATGCGGGAGGGGGTCCTGGTCAAGGACACCCATGGCTCCACGATCCGGCTGGCGCCGCCGCTGACCATCACGGAGGACGAGCTGCGCTCCGCGCTGGCCTCCTTGGAGAAGGTGCTGGCCGCCTGACGCGAAGCCGGGGGCGTCCGCCCGTGCGGACGCCCCGGCCGTGAGCGGTGTCGCCCCTACCGGTTGGGCTCCGCCGCGCTGATGCCGCCGAGGGCGGATCCCGGGTCGCGCTCGATGGCCAGGTCGCCGAGGGAGACGATGCCCACGGGGTGACCGTGGTCGACGACCGGCACCCGGCGCACGGAGTGCTCCCGCATCAGCTGCACCGCGCGGTCGACCTCGTCGTCCGGGGTCAACGCGTAGATGTCGCTGCTGCACGCGGAGGCGGCGGTCCGCTGCTCCTGGTCACCGCCCTCGGCCAGTGCCCGGATCACCAGGTCGCGGTCGCTGACCAGGCCACGCAGTTCGTCGCCCTCCATCACCAGGACGAGGCCGATGTCCTCGTCGCGCATCTTCCGGGCCACTGTGGTCACCGGCGTCTGCGGCTCCACCGTCACCAGCCTGCTGGTCATGATGTCGCGTACATGCTGAGCCATGACGCCTCCCTTCGTCGGGTTGTGCGGTCCCCGCGGTGCCGTTCACCGCGCCGTTTGCGACGGGTACCCGAGGAGAGCGGCGGGGCACCTGGGGACCGGCGCCGCGGTCCGGTCCGTCCGCTGCCTTCGCGGGTGTTCCGGAAGCCCCCGGCCGGCCTGCCGGGCGGCGAGCGGGGTACCGGCAGGGTGACGGGACTTCTTCGGGGAGATGACTTCCATGCTGCTCATCGGTCTGCTCCTCCTCGCGGCGACCGCGGCCTTCACCGCTCTGGCCATCGCCGGCAATCTGTCCGGCGGCCCCGAGTACACGGTGTCGGTCCTCGGCAGCGACATCGCCAGGGTGAACACGCTCGAGGTCTTCAGCGCCGGACTCGCCCTCGCCCTGCTCTTCTGTCTGGGCGCGGCCCTGCTGCTCGGCGCCGCGGCCCGCCACCGGCGTGTGCACCGGGGTGCCCGCGGCTACAGCGGCGGGCCGGGCGGCTCCGCGGGCCGGGACGTCCGCCGCTGACCGGCGCGCGCACGGCGCCCGTGGCGGG
>NZ_BAAAHG010000021.1:0-81810 GCF_039525155.1 Streptomyces thermoalcalitolerans | reverse complement strand
TACGCCTACAGCGAGAACTACGTCCTGCCGATCTCCCACGACGAGGTGGTGCACGGCAAGGGCGCGCTGGTGTCGAAGATGCCCGGCGACTGGTGGCGGCAGCGGGCCGATCTGCGCGCCTATCTGGGCTTCATGTGGTCCCATCCGGGCAAGAAGCTCCTGTTCATGGGCCAGGAGTTCGCGCAGGGCTCCGAGTGGTCCGAGGTCCGCGGCCCCGACTGGTGGCTGCTCGACCCGGCGTACGGCGCCGAGGCCGACCACCGGGGCGTGCGGGACCTGGTCCGCGACCTCAACGCCGTCTACCGGGCCACCCCCGCCCTGTGGGCGCGGGACGTCCACCCCGACGGCTTCCAGTGGATCACCGCGGACGCGGCGGACGACAACGTCCTCGCCTTTCTGCGCCATGACGCCGACGGCACCCCGCTGCTCGTGGTGTCCCACTTCGCCCCGGTGGTCCGCTCCGACTACCGCATCGGCGTCCCCGGCGACGTGCCCGCCTGGCAGGAGGTGCTCAACACCGACGCGGCCCGCTACGGCGGCAGCGACGTCGTCCACCCGGACCCGGTCAAGCCGGAGCCGCAGGGGTGGCACGGCCGTCCGGCGAGCATCCGGCTGACGCTGCCGCCGCTGGCGACGGTGTGGCTGCGCCCGGCCTGACCCGGTCGGGCGCAGAGCCCGCTCAGGCCAGGGCGTCCGCCAGGGCCTTCGGCAGGGGCTCGGAGTGCACCACGCCGAGCCTCTGCGTGGCCCGGGTCAGGGCCACGTACAGGTCGCTCGTGCCGTACTGGCCCGGCTCGACCACCAGGACGGAGTCGAACTCCAGGCCCTTGGCCTGGCGCGGGTCGAGCAGGACGACCGTCCGGGTGAGGTCGGGCTCGGCGCCGGCCGTGACCCCGTCCAGCCGGGTGGCCAGAAAGCGGTGCAGGTCGCGCGGGGCGATCACCGCGAGCCGGCCCTCGGACGGGGTGAGGTCGGCGACGGCCTCCGCCACCGCGCCGGGCAGGTCGCCGGTGGCGCGGGCCCAGGGCCGTACGCCTGTGGAGCGGACCGAGCGGGGCGGCTCGAAGCCGGGGTGCTCGGCGCGGACCACGGCCGCCGCGACCTCCATGATCTCCGCGGGGGTGCGGTAGTTGACGCCGAGACGGGTGTGGGTCCAGCGGTCCCCGACGTACGGCCGGAGGATCTCCTCCCAGGAGCCGACCCCTCCCGCCTCCGACGTCTGCGCGGGGTCGCCGACCAGGGTCATGGAGCGGGTGGGGCAGCGCCGCATCAGCAGCCGCCACGCCATCGGCGACAGCTCCTGCGCCTCGTCGACGACGATGTGCCCGAACGTCCAGGTGCGGTCGGCCGCGGCCCGCTCGGCGGCGCTGCGGTGGTCCGCCTCCTCGTGCCGTTCGGCGAACCGTTCGGCGTCGATGATGTCGTGCGCGGACAGGACCTCGCCGGCGTCGGGATCGATCTCCTCCTTGTCCTCGAACTCGAAGGTCCGGGAGCCGTACGACACGTCCAGCACGCCCTGGGCGTAGGCGATCCGGGAGGCGCGTTCGCGGGCGGCGCGGGCGCGGGCCAGACGGTCGTCCTCGCCGAGCAGTTCGGCGGCCTCGTCGAGCAGGGGGATGTCCGCCGGGGTCCAGGCCCGGGTCACCGGGCGGCGGATCGCGTCCGCGTCCGCGTCACTGACGTATCCCTCCGGGGCGGCCAGGAAGTCCGCGACCAGCTGCTGGGGGGTCAGCCGCGGCCACAGCTGGTCGATGACCGACCAGACCTCGGGGTTCTCGGCGAGCTCGTCGCGGATCTGGGTGATGTCACTGGCGTCGAGGAGGCCGGCCCCGTCGTAGGGGTCGGTGCCGATGCGCTCGGCGTACAGGTCGGTGAGCGTGTTGAGGATGTGGCCCTCGAAGTACTCACGGGCCACGTTGTGCGGCAGCTTCGTGGCGCGGGCGCGCTCGCGGGCGACGCGCACCAGGTCGTCGTCGAGCATCAGGACCTCGCGGTCGTGCTCGACGGGGATCACCGGGTCGGGCAGCGTCTGCCGGTCGCGTACGACGGCGGCGAGCACGTCGGCCATCTCGGCGCGGCCCTTGACGGCGGCGGCCTCGGGGGTGTCGGTCGCGGTGGCCCTGACCCCGGGGAACAGCTCGCCGACGGTGGCCAGCAGCACGCCGGTCTCGCCGAGGGAGGGCAGCACCTCGCCGATGTAGCCGAGGAAGGCGGGGTTGGGGCCGACGATGAGGACGGCGCGCTTGGCGAGCAGTTCGCGGTGCTCGTAGAGCAGATACGCGGCCCGGTGCAGCGCCACCGCGGTCTTTCCGGTGCCGGGGCCGCCCTCCACCACCAGCACGCCGTGGTGCGGCGCCCGGATGATCCGGTCCTGGTCGGCCTGGATGGTCCGCACGATGTCGCTCATCCGGCCGGTGCGCGCGGAGTTGAGCGCGGCCAGCAGCACCGCGTCGCCGGTCGGGTCCTCGTGGCCGGTGCGGGTGGTGTCCTCGAGGTCGAGGATCTCGTCGTGCAGGGCGGTGACCCGGCGGCCCTCGGTGGAGATGTGCCGCCGCCGGCGCAGGCCCATCGGGGTGTGGCCGGTGGCCAGGTAGAACGGGCGGGCGACCTCGGCACGCCAGTCGATCAGGATCGGCGTGCGGTCGGCGTCGTCGGCGCGCAGGCCGATACGGCCGATGTGGTGGCTGTCGCCGTCGGCGAGGTCGATCCGTCCGAAGCAGAGCGAACCGTCCACGGCGTTCAGCGCGGCCAGCAGCCCCGACCGCTCGGCGACGGCGATGTCCCGTTCCAGCCTGGCCTGCATGGGCGTGTGGCCCTGGGCGAGCGCGTCCGCGACGGCGTCCTCGGCCTCGCCGCGCAGCACGTCCACCCGCGCGTACAGCCCGTCGATGAATTCCTGTTCCTGCCGCAATTCACCGTCGGGGAAATCGGTGTTTGACAATTCAGCTCCCGCCCGGATATACTTCTCTCAGTAGACTTCATCGCGACCCATTTCATTCATAAGTCGCGAATCACCGAATATACGCAAGGAAATCCCCCGGGCGCAATTTCCCGGGGGATTTCCTCGTCCATGGGGCGGCCGGCACGGGGCGGGCCGAGGTCAGGCCCCGGCGAGTTCCTTCTCGCCCCGGACGGGCTGCCCGGCCGGGGCCTCGGCGCCGTCGGACTCGTCCAGCAGGGTCCTCTCGTCGAAGGGCAGCTCGCCGGCGAGCACCCGCCGCACCCGCTCCTTGTCGACCTCTCCGGTCCAGGTGCCGATCAGCAGGGTGGCGACCGCGTTGCCCGCGAAGTTGGTCAGGGCGCGGGCCTCGCTCATGAAGCGGTCGATGCCGACGATCAGGCCGACGCCATCGACCAGGGCGGGCTTGTGGGACTGCAGGGCACCGGCGAGGGTGGCCAGACCGGCGCCGGTGACACCGGCCGCGCCCTTCGAGGCGATCATCATGAACAGCAGCAGGGTGACCTGCTGGCCGAGGGACAGCGGCCGGCCCATCGCCTCGGCGATGAACAGCGAGGCCATGGTCAGGTAGATCATCGTGCCGTCGAGGTTGAAGGAGTAGCCGGTCGGCACGGTGATGCCGACGACCGGACGGCTCACGCCCAGGTGCTCCATCTTGGCGATGAGCCGGGGCAGCGCGGACTCGGACGACGACGTGGACACGATCAGCAGGAACTCACGGCCCAGGTACATCAGCAGCCGGAAGATGCTGACGCCGGTCACGATCCGGGTCAGCGCGCCCAGCACCAGGAACACGAACAGCAGACAGGTGAGGTAGAAGCCGAACATGATCGTGGCGAGTGCCTTCAGGGCGTCGACGCCCGTCTCGCCGACGACGGCGGCGAGAGCGCCGAAGGCACCGACCGGGGCGGCCCACATGATCATGGCAAGGACGCGGAAGACCAGCCGCTGGATGTGCTCCACCCCGCGCAGGATCGGCTCGCCCCTGCGGCCCATGCCCTGCAGGGCGAACCCGACGAGCAGGGCGACCAGCAGGGTCTGCAGCACCTCCCCCTCGGTGAACGCCGACACGAGCGTGGTCGGGACGACACCGAGCACGAAGTCGACCGTGCTCTCGCCCCCGGCCTCGGCCTGCGCCTGGCCGACGCCCTTCACCTCCTCGGTCAGCTGCATGCCGCTGCCCGGGTGGATGATGTTGCCGACCACGAGTCCGATGGCCAGCGCGATGAACGACATCACGACGAAGTAGCCGAGCGCGAGCCCGCCGACCTTGCCGACCTTCGCCGCCTTCCGCACCGAACCGACCCCGAGCACGATCGTGCAGAAGATGATCGGCGAGATCATCATCTTGATCAGGCTCACAAAGCCGGTGCCGAGCGGTTTGAGCTCCTTGGCGAGATCCGGCGCGGCGAACCCGACGGCGATTCCCAGAATCGCCGCGGCGATCACGGCGATGTACAGATAGTGGGTGCGGTCGCGCTTGGCTGCGGGTGCGGCAGGTGCCGTATCGGCTGCGCTGCTCACGGCGGCCCTCCTCGATGACGACGTCGGCATCACCGGCGTGCGGCTCACGTCCGGGTTTTCGGGAATGCCGTGACTATCTCCCGCCGTGTGAGAGCGGTCACCCTTCCGTTCATTTAGTTCATGCCCGACAGTTCACCCCGGACAGTTCGTGCCGGAACAGAGAGGCAGACTTGCGGCATGCGCATACCCGCCCTTCCGAGACCTCGCAGCCTGGCGGGCCAGCTGTTCGCGATGCAGGCGGTGCTGCTCGCCCTCGTCGTGGCCGGATATGCGCTGTTCGCCTACATCAGCAACCAGGGCCAGGCCGAGGAGGCGGCCCGCCGTCAGGCCACCGCGGTGGCCCGCTCGGTCGCCGACGCACCGTCGGTCCGGGAGGCGATCCGCACCCCGGACCCCTCGGCGGAGCTCCAGCCGTACGCGCTGAGGGTGCAGAAGGACACCGGGGTCGACTTCGTCACGATCATGACTCCCGGGGGCATCCGCTGGACGCACCCGAACCCGCGCCAGATCGGCCGGCCCTTCCTCGGCAACATCGCCCGCGCCCAGCGCGGTGACACCTTCACCGAGACCTACACGGGCACCCTCGGGCCGTCCGTCCGCGCGGTCACGCCCATCGAGGAGGACGGGCGTGTGATCGGTCTGGTCAGCGCCGGCATCAAGGTGGAATCGATCAGCGAGCGGGTGCGGGAGCAGGTCGTCGCACTGTTCTCGGTCGCCGCCGGGGTGCTGGTGCTCGGCGCGGTCGGCACGTATGTGATCAATGCCAAGCTGCGCCGGCACACCCACGGCATGAACGCGACCGAGCTCAGCCGGATGCACGACTACCACCAGGCCGCCCTGCACGCGGTGCGGGAAGGGCTGCTGATGCTGGACGCACAGCGCCGGGTGGCGCTGATCAACGACGGGGGACGGGAGTTGCTGGGGCTGGGCGGCGAGGAGGACGTCGTGGGGCGGCCGGTGGCGGACCTGGGGCTGCCGGCTCCGCTGACGGGCGCGCTGCTGGCCTCCGAGCCGCGGGTGGACGAGGTGCATCTGACCGCGTCACGGGTGCTGATGGTCAACACCTCGCCCGTGTCGGGCGGGGAGCGCCGGGGCACCGTGGTGACCCTGCGGGACGTCACCGAGCTGCAGGCGCTGATGGGCGAACTGGACTTCGAGCGGGGGTTCACGCAGGCCCTGCGCGCCCAGGCGCACGAGGCCGCGAACCGTCTGCACACCGTGGTGTCGCTGATCGAGCTGGGGCGGTCGGAGGAGGCCGTGGAGTTCGCCACGGCGGAGCTGGAGCTGGCCCAGGCGCTGACCGACCAGGTGGTCTCGGCGGTGAGCGAGCCGGTGCTGGCCGCGCTGCTGCTCGGCAAGACCGCACAGGCCAACGAACGGGGTGTGGAGCTGGTGATGTCCGAGGACAGCGGCCTGGACGACGGGCTGCTCCCGCGGAACCTGCCGCCCCGGGACCTGGTGACGATCCTCGGCAACCTCGTCGACAACGCGGTGGACGCGGCGCGGGGCAGCCCGCGGGCGCGGGTGACGGTGACGGCCCGCACACAGGGCACGGAGCTGGTGCTGCGGGTCGCGGACACCGGGCCGGGGGTGGATCCGGCCCACGCCGACCTGGTGTTCCGGCACGGCTTCTCGACCAAGCCGGCCCCCTCCGGCGGACGCGGGCTGGGCCTGGCCCTCGTACGGCAGACGGTGCTGCGGCACGGGGGGACACTGACGGTGGCGCAGGGCGAGGAGGGCGGCGCGGTGTTCGAGGCACGGCTGCCGTTGGAGGACGACGGCGCGGGCCGCGGGTCCGGGAACTCCGGGAACTCCGGGAACTCCGGGGACAAGGCATGGCGGACGGCGGGGCAGAAGGCATGACGAGCGAGCAGCCCATTCGTGTCCTGGTGGTCGAGGACGACCCGGTCGCGGCGGACGCGCACCTGACGTACATCGGCCGGGTGCCGGGGTTCGTCGCGGTCGGCAAGGCGCACACGGGCGCGGAGGCCCGGCGGATGCTGGACCGGACCCCGGTGGACCTGCTCCTGCTCGACCTGCATCTGCCGGATGTGCACGGTCTGCGGCTGGCCCGTTCCCTGCGGGCCGCCGGCCATCACGCGGACGTGGTCGCGGTGACCTCGGCCCGGGACCTGGCGATGGTGCGCGAGGGGGTCTCGCTGGGGGTGGTCCAGTACGTGCTGAAACCGTTCACCTTCGCCACGCTCCGGGACCGGCTCGTGCGGTACGCCGAGTTCCGCGCCACGGCCGGGGAGGCCGGCGGGCAGGAGGAGGTGGACCGGGCCCTCGCGACGCTGCGCGTCCCGGCCCCGGCCGCCCTCCCCAAGGGACTGAGCGCGCCGACCCTGGAGCGGGTCACGGGCGCGTTGCGGAAGGCGGCGACGGGCCTGACGGCGGCCGGGGTCGCCGAGGCGGTCGGCATCTCCCGCATCACGGCCCGGCGCTACCTGGAGCACCTGGTCGACGCGGGCCGGGCCGACCGCAGCCCCCTGTACGGGCAGGTGGGCAGGCCGGAGCTGGTGTACCGCTGGATCCCGGATGCGGGAAGGGCACGGTAGAACTCCCCCGGAGAGCCCTGCCGACGGGTGAGCCCCGCCGGCAGGGTGCGGGTGTCCGCGGGAGACGGGCGGTCCGGGCGCCGGCCGGGAACCGACGGCCCGGCCTGCGGCTTTTCGGAGCGTTTTCAGGGCGTTTCGGGGCGGCCCGGACCTCCGGGTGACCGGACCTCCGGGCGAGGGGCCGCGGTCAGAAGACCGACTCGGCCTCGTCCATGCGGTCCTTCGGGACCCTCTTCAGCTCGGTCACCGCATCGGCGAGCGGCACCATCACGATGTCGGTGCCGCGCAGCGCCGTCATCCGGCCGAACTCGCCGCGGTGCGCGGCCTCCACCGCGTGCCAGCCGAACCGGGTGGCGAGGACGCGGTCGTACGCCGTCGGGGTGCCGCCGCGCTGGACGTGGCCGAGGATGACCGGCTTGGCCTCCTTGCCGAGCCGCCTCTCCAGCTCGTGCGCCAGTGCCGTGCCGATGCCCTGGAAGCGCTCGTGGCCGTACTTGTCGATCTTGCCCTTGCCGTAGTCCATGGTGCCCTCGACCGGGTGGGCGCCCTCGGCGACGCAGATCACGGCGAACTTTTTGCCGCGGGCGAAGCGTTCCTCGACCATCTTGACCAGGTCGGCCGGGTCGAAGGGACGCTCGGGCAGGCATATGGCGTGGGCGCCGGCCGCCATGCCGGACTCCAGGGCGATCCAGCCCGCGTGACGGCCCATGACCTCCACCACCATCACGCGCTGGTGGGACTCGGCGGTGGTCTTGAGGCGGTCCATCGCCTCGGTGGCGACGGTCACGGCCGTGTCGAAACCGAAGGTGCGGTCGGTGGAGGAGATGTCGTTGTCGATCGTCTTCGGCACGCCCACCACCGGCAGCCCGGCGTCCGACAGCATGCGCGCCGCCGTCAGCGTGCCCTCGCCGCCGATCGGGATGAGCGCGTCGATGCCGAACCGGTGGATCATGTCGGAGGCGTTCTCGCACGCCTCGCGGAGCCGGTCGCGCTCCAGCCGGGAGGAGCCGAGGATCGTGCCGCCGCGCGCCAGGATGCCGCTGACCGCGTTGAGGTCCAGATTCCGGTAGCGGCCGTCGAGCAGGCCGGCGTAGCCGTCCTCGAAGCCGATGACCTCGTCACCGTACGCCGTGACCGCTCGGTGCACGACCGATCGGATCACCGCGTTCAGCCCAGGACAGTCGCCGCCTGCCGTGAGAACTCCGATACGCATCGTGCTGTGGTCTCCTGCTCGCTGTTGACACGGGTGATCCCGCCCGATTGTTCCATGTCCGCCGGACTGCGTCGGCCCCGCGAACACCCTGGCCGACGACAGGACCCGATGGGCGCTTTAGCTGGCAACAGGGGTATTGTCAAGGGGGTTGCGATCACTCTTGTGAGTGTTTTTACAGGGCTTCACCCCTGCCTTTCTTAGGAAACCCTCCCAAAAGCCCCAGAAGACCCGAGGAACGGAGAGCGCGCGTGACCCGCAGCGTGTACGTGACCGGCATCGACCGCGGCGACGGCCGGCAGGTCGTCGAGCTGGGAGTCATGGAGCTGCTGACCCGGCAGGTCGACCGGGTGGGCGTCTTCCGTCCCCTGGTCCATGACGGTCCGGACCGCCTCTTCGAACTGCTGCGCGCCCGCTACCGGCTCTCCCAGGACCCGGCGACCGTCTACGGCATGAACCACCACGAGGCGAACACGCTCCAGGCCGAGCGGGGCAGGAGCGAGCTGGTCTCCGTCCTCGTCGACCGCTTCCACCGGGTCGCCCGGGACTACGACGTCGTCCTGGTGCTCGGCACCGACTTCGCCGAGACCCAGCTCCCCGACGAGCTGTCGCTCAACGCCCAGCTGGCGAACGAGTTCGGCGCCCCCGTGCTGCCGGTCGTGGGCGGCCGCAGGCAGAGCCTCGAGTCCGTGCTCGCCGAGACCCGCAACGCCTACCACGCCTACGACGGCCTGGGCTGCGACGTCCTCGCCATGGTCACCAACCGGGTGGCCCGCGAGGACCGGGACCTGATCGCCGAGCGGCTGGCCGGCCGGCTCCCGGTGCCGTGCTGGGTCATCCCCGACGAGCCCGCCCTGTCCGCGCCCACGGTCGCGCAGATCACCCAGGTCCTGGGCGGCAAGGTCCTGCTGGGCGACACCTCGGGCCTCGCCCGTGACGCCCGCGACTTCGTGTTCGGCGGCGCCACGCTGCCCAACCTGCTCAAGGCGCTGACCCCGGGCTGTCTGGTCGTCACCCCCGGCGACCGGGGCGACCTGGTGCTCGGCTCGCTCGCCGCGCACAGCGCCGGCACCCCGCCCATCGCCGGTGTGCTGCTCACCCTCGACGAGGTGCCGGGCGAGGAGGTCCTCGCCCTCGCCTCCCGGCTCGCCCCGGGCACCCCGGTCGTGTCGGTGGCCGGCAACAGCTTCCCCACGGCCGAGCGGCTCTTCTCCCTGGAGGGGAAGCTGCACGCGGCCACGCCGCGCAAGGCGGAGATCGCGCTCGGCCTGTTCGAGCGGTACGCCGACACCGCCGAGCTCAGCAAGCGGGTGTCCGCACCGAGCAGCGACCGGGTCACCCCGATGATGTTCGAGCGCAAGCTGCTCGAACAGGCCCGCTCCGACAAGCGCCGTGTGGTCCTGCCGGAAGGCACCGAGGAACGGGTGCTGCGCGCGGCGGAGGTGCTGCTGCGCCGGGGCGTGTGCGACCTGACCCTGCTCGGGCCGGTGGACACCGTCCGCAAGAAGGCCGCCGACCTCGGCATCGACCTCGGCGACTCGCAGCTGATCGACCCGGCCACCTCCGAGCTGCGGGAGTCCTTCGCCGCGGTGTACGCCCGGCTGCGCGCCCACAAGGGCGTCACGGCCGAGCTGGCGTACGACATCGTCTCGGACGTCAACTACTTCGGCACCCTCATGGTCCAGGAGGGGCTCGCCGACGGCATGGTGTCGGGTTCGGTGCACTCCACCGCCGCGACCATCCGGCCCGCCTTCGAGATCATCAAGACCAGGGAGGGCGCCTCGATCGTGTCCTCCGTGTTCTTCATGTGCCTGGCCGACCGGGTGCTCGTCTACGGCGACTGCGCGGTCAACCCCGATCCCGACGCCGAGCAGCTGGCCGACATCGCCATCCAGTCGGCGGCCACCGCCGCCCGGTTCGGCGTCGAGCCGCGGATCGCCATGCTGTCGTACTCCACCGGCACCTCCGGCTCGGGCGCCGGCGTGGACAAGGTGCGCGAGGCGACCGAACTGGTCCGCAAGCGCCGCCCGGATCTGCTGGTCGAGGGGCCGATCCAGTACGACGCGGCCGTGGAGCCGACGGTGGCCGCCACCAAGCTGCCGGGCTCGAAGGTCGCCGGGCAGGCCAGCGTGCTGATCTTCCCGGACCTGAACACCGGCAACAACACCTACAAGGCCGTGCAGCGCTCGGCCGGCGCCATCGCGGTCGGCCCGGTCCTGCAGGGTCTGCGCAAGCCGGTCAACGACCTCTCGCGCGGCGCCCTGGTGCAGGACATCGTCACCACCGTCGCCATCACCGCGATCCAGGCCCAGGGCCAGTCGCCCGCCCGCTGACGCACGAACGCCCCCTGAACAGAAAGCTCTCGACCGCCGTGCACGCGACCCGTGTCCTCGTCCTCAACTCCGGCTCCTCATCGGTGAAGTACCAGCTGATCGACATGCGCGACGCCAGCCGGCTCGCCGTCGGCCTGGTCGAGCGCATCGGTGAGCAGACCTCCCGCCTCCGGCACACCTGCCTCGCCACAAACTCCACCCGTGAGCGCCAGGGGCCGATCGCCGACCACGACACCGCTCTGAAGGCCGTCGCCGAGGAACTGGCCAGGGACGGCCTCGGGCTGGACTCCCCCGAACTGGCCGCGATCGGGCACCGGGTGGTGCACGGCGGCATGTTCTTCACCCAGCCCACCGTCATCGACGACGAGGTGCTCACCGAGATCGAGCGGCTGATCCCGGTGGCCCCGCTGCACAACCCGGCCAACCTCACCGGCATCCGCACGGCCATGGCGCTGCGCCCGGATCTGCCGCAGGTCGCCGTCTTCGACACGGCGTTCCACACGACCATGCCGGAGTACGCGGCCCGCTACGCGATCGACCCGGCGCTCGCGGACCGGTTCCGGGTGCGCCGCTACGGCTTCCACGGCACCTCGCACGCGTATGTCTCCCGCGCCACGGCCGCACTGCTGGGCAAGGCGCCGGAGGAGGTCAACGTGATCGTGCTGCACCTGGGCAACGGGGCCTCCGCCTCGGCGGTGCGCGGCGGACGGTGCGTGGACACCTCCATGGGGCTCACGCCGCTGGAGGGACTGGTGATGGGAACGCGTTCAGGTGATCTGGACCCGGCCGTCATCTTCCATTTGCAGCGCGTTGCCGGAATGTCCATGGACGAGATCGACACTCTTCTCAACAAGAGAAGCGGCCTGTTCGGTCTGTGCGGCGACAACGACATGCGGGAGATCCAGCGCCGGATGGACGAGGGCGACCAGCGGGCGCGGCTCGCGTTCGAGATCTACATCCACCGGCTGAAGAAGTACATCGGCGCCTATTACGCGGTACTCGGCACGGTGGACGCGGTCGCCTTCACCGCCGGGATCGGCGAGAATGCGGCCTTTGTACGTGAGGCCGCCATCGCGGGCCTGGAGGGACTGGGCCTGGAGGTGGACGGCGAGCGCAACGCCGTACGGGGCGGCGGGGCGCGGCTGATCTCGCCCGAGGGGGCGCGCGTGGCCGTGGCCGTGGTTCCGACGGACGAGGAATTGGAGATCGCGACCCGGACTTACGAACTGGTGGGAAACAGGACGGAAAACGGCTGACAGCGGCCCTTTTTCCCTGCGCGCCTGAGCGCGACTCCGCACATATGTGTCTTCCACCGGACGGAATATTCCGCAGCGAAACAAACCGTTAGGATCGCCTCATGCGCCGTTCGAAAATCGTCTGTACTCTCGGCCCCGCAGTCGACTCCCACGAGATGCTCGTCGCCCTGATCGAGGCGGGCATGGACGTGGCCCGGTTCAACTTCAGCCATGGCACGCACGCCGAGCACCAGGCGCGGTACGACCGCGTCCGCGCCGCTGCCAAGGAGACCGGCCGGGCCGTCGCGGTCCTCGTCGACCTCCAGGGCCCGAAGATCCGTCTGTCGACCTTCGCCGAGGGTCCGGTCGAGCTCGAGCGGGGCGACGAGTTCACGATCACCACCGAGGACGTCCCGGGCGACAAGCACATCTGCGGCACGACGTACAAGGGACTGCCCGGCGACGTCTCGCGCGGGGACCAGATCCTCATCAACGACGGCAACGTCGAGCTGAAGGTCCTGGACGTCGACGGTCCGCGGGTGAGGACGATCGTCATCGAGGGCGGCGTCATCTCCGACCACAAGGGCATCAACCTGCCCGGCGCTGCGGTGAACGTGCCCGCGCTGTCCGAGAAGGACGTCGAGGACCTGCGCTTCGCCCTGCGCATGGGCTGCGACCTGGTCGCCCTGTCCTTCGTCCGGGACTCCAAGGACATCGCCGACGTCCACCGGGTCATGGACGAGGAGGGCCGCCGCGTCCCCGTCATCGCCAAGGTGGAGAAGCCGCAGGCGGTGCAGAACATGGAGGACGTCGTCATGGCGTTCGACGGTGTGATGGTGGCCCGCGGCGACCTGGCCGTGGAGTACCCGCTCGAGAAGGTCCCCATGGTGCAGAAGCGCCTGATCGAGCTGTGCCGCCGCAACGCCAAGCCGGTGATCGTGGCGACCCAGATGATGGAGTCGATGATCACCAACTCCCGTCCGACCCGCGCCGAGGCCTCCGACGTGGCCAACGCGATCCTGGACGGCGCCGACGCGGTGATGCTCTCCGCCGAGTCCAGCGTGGGCGCGTATCCGATCGAGACCGTCAAGACGATGTCGAAGATCGTCCAGGCGGCCGAGGAGGAGCTGCTCTCCAAGGGCCTGCAGCCGCTGGTGCCGGGCAAGAAGCCGCGTACGCAGGGCGGTTCGGTGGCCCGCGCCGCCTGCGAGATCGCCGACTTCCTGAACGGCAAGTGCCTGGTGGCCTTCACCCAGTCCGGCGACACGGCCCGCCGGCTGTCCCGCTACCGCGCGGCCCAGCCGATCCTGGCGTTCACCACCGACGAGTCCACCCGCAACCAGCTGGCGCTCAGCTGGGGCGTGGAGCCGCATGTGGTGCCGTTCGTCAACAGCACCGACGCCATGGTCGAGTTGGTCGACCAGGAGATGATCAGGCTCAAGCGCTTCTCCCCCGGTGACACGGTCATCATCACCGCCGGCTCGCCCCCCGGCGTCCCCGGCACCACCAACATGGTCCGCGTCCACCACCTGGGCGGCGGCGACCGCGACTGACCGAGCGGGGCCGTGTGCCGCGCTGTCCGCCACGACGCCCGGGGGTTCTCTCTGCCGCAGAGGGAACCCCCGGGCGTCCTGTTGCTCCCGGACGGTGCCGGGCGGGCTCAGCCGGTGGTGTAGACGTGCATGCCGGGTACGTGCAGATTGCCGCCGAACTGGGCTGCCTGGACCACGTGGACGTCGGTGAAGTAGATCAGGGGGAGGTTCAGGGGAGGCGGGTTGTCCGGGCTGAACTCGGCGGGAAGCAGCCCGAACAGCTTGCCGGAGATCTTCTCGGTGTACATCACTGTCTTACCACCGCGGATCCTGGACATCGAGCCCTTGGCCGCCTGCACGTGGTAGGTCTTGCCGGCCCGCTCGTCCCTCACCGTCTGGTGCAGGTCGCCGATGTCGGTGCCCTGCGAGACGACGTACTTCAGCACTCTTTTGACGGTGCCGTTGGCCGTGCGCACCTTCACGATGCCCTGGTAGTCGGCCCCCATCAGCAGCAGCGAACTGGCATCCAGGTACCAGGGGTCGTCGGCCAGGGGCACCGTGTTGTCCACGCCGCCCTCGGCGTCGGTGGCGACCGGGCAGTTCTCCGGGTCCGTCGTGGGGCTCGCGGACGGACTCGGCAAGGCGGTGGCCTCACCGGCCGCGCCGTCCGCTCCGTCCTCGGTCTTTCCGGTGTCTTCGGCACCTTCGGCGCCCCCGGCCGTGCCGGTGGTCTTCTCGCCGGTGTCCCGGGCGGTGGTGTTCCCTGCGGTGGTGTTCCCGGCGCCGCCGGGCTTGTTCCCGCCCGCGGAGGCCGCGGCCCGCTTCGTCTCGTCCGCCGAGGGCGTGGCGGAGGGGGACGGCGTCGCCCCGGGGGCCGGGGACTCCTCGGCCGTGGAGGCCGGCTTGCCGCCGGTGAGGACGTTCTCGAGCGTGTCGCCGATGGCCCCCAGCAGACCGCCGCTCCTGCCCGCGGACTCCGACGGGGCCGGTGCGGCGGTGCCCCCGGCGTCCCGGCCGCCCGGTTCGCTCTCCGGGGCGGTGGCGGAGGGCTGGGGCGCGGCCCTGCCGCCGGACCCCGCGTCCGCCGAGGAGGACGGGTCCGAAGGGCTCCTGCCCGTCTTCTCCGCCCCGTCGGCCCTGCCCGCCCCGTTCGCCTGGTTCGCGGAACCCGCGGAGGGCGCCGGCTCCGCACCGCCGTCCCGGCCGTCCCCGGTGGAGTCACCGGCGCTCGCGGAGGCGGACGGCGTCGGCGCGGCCGAGGCCTCGTCCTTGTTCCTGTCGTCGTTCCTGTCGTCCTTGTCGTTCGTGTCCTTGCCCTGGTCCTCGGAGTCCTCGAGCGCCGCGATACAGTCCTTGTACTCGTCGATCGTCAGATTCTTGGCGGACGGTGCCGACGGATTGTTGTCGGCGACGGCGAACGTCGACGTGACTCCCATTCCCATGAGGACCGCCGTCGGCATGGCCGCCATGACCATGGCCTTGCCGGCCGGCAGGTGAAACCTGTTGAACAGCGGCTTTCTGGGTGCCGCGTGGCGGTGCCCGGATCTCGCACGGGACTCGTCCGCCTCAGCCCCGTGGGCCACCTCGTCAGTCGGCACTGCGCCTCCCGTTCGCCCCGTTGGCCGGGCTCGTTCCTGACAGGTCGTTCGGCTTGTTCGACTCGCTCGCCTCGTCCACCGCCGTCCCGTCCGCCGCTGTCCCGGCTGCGGCCTCGGGGACGGTCCCGGGTGCGGCGTCCCGTCCCGGACCGGTCCCCGTGGTGCTCTCCGGCGCGGGCGGCACGCCCTCCGCCCACGACACGGCCATCGCGCCGCCGACGAGCGCGAGCAGGAAGCCGAGGAGGAAGCCGCCGAAGTTGGACACGGGGAGGGACACCAGCGCCAGCAGGATCGCCGCGACACCCGCGAAGACCCGGATGTGCTTCTGGAACCACAGGCTGATGCCCAGGACGACGAGCAGTACGCCGATGATCAGGGATCCGGCTCCCGCGGTGGTCGCCATCGCCAGGGTCAGATGACCGAGCTTGAGCTGGGCGTACGGGAAGTACATGATCGGGACACCGCCGAGCATGACGTACAGCCCGGCCCAGAACGGACGTGTGCCCCGCCAGGCGCGGAACTGCTGCCTCCGGCGGGTGAACTGGCCGGGTGCGGCAGGGGTCTCGGCGCTCATGGAAAACAGCTCCCTGGTGCGGCGTTGCTGTGAAGAGGGTGGTGCTTCGTCGGTGGGGGGTGGGATGCGTGAAGGTGGGGGGTGAGGGCGTGCGGCAGTGGGCGAAGGGTGGACGGGCGGGGGCGCCACCGGCTCCCCCGCCCGTCACCGAGTGCCTAGTAGCACTCCTTGGTGCCCACGGCCAGCGACATCTTCAGGCCGCTGAGCTTGAAGGTCCCGGCGGTGGTCGCCCACGCCGTCTGCTTCACGTCGGTCAGCGTGGCCGAGTCGGCCTGCTGGGCGAAACCGAAGGGGTTGGCCTGCTCGCCGCCGCCCTTCATGCCCGGACCCTTGGTGGCGTCCTTGGCCGCAACGCCGATGTCGATGTTGTTGAAGGTCGCGTCGGCGCTGAGGTCCGCGACGTCGATGTAGAGGTTGCTGGCCTCGACCGGCGTGGAACCGCCGCCCGCCCTCAGAAGCAGGCTCACATTGCCGAAGGGCGTGGGCGTGACGACCGACTGGCACAGGTTGTTGATCGTGGCCTTCTTGAAGGCCGAGACCGCGACCGGGTGGTGCTCGTCCTTGCTGCCGTCCAGGCTCTTGCCCGAGTCGATCGCGCCGTACTGGGAGAACCCGGTACCGACGAGCTTTCCGGCCGTCACCTTGAACGACTGGCCCGACACACTGAACGACGCGGCGAGAGCGCCCTGCGCCAGGGCCACGCCTATCGCCGCCGTCGCGGCGACGCTGGGCACCATGACCACAGCGAACCGCTTCCATCTGGTCCCGCCACGCACTTGGGACTCCATCATTCCTCCTTCTCGGACGTACATCTCCTGCCGACGGCTCACCGCCGGTCGGCGGCCCGGCCGGGCAGGGATGGGAGAAGTGCTACGTCCTCGGGAAGGAGAGCGCCCGCGCTCGGTGGCGCGCATCGCGCCCGAATCACCGGCGTTCACCCCCGAGCGACAACCACTGGTCGCGCCTGACACGCATCACGCACAACCTTGCGGACAGGCTTCGCCGTTGGGCGAAGACCCCCCTGTCCAAGGGCCGGCACCACTGCAGCCGGCCCTGCTCGGTGGGGACCCAGACACCCCGCGCCCCGACCGGCTGCCGGGGTACGGGAATGGACCGAGCGTCGCCGATCGTGGTGCATTCTCGCCGCCCGCACAAGGGGGTTCGTTACTCGCTAGTAACGGTCGGATTACCGGGACCCGGCCCATCGGTCCCGTTCGGCGACGCTCGGTTGCCGTCCAAGGCGGAACAAAACCATTGATGCCCGGACAGATGCGAGCGGAACAATGCCTCCGATTTACTCCCAGTAACAGCGGCCGCGATTACCAAGTTTTGGTAAAGCGCGGCCGCGTGGAAGCATCCTCGGCCACTTTGATCACCGGAGCACCGCGTGCCCCGGCGTGTGCCGGCCGGCCGGCACACGGGAGCCGGTCCGGACCGGCTCCCGGCCCAGAACTCAGAACAGCGCGCGCGCCAGCGCCCGGCGCGCCGCCGTCACCCTCGGGTCCTCGGCCCCGACGACCTCGAAGAGCTCCAGCAGCCTCAGCCGCACCGTGTCCCGGTCCTCACCGGTGGTGCGCCGCACGGTCTCGACGAGCCGTCCGAACGCGTCCTCGACGTGCCCGCCCGCCAGATCCAGGTCGGCGGCGGCGATCTGCGCCTGTACGTCGGCCGGCTTCTCGGCCGCCTCCTTCCGCACCTTCTGCGGGTCCATGCTCCGCACCCGCTGGAGCAGCTCCGCCCGGGCGAGGCCTCGCTTGGCCTCGGGGTGGGCCGGGTCGTCGGCCAGTACGTTCTTGTACGCCTGGATGGCGCCGCCCAGGTCCCCGGACTCCAGGGCCTGCACGGCCGCGGTCAGCAGCGAGGCGTACGGACCGGTCGGGGCCTTCGAGGCCGCCTGGCCGCCCGGCTCGGCGTCCGGGTCGACGGTCAGGCCGGTCAGTCCGAAGCGCTGCTCGGCGACCTGGACCAGCTGGTCCAGCGTCCGCCGGATCTGCGCCTCGCTCGCGGCCCCCTGGAACAGGGGCAGGACCTGGCCCGCGACCACCGCGAAGACCGCGGGGATCCCCTGGACCCCGAACTGCTGCATCAGCAGCTGGTTGGCGTCGACGTCGATCTTGGCGAGCAGGAAGCGCCCGTTGTACTCGGTCGCCAGCCGCTCCAGGACCGGACTCAGCTGCTTGCAGGGCTGGCACCACTCGGCCCAGAAATCGATGACGACGGGCACCTGGGCGGAGCGCTGCAGAACGTCGCGCTCGAACGTGGCCTCGCTGACGTCGACGACGAGATCGGCCGGGGAGACCGCCCCCGCGCCGCCCTCCCTGGCTGCCTGTGCGCGCGCCTGCTCCGCCTTCGCCTTCGCCTCCTGGGCCGCCTTCACCGCGGCGAGGTCGACGACTCCGCTCATGGACATGTTCCGTGGCTGCATGCGTCTATCCTCCCCCGTTCGGCGCGCGCATGTGAAAACAGTGACGTGCGGCCAGGCGCCGGTCCCCACCTGACGCCTGGCTGCCGCCACGCGGGGTCGTTCACGCGTGCGGTGTGCGTGCAGTCGTGCGTGTGGTTGTGCGTGTGCTGTGTGTGGTCGTCGCTCGAGCGCGGGCTTGTGTCCACGCTTTCGCTACGACCCGTAGCGTAATGCCATCGGGCGGCTCCGGGGAACCGTGCCCCGGTGATCTGTCTCACGACCGCACAGGATCAGCCAGTCGCGGTCCGGTTAGGGTCATGACATGCAGAGCCGCACCCGGTCCCCCCGCGCCGGCCGCCCGCGCAGCGCCGCCGCGGACGCAGCGATCCTGGCCGCCACCCGGGCGGCCCTGGTCGAGCTGGGCTGGTCCAAGCTCACCCTGGGGGACGTGGCCACCCGGGCGGGGGTCGCCAAGACGACGCTGTACCGCCGCTGGGCCGGCAAGAACGAACTCGTGGTCGACGCCGTCGCCGGGCTCTTCGACGAACTCCGCCTCCCCGACCGCGGCAGCCTCGCCGCCGACCTCGAAGGCGTGGTGCTGCGGTTCGCGGAGATCCTGGCCCGGCCGGAGGCCCAGAGCGGGCTGATGGCGGTGACAGCCGAGGCCACCCGCGACAGGGCCCTGCGGGACCGTATCCGCACCTCCATCGTGGACCGGCAGAAACGACTGGTCCTGGAGGGCCGCGCCCGCGCCCAGTCCCGCGGTGAACTCCCCCTGGAGCCGGACCCGGAGGAAGCCGCCCGCACAGCCGACCTGATCTTCGACATGGTGGCGGGCACGGTGGTCCACCGCACCCTCGTGAGCGGGGAACCGGCGGACGAGGAGTGGGTGCGGCGCTTCACCCGCGTTCTTCTGACGGGGCTGACGGCCGGCAGTCCGTCAGGGGCTTCTCCCCGCCGGGAGAACTCGGGGGAGCGTGAGGGCGAGGGCATCCGGGCCGAGGGGGATGCGGGGACTGAGCCCTCCGGCGGGGCCGCGGGAGCGGAGCCCTGCGGCCCCGGGTGACGGAAGCGCAGTCGTGCACTGCGCCGCGGCGGGGCGAAGCCCCAAAGATGTGGAAAGGGCCGGGGCGGCGGGGCGGGAAACCCGGGCCGTCCCGCCCCGGTTCCGGCGTCTCAGAACCCCGCGGGTTCCGTGTACACCCCCCACTCGTCGCGCAGCGCGCCGCAGATCTCCCCCAGCGTCGCCTCGACGCGCACCGCCTCGAGGATCGGCTCGATCATGTTCTCCCCGGAGCGCGCGGCCGCCAGCATGCCGTCCAGCGCCGAGCGCACCGCCGCGTCGTCGCGCTTGCGCCTGCGCTCGCCCAGCAGCCGGACCTGCTCCCGCTCCACCTCGTGGCTCACCCGCAGGATCTCCAGGTCCCCGGTCACCGACCCCGTGTGGACGTTCACGCCGACGACCTTCTTGTCGCCCTTCTCCAGCGCCTGCTGGTACCGGAACGCCGACTCCGCGATCTCCCCGGTGAACCACCCGTCCTCGATCCCCCGCAGGATCCCGGACGTCATCGGTCCGATCGGGTGCTGTCCGTCGGGGTGCGCCCGCAGTCCCCGCTCCTTGATCTGCTCGAAGATCTTCTCCGCGTCCGCCTCGATCCGGTCCGTCAGCTGCTCGACGTACCACGAACCGCCCAGCGGATCGGCGACATTGGCGACGCCCGTCTCCTCCATCAGCACCTGCTGCGTGCGCAGCGCGATCTCCGCGGCCTGCTCACTGGGCAGTGCGAGGGTCTCGTCGAGGGCGTTGGTGTGCAGCGAGTTGGTGCCGCCGAGCACCGCCGCGAGCGCCTCCACGGCCGTGCGCACGACGTTGTTGTACGGCTGCTGGGCGGTCAGCGAGACACCCGCGGTCTGCGTGTGGAAGCGCAGCCACTGCGCCTTCTCGGTCTTCGCGCCGTACACGTCGCGCATCCACCGCGCCCAGATCCGGCGCGCCGCACGGAACTTGGCGATCTCCTCGAAGAAGTCGATGTGCGCGTCGAAGAAGAAGGACAGACCGGGCGCGAAGACGTCGATGTCCAGGCCCCGGCTCAGCCCCAGTTCGACGTACCCGAAGCCGTCCGCCAGCGTGTACGCCAGCTCCTGCGCGGCCGTCGCCCCCGCCTCGCGGATGTGGTAGCCGGAGACCGACAGCGGCTTGTAGGCCGGGATGTTGGCGGCGCAGTACTCCATCAGGTCGCCGATGAGGCGCAGATGCGGCTCGGGCTGGAAGAGCCACTCCTTCTGCGCGATGTACTCCTTGAAGATGTCCGTCTGGAGCGTGCCGTTGAGGACGGACGTGTCCACGCCCTGACGCTCGGCGGCGACCAGGTACATGCAGAAGACGGGGATGGCCGGCCCGCTGATCGTCATGGAGGTGGTGACTTCGTCGAGCGGGATGTCCCGGAACAGCACGTCCATGTCGGCCGCCGAGTCGATCGCCACCCCGCAGTGGCCGACCTCGCCCAGCGAGCGCGGATCGTCGGAGTCGCGCCCCATGAGCGTCGGCATGTCGAAGGCGACCGAGAGACCGCCTCCGCCCTTGCCGAGGATCATCTTGTAGCGCTCGTTGGTCTGCTCGGCGTTGCCGAACCCGGCGAACTGCCGGATCGTCCAGGTGCGCCCTCGGTAGCCGGTCGGGTACAGCCCGCGGGTGAAGGGGTACTCCCCGGGCCAGCCGATCCGCTCGAAGCCCTCGTATGTGTCCCCGGGCCGGGGTCCGTACACCGGCTCCACGGGGTCACCGGAGAGCGTGGTGAAGTCCGCCTCGCGTTTGCGCGCGGCGTCGTACCGGGCCTGCCAGCGGCGGCGGCCCTCCTCTATGGCGTCAGCGTCCATGCTTCGAATTTACTAGGACGTCCTAGTAAATGTCGATGGCAGACCGCCGTACGGACGTTCGTACGGCGGTGCGGTTACGCGGTCGCGGGGGCCTCGTCCTGCGCGAGCTTGGTCTCGAGCTCGCGCGTGATCCTGCGCTCGACGAAGAAGGCGGCCGTGGGGACGGTGCCCGCCAGCAGCACCCACAGCTGCTTGCCGACCGGCCACTTCGCCTTGGAGCCCAGGTCGAAGGCGAAGATGAGGTAGAGGACGTACAGCCAGCCGTGCGCGATGCCCACCATGCGCGTGAAGTCCGCCGCGCCGTCGAGGTGAAGCGCATACTTGGCGATCATGCCGAGGGTCAGCAGGACCAGCAGCACGCCGGTGACATAGGCCAGGACGCGGTAGCGGGTCAGCACGCTTCGTTTCATGGGTACGAGCGTAGCCGCCCGGAAACTCCCCGCTCCGGCGGGGCGCGGCCACCGGCGGGCACGGCCCCGGCCGGGGTCTCCTCAGCACCCCCGCTTCGGCGGGCGCAGCGCGCCGACCTGCGAAAATCCCTACTCGTCCTTGAAATCCCCCGCGGCGATGCGCAGCGGGCGCAGCATCGCGAAGATCTCCCCGCACTCCTCGGCGTCGTAGACCCCGAGCCCGAAGTCCATCGCCATCAGGTCGCGGGTGGCCGCCTCGACCACCTCACGGCCCTTGTCGGTGATGACGGCGAGCGTGCCGCGCCCGTCGTTGGGGTTGGGGCGCTTGGCCACCAGACCGGACCTGACCAGACGGTCCACGGTGTTCGTCACGGACGTGGGGTGCACCATGAGCCGCTCGCCGATCTTGGACATCGGCAGCTCGCCGGCCTTGGAGAAGGTGAGCAGGACCAAGGCCTCGTACCGCGCGAACGTCAGTCCGTACGGCTTGACCACCGCGTCGACCTCGGCCAGCAGAATCTGGTGGGCCCGCATGATCGAGGTGATCGCGGCCATGGAGGGCACGTTTCCCCAGCGCTGCTTCCAGAGCTCGTCGGCACGGGCGATGGGGTCGAAGGGAAGACTGAGGGGCTTCGGCACGTCACCAGACCCTACCTGTCGGTCATATTCCGGTCAGCCCCGTCTCGCTCCTCGGTCCGGCGGGCGGCCACGGCGAGCCGGACGCGGCAGGCCGTCCCCCGTGCACCGGCCCCCGCGACCGTGGCGGTCACCCCCGCGCACTCCGCTGCCACCCCGGCCGGCGCCGTGCCCGCTTTCCGGACCGTCATGAGTCCGGCGGTGAGCAGGGTCGTCGCCCGGCCGCGCAGCTTCCTGGGCACGGCCCGCGCGAACCACTGGTCCGGGCCCGGTGTGCGGGCCGCCCCGGCGCCCGAGAGCAGCAGCAGGAGGAGGGAGACGGGGAGGTTCGGACGCAGAGCGTAGCCGAGGTGCGACAGCGGCATGAGGCAGACCAGGGGCAGGGCGATCCGCTCGCGTACGGCGGGCCGCGGCCGGGAGCCCGCGCACGGCTCGTCCGCGATCGTGCCGGCGGGCCGCGCGCACACCGGCAGGCCGGGGCCGGCGGAGCCGGCGCCGAGCGCGTCGGAGTCCGCCGCCCCTCAGTGGACCGACCGGCCCGCTGCCGCACGCACGCGGGTCCGCGGGGCCGCGGGCGGCCGTGCCGGCGGTCGCGCCTCCCCGGGCCGTCACGGAAGTAGCGCCGGGCGCTCAGTCCCCCCGCTGGGCGAGGTACCTCTCGACCGTCTCCACCTTGGACGTGAGGCCGTCCGTCACTCCGGGGCGGATGTCCGCCTTGAGAACCAGGGAGACGCGCGGAGCGCGTGCCTCCACCGCGGCCACGGCGCGCTTGACGACGTCCATGACCTCGTCCCACTCGCCCAAACATGGCAAGCCTGGAGTACATGGCTGGGCAGGCTGGAGGCGGGAAGTAGAAAACCGAGTTTGGTCACAGTTCCCCAGGTGAAGCCGTAGAAGTGAGGAGCTGGAGAGTCAACGAGGGAAGTGGGACCAAACGAGAGTTACTACTTACTCCCTCTCCTCCGCCGACTACTCCCCGCCCTCCGGCTCCGCCCTCACCACGAACGTCCCCTTATTCGGCAGGGTCGCAACCAGGCCGCGCTCCCGTAGCTCACGGACCGCGCGCCGGATCGTGTTCAGCGCTACGCCGTGTTGAGCTGCCAGCTCCCGCTCGTTCGGCAGCCTGCCACCGACCGGAGGCCGACCAGCCTTGATCTCCTCCGTGATCGCGTCGGCGACCTCTTGCCACACGTACTTTGGCTCCATGTGAGACAGCGTGCGACGGTCGACGACAACCCGCTTTCGTAGGACGCGTCATGCGATGACCTGACGCGGTGTGACGCGGATGGGTACGGTGGACAACGAAAGGACCCCCGCGACGCGTGCGAGGCGTCCGGGGGCGTGGCCGCGACGCTGTAAGGGAGCGTGCGACATGGCAAAGCGTACGAACGGCAGGCCGCTGATGACCAT
This sequence comes from Streptomyces thermoalcalitolerans, assembly GCF_039525155.1. Taxonomy (NCBI): domain Bacteria; kingdom Bacillati; phylum Actinomycetota; class Actinomycetes; order Kitasatosporales; family Streptomycetaceae; genus Streptomyces; species Streptomyces thermoalcalitolerans. The sequence goes on along the minus strand of NZ_BAAAHG010000021.1, from coordinate 58,550 downwards.
TCGCGTCAGCCTGGACGGCGGAAAGACGTGGGGGCCAGTGAAGGTCTACAAGTCGTCCGACAGGCTGGCCCCCATGGAGGTGACCAGTGCCTGGCCGCCCTGCCGCTGCCCGTACCACAGGGAGAAGGACGACACGCTCATGAAGAGACTGAGGGAGGTCAACCGGCGGTCACGGCGCCGGACAGGCTGACCGGTCCGCGGACAGGCCCCCGGACATGACGAAAGCCCTGACCGGACATCCCAGAGCGGGAAGCGGTCAGGGCTTCACTGTGTCCGGCAGGCTCCGGCCAGTCCCCCGGACAGGGGCGGCCAGGAGGCGGACAGTGCGGCAGGTCTGCGGCCAGCCATTGCGGCCAGCCATGGACAGCCAGCGGACAGGCCCGCCGGCCAGGGGAGCCAGCCGGGAAAAGGGCAGACCGGAGGGGGGACAGTGCTCAGTCACGGAGCCTCATACGCGTCCGGGTCGGCCTTCATGTCCGCCTCCAGACGACACAGGAGACAGGTCGTCCCGGGGGCCACGCCATAGCCGTGGACAGCGCACACGGACCAGCCGGACATGGGGCGGTCAGTCCAGGGACCGAAGCGCGGACGGATGGCCGGAGCTGCCCGCTTCGCTGCCCGGCGGGCAGAACGGCGGTCAGTCATCGCTGTCCGCCTCCGCAATGCGCCAGTTCAGCTTCTGCATGGCAGCCGGTGTGAGGCCCAGGGCCTCCGCCGTGTACCGCGCCTCCTGGGCCTGCCACGCGCTGGCGGTACCGGTCAGGATGGCCTGGGAGTACGTGACCAGGACGGCCACGGTAAGGCCCGCAGCGTCATCCCACTGGGTTGCCTGGGGCGACTCCCACAGGGAGCGCCAGAGGGCCTTCTGGTGATCGGTCCAAACGTCCTCCACCTGGGGCGGGATCGGTGGCACCGGCAGCTCACACTTCGGCGGCAGGACAACGGCCTTCGGCTGGCCAGGGACTCCGGCACGGTACCGGCTGTACGGCGCGGACGGGTTACGGGGTCGGGGCACGGCGGCCCTCCTTTCGGGTCGGGGTCGATCGGGCGGCGGACTGTCACGCTGGGTGAGGTTGAACGCTCGGCATACTGGTCAGAGCCCTCCTCCGCGGCTGCCGTCCCCTACCTGTAGGGGGTCCTCCCCCAGGGATGCGTCACTCTCCGTCATCAACGCTGCGGACCTGATCGCGCATCGTCCGCCGGTCATGACAACGCTTGGCCATGGCACGCAGGTTCGACCAGTCATGGCCACGGGGACCCAGCGGCCCTAGACCCGATGTGGTCCACCACCTGGGCAGCGGGACGAAGCGGCTCCGGAATCTCCGCGCAGTCCTCACACTCACACAGCGGATGCTCGCGCAGGTACGCGCGCCGGGTTTGCTGCCAGTCCTTCGCCTGGTACGCACGCCGGTCCGCGCGCTTGTTTCGGCGCCGGTCGTGGGCCTGGCGGCAGCCCTTGCATTTCCCCCCGGTCGTGAGACAGGGACACCCAGGGGTCGGACACGTCGACAGGGTCTTGCCAGTCTTCCGCGCTGGCGGGTCGCAGGTTCCGCACGGCTGGCCTTCGGCAGACCCTTCAGGCTCCTCCGCTGGCTCTTCCGGCTGGCGTGGACCTGGCCGGGGAGCCTGGGCCGGCTGGGCAGCGGAGGCAGCGTCGATGAACACGCCATCGGGCCAGGAGTCGTCCGCGGGGACGACCAGGCCGCTCCGAAGCCAGCCCAGGGCCGCATCGTCGGGGACGTCCAGGAGGTCGCCTGAGACGTACGTCTGGCCGCTGTACTCGAAGCGAGCGAAGGCAGCGACACGGAGACGCAACGGTCAGCCTCCCTTCAGGGCAGGCCAGGAGGGGGCCAGCCAGAGCGACTGGCCCCCGAACCTGGGGAGGGTCAGGAGCGGCCCAGGAGGCGGTTCAGACGGCCTTCCCGGTAGGCCCGTGAGATGTCAGCCGGGGACATCCCTCGAAGGTCGTCGCGGGAAAGCTGGCCGTCGTCGGCCTGGTCGGCGGACGCGTCCCCCTGGCCGCTGTCAGCGTCTGTACGGGCCTGGGAGGGCCTGCCAGCCTCCACGGCGTCCAGGGCCTGGTTCAGGGTCACGGGCCGGCCCAGGATCATGTCCAGGCGGCCTTCAGCGCGGGCCTGCATGATCTCTGCGGGAGTCATGCCGCGGAGGTCTTCGCGGGAGAGCTGGGTCACTGGTCGTCCTTCTCCAGGATGCGAAGGCCGACTTCCTTCCCGCCGCTGGAGCCGACCAGGGCGCGGGCCTGGGCCTCAGTCAGCGTCAGCACCATCCCATTGCGGTCATTGACGACCTTGACCATGCGTTCAACCGGCTGGTTCTCGGCGCGCTTGAAGGAGTCCATGACCTCCTTCAGCTCCAGCGGGCCAGGGGCAGCCTTCACCTGCGCGCCAGAGTCGATATGGCGGGGAGTCTGCGGGCCGCCCTGGAAGTCCGGCATGTACCGCCCCTGAGCGGCACGCACATAGCGGGCCAGGTAGGCAGCGTCACCGAACTCAGCGCGGACAGCCTCGAAGGCCCGGTACGCCTCTTCGTACTTCTCCGCCGCCTTCTCCAGACGCTCCCTGGCAACAGGGGCAAGGTCGGCGACGGCCTTCCGCCACTCTGCGACCAGCTTCTGGTCAGCCTGGTTGGCTCTGCGAACCAGGCCCCGAGCCGCACCCACGATGCGGGGACGAAGCGCGCGGGCCTTCTCCAGTTCGCTGGGGACCTTCATCGGGTCCTTGCCCTGGGTGGCAGCCTCCGCGGCAGCGACCATGTCGCGAGCCTCGTAGATCTCCTCCCAGCGGTCAGAGAGGAGCGCGTCATGTTCGGCCAGGAAGTCGTCTGCCGCTTCGAAAGCCTTGTCCCGTTCGGCGGCCAGCTTCTGGATATGCGGCGGGAGAAGGTCGTCCGGCGGGAGGACAGTTCGCTCAAGTTCGGGGATCATCGTGCGGGACTCGCTTTCTTCGTAGGGGTGTTGGGGAGGCGGCGTACGGCCTTCAGGTCGGCGCGAATCGCCTTGATCGCGTCCAGGAGGTCGACAGGGGTCGGCTGGGGCGCCGGAGCCGGTGCGGGAACGGTCACCGCTGGCCCCCACGCAGAGCGCGGCGAATCCTGGTGTTCAGGTCACGGCGCACGTCATCGCTGCGAGCCTTCAGCCGGGCGTCCTGGACGTACGACTCCCGGTCGACCCGGCTGCTTCGGAGACGAAAGCCAGTGGCCTTCGCCAGGCGACGAATCGACGACGTAGGGATGCCGGGTCGCTCCTGTCGGTCCAGGACCTTGTTCACAGCGCGGGACAAGTCAGCGATGGCCAGTTCTTCGCCGGGAGCCGGTTCGATCACGGACGGCAGGACGTCGGCGAAGTCGAAAGCCTTGGCCCGGTCCCGGTCCGTCAACTGAGACGGATCAAGCGGCTTCAGATCGAAGCCAGGAGAGGTGAAGAGATCGGTCACGGAGAAGCCTCCAGGAAGGGCGTGCACGGCCGTTTGAGCGGCCTCTGGGCACGCCCCAGGCCCCCAGCCCAGCGGTAGGTCTGGAGGCGTTCAGGAGGCGTCTACGGCCCTGGAGGAGCCGGGCCGGCCAGCGGGTCAGGCCGCGGCGTCCAGGCGTCCAAGTCGTCGCCGTGTTGCGCGCGGTAGGCGTCGGCGGTGGTGATCAAGGTCAAGGGTCTGTGTCTCCTTCCCAAGAGGAGTGCCCCCTGGCCATTGACCCGCTGGGAAGGAGGGCAGCGGGGAGGCCAGAGGGCACAGCCCAGGAGATCAGCCCTGGGCAGCTCGTGAGGTTCGGTCAGTCGGTCAGCCGCGCTTCACGCGTCCGTCAGCCCAGAGGCGCCGCTGGAGCGCACGGACGACGTCCCGCATGTTCGGAGCCTTCGACTGCGGCAGGCCGTGGGCCTGGGCCACGAACAGACCCGCGCGGAAGCACGTACGGCGCAGGTTCTCCGGAGCCGCGTCCGCCACGACGTTGGGGTTCTCGAAGACCCAGGCACCGTCCTGGCGGGTGAAGGAGTAGGCCCAGAACACATCCACCAGCCAGGCCGCTTCTTCGGCCAGCTCCTGGCGGGTCGGCATGGGAAGGCCCAGGTCGTCAACAGATTCCCGCTCAGGCTTCGGGCGCCGGGCCTCCAGCGCGGCAGAGACTGCACGGACGACCCTGTCGTCAGCCTTGACACGATGACGCTGGAGGGCCTGGACGATAGGGGCCCGCGGGTCGGACTCTTGGGGGGCGATGGCGTGCCAGCCGGCGGCAGTCAGTTCAGCAGTGATCGTGTCCAGGACAGCGGTGTTCACTTCTGGGTCTCCTCTCCACGGCGGCGGGCACGGACGGCAGCCATACGACAGCGTCCAGAGCAGAAACGGCGGGGACGGCCACGACCGGACCAGACGACTTCGGCCGTGCAGTTCGGGCCCTCACACTCGACAGGGCCCTCCTTACGGGCCTCCAGACGGGCCTGGCGCTCCTCCTTTGCCCACTGGAGGTCATCGCAGTAATCGGACCGGTCGTCCTCTGGGCAGCGCACGTCATTGCCCCTGTAGCTGTCGATCAGCTCCCCGCAGAACCGACAGGGCTTGAAAGGCTTCTGGTAGCCCTGGCGTGCGCGCTGGAGTCGCTTACGGCAGGCCGCGGAACACGTCAGACGCTGCCGACGCGTCGACCGCATGTCGGTACCAGGCTCCGCCTCTAGGCCATAGGTGCGCGTGCGCTGACGCGGTTCAGGTTCTGGGAGCTGGTTCGTACAGCCAGGAGCGGCGCACATGTTCGCCAACTCGTCTTCGCTGTAGGGCATGTGGTGGGTCTCCGTTCTGGGTACGACAAAGGCCGACGCGGCAGGGGGAGGCGACAGGAAGCGGACCCACCACAGTCGCTTGACCTGTCGCCCCTCCAGCCACGTCGGCCAGGAAGAGAGTTCGGACGTTCGGACCGGCCGTCCGGAGCCGGAATCAGTCGGCAGCGCGGAACGTGGTGGGCCTGCGCGCTGGGAAGAGTGAGGGCCCCGGACCAATGAAGAGGCCAGGTCCGGGGCGTTGAGTGGAGCCCTTGCTGGGGGCCTCCTTGAAGATGAGACTGAAGGCAGCCTCCCCGTGGCCCGCCGAAGGCCGCGGAGTCTGAGCCTGGGACCAGAGCCGCAGAAAACCGCGCGCCGGACCGACCTGACCCAGGGCAGTAAAGAAGGCCGTCCCGCTGCCCTCACCTCTGCTGTCACTCAGAGGGGGCGGCCAGGACGGCCAAGTCTCGACCAGCGACCCAGGGGTGACAGACGGTCGCAGGAGGACGCAAAGCGTCCCTCTACTAGTAGTCCGGTGAGGACGTCCCCTGGCTCGGGACAGACGCAAGACAGCGGGGAGAGATACGACGTCCGCCGCTGCCTCCGCTGGCCCTGCCAGGCCACGAAAGCCGCAGACGGCCCTGTAAGGGCCTGGGACGGCTGGCCAGTCCCTCAGTCCAGGACAGGGCTACAGGGCCTTACAGGATCCTCCAGAGCCGTTCCTGGCCCTCCTGGCCGCCTCCAGCACCCCAGGCTCTCGGCTGGCTCCGCGACTGGCAGCGGACCAGGAGGCGGCCAGGGAGACGCGGGAGCTGGCAGCCGACAGGCGCGGGCCTGGAAAGGGCCAGACAGGCGTCTGACGGCGTCAGGGACGAAGGGCAGGCCGATTGACTGGAGGCGTGCCTAGGGTCGCCAGAGGGGCGTCTGGCAGCCTCCGGCTGGAGGGCAGCGGAGAGGCGCGAAGGGCGGCTTCCTGGGGTGTGTTACGGAAGAGGGCGGATGACACACCATCCTGGTGAAGCTGAAAAAGCACAGACTATGCAGGTTCTCTAGGTAGGAGTGACACCTAACTACATACGTCACATTCCCTGGTCAGACGCCTCTCCGCTGTCACGCTTCGCCGCTCCCCGGTCACAGCAAAGGGGCCGACCCGCTCCGGGCCGACTCCTCCAGGTCTCCGCCGTCTCTGTCAGGCGAAGGCAGCCGCGCGCTCCTCCGCCTCCAGCTCCTCCATGTGCTGAGCGTACGGGTCCTCCGCACCGCCCCATGTGACTTCCAGCCGGTCCTCCCGCTGTTTGGGATACAGCACGACGCGGAGACCCATGGAGGACAGCAGACGGGTCCGCTCCTTCTGGTCGGACGTCTCCCAGGCTTCCGCCATGGTCCTGCCAGTCGGTACCGGGACCTCCCTCACGTCCGGGTCGTGGGCGGCCTTCAAACGCTCGTATGTGGCCTCCAGGTCCGCGGCCAGCTTCTCCAGGGAAGCCATCAGCAGCGGGCCGGCCGTGGCCATACGCTGGGCCAGCCGATCGGCCTGTTCCCTGGCCGCCAGCATCTCCTCCGACAGATCGTTACCGCCCTCCAGCCGGACGACCGTCTCCTGGTAGAAGCCGAACTTCGCCAGGAAGTCCTCCTCTACGCGGCTGTCCAGGGTCTGGGCGTATATCGACACATGCCCGGTGCGGCACCGATACAGCGGGATGCCCTTGTCACTGGTCCCGCCGGACAGGGGACCGTTGCAGCGGTAACACCAGGCCGACCCGGAGCACATGGGAGCGGCACGGCGGGGAGCGCGGTCCTTGCCCGTGGCCAGGGCCTCCATGCGGTCCTGAACTGCCTTCCACTCCGCTGCCGTCAGGATCGGCTCCGCGAACTGCACAGGGGTCACGCCGTCAGGCTCACAGACCAGTTCCCCCTTATGTGTGCGCCAGCCGCGGAGTGTGTACGACTTCAGGAGTCTCCTCCATTGCGGCTCGGACAGGCCGGTCAGGCGCGCGGTACCGGCCACGGTCCCGCCATCGATCAGGCGGGAGACAGCGGCCTTGATGATGGCGGCCTGGTCCGGGTCAATCTCCAGGTACGCGGCTCCGTCCCTGCGAACGATGCGGTAACCGTACGGCGGCCTGCCGGAGGACCAGCGGCCCTGAGCACGGCGGGTCGCGTGGCCCTCAGTAATACGGCTGGCGATCATCGAGCGCTCCCACTCCGCCAGGGCGGCCAGGACCGTGGCCACCATGCGGCCTGTCGGCGTCGTCGCGTCGACAGTCCCGTCTGTGGTGGCGACAGCGGCTCCGTGTGCCTCCGCCCAGGCGACCAGGCGCAGGAACTCAGAGACGGATCTGGCGAAGCGGTCCAGCTTCCAGGCCACGACGACGTCAGGCCGGTCGGCCATCAGCCGGGCCATGGCCTTGCGCTCCTCCAGCGGCTTTGCGCCGGACACTCCGTTGTCGACGTACTCCACGACGCTGTCAGGGTCGTAACCATGCGTACGGACCCAGGCAGCGATGGCAGCGCGCTGGGTGTCCAGGCTGGCGGAGTCGTCAGACTCGCGGGACAGGCGAAGGTATGCGGCTATCGTCTTCGGCTTCTCCATGTACGGGAGGCTAGGCGTGTTCGCCCTCGATGGAGGTGAACATCGCGTCGGTGCGGTGGGGCAGGCCCGATGCGCGGACGACCCGGACCGCCTCGGCGACGTACTCCCCCACGTCCTCGCCGACGCCCAGCGGTGTCACGGAGAAGGCGACGATCATGCGTTCACGATCCCCTCACGGCGGGCACGGGAGGCGATCACCGCGTCCTCGGCCTCCCTCTTGAGCCGGCGATCGGCGAGGAAGCCGCCGGCCGGCAGGACCGAGAGGACGAGGTAGAGGGCGGCGGTCCTGAACGGCCACTTCACCCGGTTCCACGCGTCGGCCCAGAAGATCACGTACAGGATGACCAGGACGCCGTGGATCGCGCCCATCACGGGCACCGCGTTGAACTCCGTGGTCCGCTTCAGGACCGAGCAGACCAGCAGCACGAGGAAGGAGACCGCCTCGGGACCGGAGACCAGACGGAGGCGGCGGAGGGCGGTGGCGGTCTTGATGTCCACAGGTCACCTTCGGGGGGAGACGACTGACGGGGGCTTGTGAACACGAGCACAAGCTCCGCCCATTGTGGCAAACCGTCCGGCGGGGGCGGCCGGGGGGTGCCGCGGCAGACCCGTACGGGTGCGATCAGGGGCGTTCTCCTCCCGTGGGCTCTGTCGGCCTTCCTCCTTCGCCGCTACCGTCGCTGCGTGGCGATGTTCCGACTTCAAGGCAGCAAGGTGCTCGCCGTCGAGATGACCGGGGACGCCGTGAGGGCGAAGAACGGCTCGATGGTCGCGTACGACGGGCAGATGTCCTTCAAGAGACTGACCGGGGGCGGCGAGGGGCTGCGCGGCATGGTGACCCGGCGGCTCACCGGGGAGCAGATGACCGTGATGGAGGTGCGCGGTCACGGGACCTGCTGGTTCGCCGACCGGGCGTCGGAGATCAATCTGGTGCGGCTGTCCGGGGACAGGCTGTACGTCGAGGCGAGCAATCTGCTCGCGACGGAGGCCGGGCTGAGGACGGGAACCACGTTCACCGGGCTGCGCGGCGCCTCGCAGGGGAACGGGCTGTTCACGACCACGGTCGAGGGCCACGGGCAGGCGGCGATCCTGTCGGACGGGCCGGCGGTGGTGCTCCGGGTGAGTCCGCAGTACCCGCTGATCGTCGATCCAGGCGCGTACGTCGCGCATCAGGGGAATGTGCGGCAGACCTTCCAGTCCGGCGCGACCTTCCGCACCCTCATCGGGGAGGGCGGCGGGGAGGCCGTCCAGATCCGGTTCGAGGGGGACGGGCTGGTGTACGTCCAGCCGAGCGAGCGGAACACGATCGCGGGTGATGTGTGAGATGGCGTTCCGTGAGATCAACTCCATGATGGTCGAGGCGACGGTCGTGCCGGGGCAGCGGCTGTTCAGCCAGCGCGGGGCGATGCTCGCCTACCGGGGCGACGTCACCTTCACCCCCAACCTCCAGGGCGGCCAGGGCGGTCTGATGTCGATGATCGGGCGCCGGGTGGCGGGCGAGGCCGCTCCGCTGATGACCGTGGAGGGCAACGGCACGGTCCTCTTCGGGCACGGCGGCCACCATGTGCATGTGATCACCCTGACGGGCGACACGCTGTACGTGGAGGCGGACCGGCTGCTCGCCTTCGAGGGCACGCTCGAGCAGGGGACGATGTTCATGGGCTCGCAGGGCGGGGTCATGGGCATGGTGCGCGGCCAGGTGACGGGCCAGGGGCTGTTCACGACCACGCTGAGGGGGCATGGGTCGGTGGCCGTGATGGCGCACGGCGGTGTCTTCGAGCTGCCGATCACCCCGCAGCGTCCGGTCCATGTCGATCCGCAGGCCTATGTCGCCCATCACGGCGACGTCCGCAACCGGCTGTCCACCGCGCTGGGCTGGCGCGAGCTGGTGGGGCGCGGCTCCGGGGAGGGCTTCCAGCTGGAGCTGAGCGGCAGCGGCACGGTCTACGTCCAGGCGTCGGAGGAGAAACTGTGAGCGCGTACGGAACACCCGGCGCCGGGCCCGTGATCCACGACCCGGCGACCCTGCCGGCCGACGACAACGTGAACCCGTACACCTTCTGCGTGGAGCTCAAGGGGAACCAGTGGTTCCTGCAGAAGGGGAAGATGATCGCCTACTACGGGGCGATCGAGTTCAACGGCATCGGGCACGGCCGGCTGGACCGTCTGATCCGCACCGCCTTCCATTCGCCTCTGCACGCGAGCGACTGGGTGGTGGCCGAGGGTTCGGGGCGGATGCTGCTCGCCGACCGGGCCTTCGATGTCAACTCCTTCGACCTGGACGACGGCAATCTGACCATTCGCTCCGGCAATCTGCTCGCTTTTCAGCCAACTCTTGCACTCAAACAGTCGATCGTGCCGGGCTTTCTGACACTCATCGGAACCGGAAAGTTCGTGGCCGCCTCCAACGGACCGGTGGTGTTCATGGAACCCCCCATCCGGGTGGACCCGCAGGCGCTGGTCGGATGGGCCGACTGCCCCACCCCGTGCCACCACTACGACCACGGGTATCTGACCGGCGTATGGGGCGGTCTACGTGCGATGACGGGCCTCGGACCGGTCTCCGGGGAGGAGCATCAGTTCGAGTTCACGGGGACCGGCACCGTGCTGCTCCAGTCGAGTGAGACCCTCATGCCCGAGCAGGCCACGGGAGTGCTCCCGGACGCACCCGGAGTACCCGGCGCCGGAGGCCCGTCCGGAACCGGCGGACACTCATCCGGTCTACCGAGCCTTCCCGGACAGGTGGAGGGACTCCGGCGCCGCTTCGGGCTGTGAGCGGTAGTCTGCGGAGTGTGACATCGAACGTGTGCACACCCGTCACACCACCCTCATTAGTTCGCTTTTCAACTTCTTAGGTAGACTTCATTCATGGAGACCGAGACGGCCACCCGCTGGCTGACCGATGCGGAGCAGTGCGCCTGGCGCACCCACCTGGAGGTCAACAGGCTGTTGACGTACCAGCTCGAGAAGGACCTGCAGCCGTTCGGCCTGACGCTGAACGACTACGAGATCCTGGTGAATCTCTCCGAGTCGGAGGACCTGCGCATGCGGATGAGCGACCTCGCGGCCGCCACCCTCCAGTCCAAGAGCCGCCTCTCGCACCAGATCACCCGTATGGAGAACGCGAACCTGGTGCGCCGTGAGAACTGCGAGTCCGACCGCCGGGGACTGTACGCGGTCCTCACCGAGCACGGCATGGAGACCATGCAGAAGGTCGCACCGCACCATGTGGCATCCGTGCGAAGGCATTTCATCGACCTGCTGGATCCCGAGGTGCTGATGGAGCTGGACAAGGCGCTGAAGCCGGTCGCCCAGCACCTGCGGGACCAGAGGGGACGGCTGTGACACCCGGTCTGCCGGGGTGAGTGCACCGCCCCGGCGCCGGCACCGCCGCACAGAGCGGCAGGCGGGGCTCCCCGGGAGCCCCGCCTGCCGCTTTCCTGTGCGCTTCCGGCGTCCGCCTCCTGTACGCCTGACGCCGGCTGACCCCCGCTCGCTGCCGGGGTGGTGCCGGCTTGCTGCCGGCTTCTTGTCCGCCGGCCGGGCGGGCTACTCCTTCGTCAGGCCCGCCACCAGCTCGTCCGCCGCGGTGTACGGGTCCAGCTCCCCCGCCACGATCCTCTCCGCGAGAGCGGTCAGACGGCGGTCGCCGTGCAGGTCGCCGATGCGTTCCCGCAGGGCCGTGACCGCGATCGTCTCCACCTCACGGGCGGCACGGGCCCGGCGCCGCTCCGTCAGGACACCGCGCTCCTCCATCCAGGCACGGTGCTTCTCCAGGGCCTCCACGACCTCGTCGACGCCCTCGGCGCGGGAGGCCACCGTCTTGACGATGGGCGGGCGCCAGTCGCCAGGGGCGCGGGCCTCGCCGAGGCCCAGCATGTGGTTCAGCTCCCGGGCGGTGGCGTCCGCGCCCTCACGGTCGGCCTTGTTGACGACGAAGACGTCGCCGATCTCGAGAATGCCGGCCTTGGCCGCCTGGATGCCGTCGCCCATGCCCGGGGCCAGCAGGACGACCGAGGTGTCCGCCTGGGAGGCGATCTCCACCTCCGACTGGCCCACACCGACCGTCTCCACCAGGATCACGTCGCAGCCCGCCGCGTCCAGCACGCGGATCGCCTGCGGAGTGGCCCAGGCGAGGCCTCCCAGGTGGCCGCGGGAGGCCATGGAGCGGATGTAGACGCCCGGGTCGGAGGCGTGCTCCGACATGCGGACGCGGTCGCCGAGCAGGGCCCCTCCGGAGAAGGGCGAGGACGGGTCGACGGCCAGCACGCCGACCCGCTTGCCCTGCTTGCGGTACGCCGTCACCAGCGCCGAGGTGGACGTCGACTTGCCCACGCCCGGGGAGCCGGTGAGACCGACCACGTAGGCGTTGCCGGTGAGCGGAGCGAGCGTCCGCATCACCTCCCGCAACTGCGGGGACGCCCCCTCCACCAAGGAGATCAGCCGGGCCACGGCCCTCGGCCGGCCCTCCCTCGCCTGGGCCACCAGAGAGGAGACGTCCTGCATCACAGCTCCGTTCACGTGATCCTCGTACGCCGTCCGCGTACAAGGGGGCGTACAAAGGGGTCGTACGAGTCGTACGAGAGGGGTCGGTCGGGGAAGGGGATCGCGCCGTCGGGGTCCGTCACGCCTCCGGCACCCGGATGATCAGCGCGTCGCCCTGGCCGCCGCCACCGCACAGCGCGGCCGCGCCGATGCCGCCGCCGCGCCGCTTCAGCTCCAGGGCCAGGTGCAGGACGATACGGGCGCCGGACATCCCGATCGGGTGACCCAGGGCGATGGCGCCGCCGTTCACGTTCACCTTTTCCGTGGAGACGCCGAGGTCCTTCATTGACTGCACGGCGACCGCGGCAAACGCCTCGTTGATCTCGATGAGGTCGAGGTCGGAGACCTCCAGGCCCTCCTTCTTCAGCGCGTGCCGGATCGCGTTGGAGGGCTGGGAGTGCAGGGAGTTGTCCGGGCCGGCCACATTGCCGTGGGCGCCGATCTCGGCGATCCACTCCAGGCCCAGCTCCTGCGCCTTGGCCTTGCTCATCACCACCACGGCCGCCGCGCCGTCCGAGATCTGCGAGGAGGAGCCGGCCGTGATCGTGCCGTCCTTGGCGAAGGCCGGACGCAGCCTGGCCAGCGTCTCCACGGTGGTGTCGCCGCGGACGCCCTCGTCCTTGCTGAACAGGACCGGGTCGCCCTTGCGCTGCGGGATCTCCACCGGGGTGATCTCGGCCTCGAAGACGCCGTTCTTCTGCGCGGCGGCGGCGCGCTGGTGGGACAGGGCGGCGATCTCGTCCTGCTCGGCGCGGCCGATGCCCAGACGGGCGTTGTGCTTCTCCGTGGACTCGCCCATGGCGATGCCCTCGAAGGAGTCGGTCAGGCCGTCGTGGGCCATGGCGTCCAGCACCTGGACGGCGCCGTACTTGTACCCCTCGCGGGACTTGGGGAGCAGGTGGGGGGCGTTGGTCATGGACTCCTGGCCGCCGGCGACGATCACGTCGAATTCACCCGCGCGGATCAGCTGGTCGGCCAGGGCGATGGCGTCCAGACCGGAGAGGCAGACCTTGTTGACGGTGAGCGCCGGGACGTTCATCGGGATGCCGGCCTTGACCGCGGCCTGGCGTGCCGGGATCTGCCCCGCACCGGCCTGGAGCACCTGGCCCATGATGACGTACTGCACCTGGTCGCCCCCGATCCCCGCACGGTCGAGGGCGGCCTTGATCGCGAAGCCGCCGAGGTCGGCGGCCGAGAAGGACTTGAGCGAGCCGAGCAGTCGTCCCATGGGCGTACGGGCGCCCGCGACGATCACCGAGCTGTTCGTTCCGGACGTTCCTGAGGTTCCAGAAGACATGAGCTGCGATCCCCTTACCGGCTGGACAGCCGAGGAGTGAACGAGGGTTTACCTCGAATGTACTGAGGGGTCCTCCGCCCCGTCATCCGGCGGTGAGTGTGATCGCGCGCACGTTGCGTAACCATCCGATGCGCGTTGCACTGAACCCATGCTGACGCGAATCGACCACATCGGGATCGCCTGCCACGACCTCGACGCCACCGTCGAGTTCTACCGGGCCACCTACGGCTTCGAGGTGTTCCACACCGAGGTCAACGAGGAGCAGGGCGTGCGCGAGGCCATGCTCAAGATCAACGATACCTCCGACGGCGGCTCGTCCTACCTCCAGCTCCTCGAGCCCATCCGCGAGGACTCCCCCGTCGCCAAGTGGCTTGCGAAGAACGGCGAGGGCGTGCACCACATCGCCTTCGGCACGGCGGACGTCGACGCGGACGCCGCCGAGATCCGCGGCAAGGGCGTACGCGTTCTGTACGACGAGCCGCGACGCGGTTCCATGGGGTCACGGATCACCTTCCTGCACCCCAAGGACTGTCATGGCGTGCTGACAGAACTGGTCACTTCGGCGCCTGTTGAGTCGGATCGGCACTGACCCACGTACAAAAGGGCCGGTAGGGTTGGGAGCGGTCGTGTCCACTGCGATGCGACCGCTTTCCGGGGTCCGGTTTCGGGGGACGAACGCCGGGGCGGCAGCGCACGCTCCGCCGTTGATCTGACACCATTCCCCGGGGGCCCCGTTCGGCGGATGGACGGAGCTCTTTGGACAGGCTTGCGACCAGGGGACGGATGGGACCGCGCAGTGCGGGGCTACGAACGCCAGGAGCGAGAGCCGGCGGCTGACGTCGACCACCTCTCTCGGTTCGAGGCCGAGATGGAACGGCTGAAAACCGAGCGGGACAAGGCGATCCAGCATGCCGAGGACCTCGGCTACCAGGTCGAGGTGCTGCGCGCCAAGCTGCACGAGGCGCGCCGCGCTCTCATGTCCCGGCCCGCCTACGACAGTGCCGACATCGGCTACCAGGCCGAGCAGTTGCTGCGCAACGCGCAGATGCAGGCCGATCAGATCCGCGCGGACGCCGAGCGCGAACTGAGCCAGGCCCGGGCGCAGACCCAGCGCATCCTCCAGGAGCACGCCGAGCAGGCCGCGCGTCTGCAGGCCGAGCTGCACGCCGAGGCCGTCAGCCGGCGCCAGCAGCTCGACCAGGAGCTCGCCGAGCGCCGGAAGACCGTCGAGTCGCACGTCAACGAGAACGTCGCGTGGGCCGAGCAGCTGCGCGCCCGCACCGAGCAGCAGGCCCGCCGTCTGCTCGACGAGTCCCGCGCGGAGGCCGAGCAGACGATGGCCGCCGCCCGCGCGGAGGCCGAGCGGCTGACCGCGGAGGCCCGGCAGCGGCTGCAGAGCGAGGCCGAGGCGGCCCGCGCGGAGGCCGAGCAGGTCCTGCGCCGTGCCCGCGCGGAGGCCGAACGGCTGCTGAACGCCGCCTCCCTCCAGGCCCAGGAGGCCGCCGAGCACGCCGAGCAGCTGCGCACCTCCACACTGAGCGAGTCGGACGCCGCCCGCCGCCAGGCCGCCGAGCTGAGCCGGGCCGCCGAGCAGCGCATGGCCCAGGCCGAGGAGGCGCTGCGCAAGGCGCAGTCCGAGGCGGAGAAGCTGGTCGCCGAGGCCAAGGAGACCGCGGCGAAGACGCTGGCCACCGCCGAGGCCGCGAACGAGCAGCGCACGCGCACGGCCAAGGAGCAGGTCGCCCGGCTGGTCGAGGAGGCCACCAAGGAGGCCGAGGCCACCAAGGCCGAGGCCGAGCAGGTGATCGCGGACGCCCGTGCCGAGGCGGAGAAGATCGTCGCGGAGGCCGCCGAGAAGGCCCGCACGATCACCGCCGAGGAGAGCGCGACCCAGCTGTCCAAGGCGGCGAAGACCGCCGAGGACGTGCTGAACAAGGCGTCGGAGGACGCCCGGCGCACCACCCGGGCCGCGGCCGAGGAGGCCGAGCGGATCCGCAAGGAGGCCGAGGCGGAGGCCGAGCGGCTGCGCGCCGAGGCGCAGAGCATCGCCGAGCAGCTCAAGGGCGCCGCCAAGGACGACACCAAGGAGTACCGCGCCAAGACGGTCCAGCTGCAGGAGGAGGCCCGCCGGCTGCGCGCCGAGGCCGAGCAGCTGCGGGCCGAGGCGGTCGCCGAGGGCGAGAAGATCCGCGCCGAGGCCCGCAAGGAGGCCGTGGCGCAGATCGAGGAGGCGGCCAAGTCCGCCGAGGAGCTGCTGGCCAAGGCGAAGGCGGACGCCGACGAGCTGCGCACCACCGCGCAGACCGACAGCGAGAAGGTCCGCACCGAGGCGATCGAACGGGCCACCACGCTGCGCCGGCAGGCCGAGGAGACCCTGCAGCGCACCCGCAAGGAGGCCGAGAAGCAGCGCGAGGAGGCCGCCGAGCAGGCCGAGGCCGTCAAGGCGGAGGCCGAGCGGGCCGCGCGCGAGCTGCGCGAGGAGGCCGAGCAGGCGGCGGCGGCCCGGCAGGCGGAGGCCGCCGAGCAGGCCGCCCGGCTGCGCACCGAGGCCGAGGAGCGTCTCGCCGCCGCCGAGCTGGCGCTGACCGACGCCCGCGAGGAGGCCGCCCGGATCCGCCGGGAGGCCGCGGAGGAGGTCGAGCGGCTGCGCAGCGAGGCCGCCGAGCGGATCCGGACGCTGCGGCAGCAGGCGGAGGAGGAGGCCGAGCGGCTGCGTGCCGAGGCCGCCGCCGACGCGTCCGCCTCCCGCGCGGAGGGCGAGGCCCTCGCCGTACGGCTGCGGTCGCAGGCAGCGGCCGAGGCCGAGCGGCTCAGGACGGAGGCCCAGGAGACCGCGGACCGGGTCCGTGCGGAGGCCCAGGCCGCGGCCGAGCGGCTGGGCACGGAGGCGTCCGAGGCGCTGGCCGCCGCCCAGGAGGAGGCGGCCCGGCGCCGTCGCGAGGCCGAGGAACTGCTCGGTGCCGCGCGGACCGAGGCCGACCAGGAGCGCGAGCGGGCCCGCGAGCAGAGCGAGGAGCTGCTGGCCTCCGCGCGCAAGCGCGTGGAGGAGGCGGAGGCCGAGGCCACCCGGCTGGTGGAGGAGGCCGACCGGCGCGCCACCGAGCTGGTGTCCGCCGCCGAACAGCACGCCCAGCAGGTACGGGACTCCGTGGCCGGGCTGCACGAGCAGGCGCAGGAGGAGATCGCCGGACTGCGCTCGGCCGCCGAGCACGCGGCGGAGCGCACCCGCAAGGAGGCCGAGGAGGAGGCGGACCGGGTCCGCGCCGACGCCTACGCCGAGCGGGAGCGGGCCGGCGAGGACGCGAGCCGGCTGCGGCGCGAGGCGCAGGAGGAGGCCGAGGCCGCCAAGGCCGAGGCCGAGCGCACGGTCTCCGAGGCGATCGCGGAGGCGGACCGGGTCCGCGCCGACGCCGTCGAGCACGCCCAGCGGGCGCGCACGGAGGCCTCCGACACCGTCGCCCGGGCCGAGCAGGACGCCTCGCGCACCCGCGCGGAGGCCCGCGAGGACGCCAACCGCATCCGCTCGGAGGCGGCGGCCCAGGCGGACGCGCTCCTGTCCGAGGCCCGCGCGGAGGCCGAGCGGGTCCGGGCCGAGTCCGTCGCCGAGGCGGAGAAGCTGATCTCCGACGCCACCGGGGACGCGGAGCGGCTGCGTGCCGAGGCCGCCGAGACGGTGGGCTCCGCGCAGACGCACGCCGAGCGGATCCGCAAGGAGGCCGAACGGCTCAGGACCGAGGCGGAGGAGGAGGCCGAGCGGCTGGTCACCGAGGCCCGCGCGGAGGCCGAGCGGACCCTGGACGAGGCCCGCCAGGAGGCCAACAAGCGGCGTTCGGAGGCCGCCGAGCAGGTCGACAAGCTCATCACGGAGACCACGGCCGAGGCCGACAAGCTGCTCGCCGAGGCGCAGGCGAGCGCGGTCGAGACCAAGGCGGAGGCGGAGTCCCAGGCCGATACGATGGTGGGCGCGGCCCGCAAGGAGGCCGAGCGGATCCTGTCCGAGGCGAGGATCGAGGGCACCGCGATGGTGGAGAAGGCCCGCACGGACGCGGACGAGCTGCTCGTCGGCGCCCGCCGGGACGCCACCCAGATCCGGGAGCGCGCGGAGGAGCTGCGCGAGCGTCTGACGCGCGAGATCGAGGAGCTGCACGAGCGGGCCCGCCGCGAGGCCGCCGAGACGATGAAGTCGACGGGCGACCGCTGCGACGCGCTCATCAAGGCGGCCGAGGAGCAGCTGGCCAAGGCACAGGCCAAGGCCAAGGAGATCGTCTCGGAGGCCAACACCGAGGCCGGCAAGGTGCGCATCGCCGCGGTGAAGAAGGCCGAGGCGCTGCTGAAGGAGGCCGAGCAGAAGAAGGCGACGCTCGTCAAGGAGGCCGAGGAGCTGAAGGCCGAGGCGGTCCGCGAGGCGCGGCGCACGGTCGAGGAGGGCAAGCGCGAGCTGGAGATCCTGATGCGCCGGCGCGAGGACATCAACGCCGAGATCTCCCGGGTCCAGGACGTCCTGGAGGCGCTGGAGTCGTTCGAGGCCCCGCCGTCCGGAAAGGACGGCGGGATCAAGGCGGGCGTGGGGGCACCCCGGTCGGGCGGCAAGTCGTCGGAGGGGTGACCGTCCGGCACGGCGGGCCGGGATAAGGTCGTGGTGCTCGGCACAGCCGCCCGGGCGCGGTCCGGGCGGGGTCCGGTGTGTGGCGCAGGCACGGAGGAGGAGGAAGTCGGCGCGATGGGGTCCTCCTGCTCACGGAGCCCATGGGGTCCTCCTGCTCACGGAGCCCGGGCCGGAAAGCGACGGGCACGCCGCCGGAACTCCCTGCCCGCGGAACCCGGATGGAGCATGCCGGCCCCGCGCCCGCGGCGGGACCCGCCGGGCGGTCCCCGCGCCGGAGAACCGGATTCCTGCCTTTCGCGGGGCTTTGCCCCGCTTCTTGGCAAGGCTTCCGGCGGTCAGCCACTCAAAAGAGGTGTCATTCTCCAGATCAAACACGTATCCGCTCGATGACACACCGCTTCGGCGCCTAGGATTCCACCTATCACCTCACCGGTCTCTTTCGACAGGAACCCCATGAGCGACACTTCCCCCTACGGCTTCGAGCTTGTGCGGCGTGGGTACGACCGCGCTCAGGTGGACGAACGTATTGCCAAGCTCGTCTCCGACCGCGACAGTGCTCTCGCC
The DNA here is from genome assembly GCF_039525155.1 of Streptomyces thermoalcalitolerans. Classification (NCBI taxonomy): domain Bacteria; kingdom Bacillati; phylum Actinomycetota; class Actinomycetes; order Kitasatosporales; family Streptomycetaceae; genus Streptomyces; species Streptomyces thermoalcalitolerans. Next base: position 40,180 of record NZ_BAAAHG010000021.1, on the reverse strand, counting down.
CGCATCAGCGCCCTGGAGAAGCGCATCGAGGAGCTCCATCTCGAGACGCAGAACGCCCAGGCCCAGCTCAGTGACGCGGAACCGTCGTACGCGGGCCTCGGTGCACGGGTCGAGAAGATCCTCCGCCTCGCCGAGGAGGAGGCCAAGGATCTGCGTGAGGAGGCCCGGCGCGCGGCCGAGCAGCAGCGCGAGCTGGCCGAGGCCGCGGCCCAGCAGGTCCGCAACGACGCCGAGGCCTACGCCGCGGAGCGCAAGGCCAAGGCCGAGGAAGAGGGCATCCGGATCGTCGAGAAGGCCCAGGCCGAGGCCGCCCAGCTGCGCGCCGAGGCGCAGAGGGACGCGCAGTCCAAGCGGGAGGAGGCGGAGGCCCTCTTCGAGGAGACCCGTGCCAAGGCCGCCCAGGCCGCCGCCGACTTCGAGACGAACCTCGCCAAGCGGCGTGAGCAGTCCGAGCGCGACCTGGCGGCCCGTCAGGCCAAGGCGGAGAAGCGGCTGGCGGAGATCGAGCACCGCGCCGAGCAGCTGCGCCTGGAGGCCGAGAAGCTGCGCACCGACGCCGAGCGCCGCGCCCGTCAGACGGTGGAGACGGCCCAGCGTCAGGCCGAGGACATCGTGGCCGACGCCAACGCCAAGGCGGACCGTATCCGCTCGGAGTCCGAGCGCGAGCTCGCGGCTCTGACCAACCGCCGCGACTCCATCAACGCCCAGCTGACGAACGTGCGCGAGATGCTGGCGACCCTCACCGGTGCCGCGGTGGCCGCCACGAGCTCGCCGACCGAGGACGAGTCGGTCTCCCGCAGCGTTCCCGCCCAGCAGTCCCGGTAACGACTGCACCGCTTTGCCCGGCATGGGCCGATATGCCGTGAAGCTCCCTGCCTCATTCAACTGGCGGGGAGCTTCACGACTGTTCTAGCGTGGGCCGCATGATCGAGCTCGAGGGGCTGACCAAGCGTTACGGGGACAAGCTGGCGGTCGACAACCTCACCTTCACCGTCCGGCCGGGCACCGTCACCGGCTTCCTGGGACCGAACGGCGCCGGGAAGTCGACGACCATGCGGATGATTCTCGGCCTGGACCACCCCACCGCCGGCAGTGTGCGCATCGACGGTCGGCGCTACCAGGAGCTCAAGAACCCGCTGACGTACATCGGCGCCCTGCTGGACGCCAAGGCCGTGCACGGCGGACGCAGCGCCTACAACCATCTGCTGTGCCTGGCGCAGAGCAACGGCATCCCGGCCCGCCGGGTGGACGAGGTCCTGGACGTCGTCGGCCTGACCCCGGTCGCACGGAAGAAGGCCAAGGGCTTCTCCCTCGGCATGAGCCAGCGGCTCGGCATCGCCGCCGCGCTGCTCGGCGACCCGCGGATCCTGATGTTCGACGAGCCGGTCAACGGTCTCGACCCCGAGGGCATCCAGTGGATCCGCAGCCTGATGAAGTCGCTCGCCGCCCAGGGCCGCACGGTGTTCGTCTCCTCGCACCTGATGAGCGAGATGGCACTGACAGCGGATCACCTCGTGGTCATCGGCCGGGGCCGGCTGCTCGCGGACATGTCCATGGCCGACTTCATCGCGCAGAACTCCCAGTGCCGGGTCCGGATCCGCACCCCGGAGCGCGAGCGGATGCTCGACGTGCTGCACACGGCCGGGATCACGGCCGTGGAGAAGGACGGCGGGCTGCTCGAGGTGGAGGGCGGCAAGGCGGAGCGCATCGGTGAGCTGGCCGCCGAGCATCGCATCGTGCTGCACGAGCTGAGCAGCCGGCAGTCCTCGCTGGAGGAAGCGTTCATGCAGCTGACGGCCGGGTCGGTGGAGTATCACGCGCACACCGGGCAGGCGCGGCAGACCGGTGGGGCCGAGCCCGCCGCGGCACCCGCCCAGCCGGCCGAGCCCGCCGCGACGCCCGCCCAGCCCGTGGCCGCGGACACGAAGAAGGAGAGCTGAGCCATGACGACCCAGATCATCAGGTCGGAGTGGACCAAGATCCGGTCGGTGGCGTCCACCGTGTGGACCCTGTCCCTGGCCCTGGTCGTCACCGTCGCACTCGGCATGCTGGTGTCGGCCCTGGCCCGGCGCGGGTTCGGGGACATGGGGGAGCAGGACCGGCTCTCCTTCGACCCGACCTACATCAGCTTCGCCGGCATGGGGCTCGGCCAGCTGGCGATGATCGTGTTCGGTGTGCTGGTGGTGACCAACGAGTACAGCACCGGCATGATCCGCATCTCCCTGGCCGCCGTGCCGCGGCGCGGCGCCTTCCTGACGAGCAAGGTGGCGGTGGCGACCACGCTGGCGCTCGTGGTCGGCATGGTCACCAGCTTCATGGCGTTCTTCCTCGGGCAGGCGCTGCTGGGCTCGCTGGGCACCTCGCTCGGCGAGGAGGGCGTGCTGCGGGCGGTGGTCGGCGGCGGTCTGTACATGGCGCTGATCGCGATGTTCTCCATGGGCATCGCCGTGATGCTGCGCTCGCCGATGCTGTCGCTGGGCATCCTGATGCCGTTCTTCTTCCTGATCTCCAACATCCTCGGCGCCGTCCCGGCGACGAAGAAGTTCGGCCAGTTCCTGCCCGACCAGGCCGGCAGCCGCATCATGCAGGTGGTCATCCCGGCCGGCGACGACACGCCCTACGGCCCCTGGGGCGGGCTCGGGATCATGGTGCTGTGGGTGATCGCGGCGCTCGTCGGCGGTTATCTGCTGCTGCGGAAGCGGGACGCCTGACGGCCGGGAGCTTTGCTTCCTCTTGGGCGGAACCATCGGCGCCCGGTTATCCTCCTAACCCTTGCGGGGGGCGTGTGTCCCGCTGTCCTGAACCTTTCGATGGGTGCGGAGCATGATCGAGGCAGTCGGCCTGACCAAGCGCTACGGCGACAAGCTCGCCGTGGACAACCTCTCGTTCCAGGTGCGTCCCGGCGCTGTCACCGGCTTCCTGGGACCGAACGGCTCGGGCAAGTCGACGACCATGCGGATGATCCTGGGTCTGGACAACCCCACCTCCGGAACGGTGACGATCTGCGGCCGCCCCTACCGCGAACTGCCGAACGCGCCCCGTCAGGTCGGCGCGCTGCTGGACGCCAAGGCCGTGCACGGAGGACGCAGCGCGCGCAACCATCTGCTGTGCCTGGCCCAGCTCTCCGGCATCCCGGCCCGCCGGGTGGACGAGGTGCTGGACGTGGTCGGGCTGCACGACGTGGCGAAGAAGCGGTCCAAGGGCTTCTCCCTCGGCATGGGCCAGCGGCTCGGCATCGCCGCCGCGCTGCTCGGCGACCCGCAGGTACTGCTGTTCGACGAGCCGGTCAACGGTCTCGACCCCGAGGGCATCCTCTGGGTCCGCAATCTGATGAAGTCGCTGGCGGCGGAGGGACGGACCGTGTTCGTCTCCAGCCACCTCATGAGCGAGATGGCGCTCACCGCCGACCACCTGATCGTCATCGGGCGGGGACGGCTGCTCGCCGACATGAGCGTGAAGGACTTCATCGCCGCGAACTCCGCGGGCTTCGCCCGGGTCCGTACGCCCGACACCGAGCCGCGGCAGCGGGAGAAGCTGACGTCCGTGCTGACGGAGGCGGGCGCGCATGTGCTGCCCGAGCAGGACGGCGCGCTGCGGGTGACGGGGCTGCCGCTGCCCCGTATCAGCGACCTCGCGCACGAGGCGGGCGTACGCCTGTGGGAGCTGTCACCGCACCAGGCCTCGCTGGAGGAGGCGTACATGCGGATGACCCAGGAGGCCGTCGACTACCGTTCGACCACCGACCAGAAGGCCGGTCTGATGCAGCCCCTACCGCCCGGCGCCGAGCCGCCCCTGCCGGTCCCCGGCCAGGGCCAGCCCGGCTGGTACGTCCCACCGCCGCCCCAGCGGGACCGTCCGTCCGCCTCGGACACGGACGCGCACGCCCAGGACACGCCCCGAACCCCCGGGGCGTCCGCCCCGGCCCGGCAGCCGGACTCGGCGGCTCCCGCGCCGCGGACGGCCTCCGCCGCGTCCGAGCAGCCGTCCGCGCCGGTCGCCGCTTCCGCCGACTCCGCCCCGTCCGAGGACGCCCGATGAGCACACCGCAGACTCCGCTGCCGCAGGCCGCGCCGCCCTCCTGGGAGAACGGCTACACCTCGCCGATCCCCATGGTGCGCGCCCATCTGGGGCACGCCATCGCCTCGGAGTGGACGAAGATCAGGTCGGTGCGGTCCACGGTGTGGACCCTCGGCATCTACATGCTGATCGTGCTCGGCATCGGAGCGCTGATCGCCTGGGTCATCGTGAGGTCGCCCTCGGAGTTCCACGGCGGCGAGAACCCGCTGGCGCTCGGCTTCTTCGGGCTGCTGGTCGGCAGCGTCTGCATCATCACGCTCGGGGTGCTGACCACGGCCTCGGAGTACGGCACCGGCATGATCCGCACCACGATGACGGCCTGCCCGAGCCGTGTCCGGGTGCTCACGGCGAAGGCCGTGGTGTTCTTCCTCGTCGCCTTCACCGCCACCCTGTTCTCCGCCGGGCTCGTCGCCCTGGTGCACACGGCCCTGCTCGACGGCACCGACGCCCGGCAGCCGACCGGCGAGGAGTGGCTCAGGGGCACGCTCGGCATCAGCCTCTACCTGGCCCTGCTCGGCCTGCTCTCGCTGGCGGTGGGCGCGATCCTGCGGCACTCGGCGGGAGCCATCACCCTCATGATCGGTGTGGTGCTCGCCCCGCTGGTCATCGCGGCGTTCATGCAGGTGGAATCGCTGGAGAAGGTGCGGGACGCCCTGTTCAACTACTCGATCCCCAGCCAGATGGCCATCTTCTACGCCAACTCCGGCACCACGCTCAGGGACTCCGGCCCGTCCGGCTGGGACTCGTTGTGGATCATCCTGGGCATGACGGCCGTCGCATTCGCCGCCGCCTGCGTGCTGCTGCAGAAGCGGGACGTCTGACTTCGACGGACCCGGGGTCCTGCCGTCGCCCTCCGGCTCCTTCCGCGGGCGGACGACGGAAAAGCGACGGCGGCCGGGGACGTCCTCCGGATCGGAACGTCCTCCGGATCGGACCGGGCCGGCCCCGGCGAGCGGTGCCGTGCAGCCGGAGCCCGCGCCCTGCGGCGGGGTCCGAACGGCACCCCGTCCGGACGCTTTCCGGCCCCTTTCCGGACGCTTTCCGGGCTCCTGCCCGGATTCCTTCCGGCCCCTTCCGGAACCCCTTCTAGAACCGCGGCGCGTTGCGGGAGCGCTGCACCCGTGCGGTGCGGCGGTCCCTCGCGTTCCAGCACGCCTTGTGCCAGTGCCGGCGGTCGTCCACGCCCGCGTACTGCGGCCAGGCCACCACATGCGGGACGCCGGAGGGGATCACCTGGTCGCAGCCCGGGCAGCGGTAGGTCTTGCCCTGGGCGCTCGCGCCCGCGACATGGCGCACACTCCAGTCCTCGCCCTGCCAGGTCTCGGTGAACTGCCAGCCTCCGTAGCGGTCCGCGGAGTCGTCCGCGGCGCTCCGTCCGGGCCGGGCAGCACCTCTTCCACCCTTGGGTCGGTTGCGACGCGGGGACACGGAACACCTCACGGACATGTACGGAGAACACGGACCTTCTCCAGCCTACGCGCCGCCGTGAGGGGCGGATGTACGAAACCGATCTCTCCAAGTCCCTCGTTGACGCCGTCCGTTGCGGCCGTCTCGCCTCCCATTCCGCAGACAATCCGTAAATCTCTTCGCCAGGCCGTGACTTCGGCACGTGTCGGGCGGTTATGCCCGACGGGGAGCTCCGTGTCGGAGCCGAGGAAGCAGGAAGAGCAATGCGCGTAGGAAGTTTCGTGCTGGCGGCCCAGTTCCCGGGGCAGGGCCAGGGGGAGGCGCTGCACCGGGCGGTCCGCTCCGCCGAGATCGCCGAGGAGGCCGGGCTGGACACGGTCTGGCTGGCCGAGCACCACTTCGTTCCGTACGGGACATGTCCGTCGGCGATCACCCTGGCCGCGCTGCTGCTCGGCCGCACCCGCCGTCTGAGAGTGGGGACGGCGGTCAGTGTGCTGCCCACCACCCACCCGGTCGCGCTCGGCGAGCAGGCGGCGCTGCTGCACGTGACGAGCGGCGGACGGTTCTCGCTGGGGGTGGGGCGCGGCGGCCCCTGGGTGGACCTGGAGGTGTTCGGCACGGGGCTGGAGGCGTACGAGAAGGACTTCCCGGAGTCGCTGGACCTGCTGCTGCGCTGGCTGCGCGAACCCTCGGTGTCGGCCTCGGGGGAACGATTCACCTTCCGTGAGGTGCCCGTCGTACCGCGCCCGTCGGAAGCGCTTCCGGAGGGCTCGGCGAAGGCGGAGGGCCCCGAGGTCCTCGTCGCCTGCACCTCTCCGGCGAGCGTCCGGCTGGCCGGGGAGCGCGCACTGCCGATGCTGCTGGGCATGCACGTCGGGGACGAGGAGAAGGCCGAGATGGTCGCCCTGTGGCGGCGGTGTGCGCGGGCGGCGGGCCGGACGGACGAGGAGATCCGGAACGCCGCCCATGTCTCCGCGGGGGTCTGTCAGATCGCGGACCGGCGCTCGGAAGCGGTGGAGACGCTGCTGAAGGCGATGCCAGGATGGCTGAAACGGGGCTTGGACGCCCATGTCACCGTGGACGGCCGGCCCCGCCGGATGCGCGATCCCCTGGAGTACACCGAACTGCTCTGCGGTCTGCACCCGGTGGGTCCCCCGCAGCTGTGCGCCGACCGGCTCGCGGCAACCTTCGAGCGGACCGGCATCTCCCGCTTCGCCCTGCTCGTGGAGGGCTCGGGCGACCTGGTGGCGACGGGGGAGAACGTACGACGGCTGGGCGCCGAGGTACTGCCCCGCCTCCGCTGAGCGGGCACCTGGGAGCAGCCCCACCCCACGAACGGCTTGCCGCCCCTGCGCGCCGTGCACGTCCCGCGGACGGAGCGGCAAGCACATGGCTCACGGCGTCAGCAGTCCCGCAGCTCCGGGGACTGGTTGAGCACCTGGCTGCGCACCGAGGTGAACTGGGCGAGCGTCTCGTCGACCGAGGGGTCCTGCGGGAACACCGCCACCCGGTGGCAGTTCTGGAAGGCCAGCCGCACACCGAAGTGCCGCTGCAGTGCACCGCGTATGGCGTCACTCGCCAGCACGCGCAGCAGCTGTCCGCGGGCCCGCTCGTCCGGCGGGGGCGTCTGGTTGTCGGCGAACGGGCCGCCTTCCTCCTTCAGCCGCTCCACCAGAGAACTGATCATCTCCCATGCGTAGGGCAGGGAGGTCCGGACGCAGTCGACGAAAGCGGCTTCATCGACCTCGCCTCGCTCGGCCTGTTCGAGGAGGGCCGGTGAGACGTCGAGCGACATGAGTTCTCCTCTCGCACCCCAAACAGCAGGGGTTGCCTGACAGGTATGGGGGCTCGCGATACCGAACACGGTAAGTACACAGATCACGACCTCCCGTTCACTACGGTAGGCACAAGAACGAGGGCTCACTAGGAGAATGCGCATACACGCCGGTCGAGTTGGGCACACAATCGGCCACGAGTGAACACGGGTTATCAAGGGAAAAACGGGACGGTCCGCAGGGGCGCGGCCGGCCGCCGGCAGCGGGTCCCTCACCGAATCGCGCGCACCGCCGTGCGTCGAGTAGCGTTGCCGACCATGCGTCTCGTCATTGCCCGATGCTCCGTCGACTACGTGGGCCGGCTCACCGCCCATCTGCCGCCAGCCCCCCGTCTGATCCTGATCAAGGCGGACGGCAGCGTCTCGATCCACGCCGACGACCGCGCCTACAAGCCGCTGAACTGGATGTCACCGCCGTGCACGCTGAAGGAGGGCACAGGCGATCAGGCGGGCGTCTGGACGGTCGTCAACAAAGCAGGCGAGAAACTGATCATCACCATGGAGGAGATCCTCCACGACTCCACGCACGAACTCGGCGTGGATCCGGGGCTGATCAAGGACGGCGTGGAAGCACACCTCCAGGAACTGCTCGCCGACCGGATCGAGACCCTCGGCGAGGGCTTCACGCTGATCCGCCGCGAGTACATGACGGCCATCGGCCCGGTGGACATCCTGTGCCGGGACGGCAACGGGCAGACGGTCGCGGTCGAGATCAAGCGGCGCGGTGAGATCGACGGCGTGGAGCAGCTCACCCGCTACCTGGAACTGCTGAACCGCGATCCCCATCTCGCCCCGGTGAGGGGCATCTTCGCCGCTCAGGAGATCAAGCCCCAGGCCCGCGTCCTCGCCACCGACCGCGGCATCAGCTGTCACATCCTGGACTACGACGCGCTGCGGGGCATCGAGGACGACAAGCTGCGCCTGTTCTGAGGCACTTGACGGTTCTTGCCGCAGCGGCCGGACGCCGCTGCGGCAAGAACTTGTCGGATCTCAGATCACCATGTCGGGGCTGCCGGTGCCGCCCGGTGCGCTCGTGCCGCCGTCCGCCGGGGCGCTCGCCGGACTGCTGGACTCGACCGGGGCGCTCGCCGAGGCGCTGGACGACGGCGAGGAGCCTCCCGTCGTCTCGCCGGTCGTCCCGCCCGTGGGCTCCCCGCTGGTACCGCCCGAGGGCTCTCCACTGGCGCCACCCGAGGGCTCCCCGCTGGTACCGCCCGAGGGCTCTCCACTGGCACCGCCCGTGGGGGCCCCGGTGCCCCCGCTGGGGGAACCGCCGGAAGAGCCTCCGGTGCTCCCCCCGGGAGAACCGCCCGTGGAGCCACCGCTGCTCCCGCCGCTCGTGCCGCCGGTCGACGAACCGGACTCCCCCGGCGTCCCGGGCGACGTGGACGGGGATCCCGGGGACTCGCCCGTGCCGGACGGCCTGGCGCTCTCCGACGGCTCGGCGTCCCCCGGTGCCGTCGGATCGCCGGACGCCTCGCGGGTGCCGCCCGGACCCGAGCCGGCCGGGCGGCTGGTCGCCGTTCCGGTGTCGCCCCGGGCCGGGGCGTCGGCGTCCAGGGTGCCGTCGTCCGTGTCCTGGCCGGCGGACGGGTTGACCTTGACCTTGTCGGCGGGGGTGTTGGCGTCGTTGTGGGAGGTGGCGCCGAGGGTCACCACCGTGCCGAGGCCGGCGGCGAGGAGGGTGCCGGCGCCGGCCGCCACGAGGTTGCGCCGGGCCAGGCCCTTGAAACCGACACGGTGCCTGGCCGGGCCGCCCGCCGGGCCCGGGGGCGTGGCGGGGGCGGCACCGGGCGGCTGGAGCGCCGGGAGGGGCACGGTGATCTCGCCCGGCGGGGACGCCGACTCCTCGGTGCGGGCGTCCGGCACCTCCTCCCCCACGGTCGCCCCGAGGGCCGCCAGGCCCATGTCGACCGGTGCCGTACCGGAGCGGTCGGCGACCAGGGCGAGGGCACGGCGCCCGGCGACGGTGCCGCGCTTGTCGGCGAGCGCACCGCGCAGCCCGATGGAGGCCTCCAGCTCGGCGCGGGCCCGGTCCAGCCGGCCGCCGCAGAGCGCGAGGATGCCCAACTCGTGGTGGAAGTAGGCCTGTTCGGCGACGTTTCCGGCGAGCCGGGAGGCCTCGGCGCCGAATCGCAGCGTCCGCTCCCAGGCGCTCCAGGCGAGCCCCGCGGCGAACGCGGGCGCGGCCGTGCGGGCGAGCCGGACGGCAGGGCTCGCCTCCTCCGCGTCCGCCGGCCTGGTCTCCGGCACCAGCATCGCCAGCACGGCGAGCACGGCGTCCGCCTCGGCGCACACCCGCTCGGAGCTGACCGAGGGATGTCCGGCCCACCAGGTGTAGTGCCGGGCGGCGGTGAGGACCCGGTCCGCGGCGCCCTCGCCGTAGCCGGCGGCCTCCAGCTGGGTCAGCACCCCGGCGGCGAGCCGGTAGCGGGAGCCGACCGGGGAGACCAGTCCGCAGCTCAGCAGTTCGCCCAGCGCGGCGTCGGCGTGGGTGTCGCCGACCAGCGCGGGCAGATGCGCCTGGTGGGGCACCTCGCCGCCGAGCGCGACGGCGAACCGCAGGGTGTCCCGCGCGGACGCGCTCAGCCGGGAGGCGAGCAGCGGCGCGGGCGCGGCGGCCTCGCCGAGCGACGGCAGGGGTACGTCGTCACCGGCGCCCCCGTCGAGGGGGACGTCCGAGGGGGGCGCGTCCTCGAAGACACCGAACTCGTCGACCGCGCTGGTGCTGGCCCGCAGCCGGTCGTGCTGGCTGAGCAGGGCACCGGCCTGGACGAAGCGCAGCGGCAGGCCCTCGGACTCGAACCAGAGGTCGCCGGCCCAGGTGGTCTCCGCCTCGGTGAGTGCCCGGCCCACGCCCCGCTCGATGAGCTCCACTCCGCCGGCCCGGTCCAGGCCGCTGAGGAGGACCTCCTGGAAGTCGGCCTCGGCGGACGGCGCGGGCACGTCCGGTGTGGCGCTGATCAGGAAGGCGCACTCGGGGGTGGCCTCCAGCAGTTCGTCCAGCGCGCTGCCGCCGAACTCGATGTCGTCCACGACGACGATCGCGCCGATCTCGCGGACGTAGGCGCGCAGTTCGTCCTCGTCGGGCCGGTACCCGGGCGCGTGGTAGACGGCGTGGAAGAGGTCGTACAGCAGGTCGCTCGCGCTGCGGCGGAAGCCGGAGAGGCGGACGACGCCGTCGGGGGCGAGGTCCGTGCAGTCGTCGGCGACGAGGTCCAGCAGGCTGGTGCGGCCGGAGCCGCGCGGCCCGGTCAGGCGTACGGAGCAGCCGCGGGCGAGCAGCCGTACCAGCTGCTCGCGCTCGTCCTGGCGCTCCAGCAGCGGCTGTGCGGACGGGGCCAGGCCCGGCGGGTGGGGCGGCTCGGCCGCGGCTTCCCTCTCGGCACGCTCTTCCTCGGTGTGCTTCCGCGGCCGCGCGAGGGGTTTTCCTCCGGGGCCTTCGAGCGGGCGGACGTCCCCGGGCGGGAGGGCTTCGATCTCGCTGCCGTCGACGGGGTTGACGGTCAGCAGGAACTCGCCCGTGACGATCCGTGCCGTGCGGGCCGGTGCGGGCGTCTGCGACGTGAAGTCGGATGCGAGGGGTTCCCTGGACGGGCGCTGACGCGGCGTCTGGCCGTCGCTGTCGTGGCCCATGTCCTCGGGTTCCCGGATGGTCGGGTCCATAGGTTCCAAGCCCCCAAAAGCGTCGTGTGCCGACCGTGGCCGGCCCCTCCCGGCCTTGCCGCTACCGCGCTGTCGCCTCCGGTCCGGGCCCGCTCGAGGGTTTCTGGGCAGCGGGCGACCGCACCCTAAACCTTCGCACAGTATCTCCGACAGCCCAGGGTACCGAGCCGTCCGAGACGTCAGGTCTCGCGAGAATTACGCCTGACGTACGGTTCGACGGTGTGCGTCCGGCTTCCCGAGGGGCCGGCTTCCCCGCGCACGCCCATGGCCCGGCCGGAGCCTTTCGTACGGTCCCGGCCGGACCCGGGGGCGGGGCCCGGCGCGGGACGTCCCGCACGTCCTTCGGGCAGGGGGAGGAAGCGCTCGGCTCAGGAGGGCGGCAGGGCTCTCGTCCGACGAGCCCGGCCTGGATGACACTCCTTCAGACGCGGAGGGACTCGAGTCCGATGCCGCCCTCGATGGCGAGGATGCGGTGCAGCCGGGTGGCCACCAGCAGGCGCTGCATCTGCGGCGGTACGCCGCGCAGCACCAGCCGCCGCCCGCAGCGGCCGGCCCGCCGGTGGGCACCCATGATCACACCGAGTCCGGTGGCATCCCAGGAGTCGAGCTCGGACAGGTCGAGCACCAGGTCACCGACGCCGTTGTCGACGGCCGCGTGCAGGACCGTACGGGCGTCCGCCGCGCTGCGGACATCGAGGCGGCCCCCGACGACCAGCTCGGCGTGGTCGCCCCTGATGAACATATGCACTCCCGAGAATGCGGCGGCGTACTCCGTTGACAGTGGCTGTGCACCCTCTGACTGTTTCTGCGACAGTCTGGTTGCCAGCTGTAAGCAAACCGATACCGAATTCACCCTGCCGGGTGAACCCAGAGCCTCGGGGGCCCTGGTGCGGTGTCAGTACGTGTAAAAGCCCTGCCCGCTCTTGCGCCCGATGTCACCGGCATCAACCATCCGGCGCATCAGCTCCGGCGGAGCGAACTTCTCGTCCTGGGTCTCGGTGTAGATGTTGCTGGTGGCGTGCAGCAGGATGTCGACACCGGTCAGGTCGGCGGTGGCCAGCGGACCCATGGCGTGACCGAAGCCCAGCTTGCAGGCGAGGTCGATGTCCTCGGCGCTGGCGACGCCCGACTCGTACAGCTTGGTCGCCTCCACGACCAGGGCGGAGATCAGACGGGTGGTCACAAAACCGGCCACGTCCCGGTTGACGACGATGCAGGTCTTGCCGACCGACTCGGCGAACTCCCGTGCGGCGGCGAGCGTGTGATCGCTCGTCTTGTAGCCGCGGACGAGTTCGACGAGCTGCATCATCGGCACCGGCGAGAAGAAGTGCACACCGACGACCCGCTCCGGACGCTCCGTCACGGCCGCGATCTTGGTGATCGGGATGGCGGAGGTGTTGGAGGCGAGCACGGTGTCCTCGCGCACGAGCTTGTCGAGCGTGCGGAAGACCTCGTGCTTGATCTCGAGCTTCTCGAAGACGGCCTCGACCACGACGTCCGCGTCGGCGGCGGCGTCCAGGTCGGTGGTGGTCGTGATCCGGGCGAGGGCGGCGTCGGCCTCCTGCGCCTCCATCTTGCCCTTGGCGACGAACTTGTCGTACGAGGCCCTGATGCCGTCGGTGCCACGCTTCAGTGCCTCGTCGGTGACGTCCTGCAGAACGACGTCCCAGCCCGCCTGCGCGGAGACCTGGGCAATCCCCGACCCCATGAGACCGGCCCCGATGACGGCAAGCTTCCGTGCCACTGACGACTCCCCTGGGATGACGACGGCGCGAGCGCTTACTCGCGGCTCATGAATGACTCCAGGGCGGACACTAGCGCTCGCACGCCTCCTTGAGGACCGTAAGTAATGCGTGTCACTGTCTCAGGAGGTGAGACACCCGTCACGTCCCCCATGACGGACTTGATGATCTTCCCGGCGGCCGGGCCGGAGGGGAGTCCGGCCGTGGTGACCGGGCACCGATTTCTCTGTTTTCTCCCGGATTTCTCCCGGGTTTCCCCCCGGATTCCTCTCGGCTTCTCCTGGACCTCTCCCGGGCTTCTCGCGGGCTTCTTCCGGTTTCCTCGCGGATCCGCCCCGGTCAGCGCCGCACGGGCCGGCGGCCTCCCCTCCCCGCCGCCTCCTCCGTCCCCTCCTTCCCGGCCGTCTCCTCCCCGAGGGGGTCTCCCGCACCAGGACGCGCGTACGAAGAAAGAACACGGAGACGATGGCGGCATTCGCCGGGGAAGCATCTAGATTGGCCGCATGGTCAATCTGACGCGCATCTACACCAGGACCGGGGACAAGGGGACCACCGCCCTCGGGGACATGAGCCGGGTCGCCAAGACGGATCTGCGGATCGCCGCGTACGCGGATGCCAACGAGGCGAACGCGGTGATCGGCACGGCGATCGCCCTGGGTGGTCTCGACGAGGAGATCGTCAAGGTCCTCACCCGCGTGCAGAACGACCTGTTCGACGTGGGCGCGGACCTGTCCACGCCGGTGGTGGAGAACCCTGAGGTCCCGCCGCTGCGGGTCGAGCAGTTCTACATCGACCGCCTGGAGGCGGACTGCGACCGCTTCAACGCCGGGCTGGACAAGCTCCGCTCCTTCATCCTTCCCGGCGGCACTCCGGGCGCGGCCCTGCTCCACCAGGCCTGCACGGTGGTCCGCCGCGCCGAGCGGTCGACGTGGGCCGCCCTGGAGGTGCACGGCGAGACGATGAACCCGCTGACGGCCACCTACCTCAACCGCCTGTCCGACCTGCTGTTCATCCTGGCCCGCACCGCGAACAAGGAGAACGGCGACGTGCTGTGGGTGCCGGGCGGGGAGCGCTGAGTCCTACCTCCGCACCGTCCGGTACAGGCCCAGCAGGACCTCGGCGCCGCCGACGTACATCAGCACCACCCCCACCTTGGAAAGATCGACCACCGGCAGCTCCACTCCCCCGGCGAACCGCCACAGTCCCAGGCCCACCATCAGCGTGACGGCCCCCGCGAGAAGATTCCTGTGCGCCTCGGTCATCGGGTCGCACGCTCCGTGCGCATCACGTGCTCCCCGCGCGTGATGCCCTCCGCGCGGGCCGCGCGCCCGGCCTCCGGCTCCCCCGCCGGGGCCTTCTTCGGCCAGATCCAGTAGGCCAGGGTCACCAGCCCGTGGATCACCGCGGCGCGCCAGGCGATGTGGCGCCAGGCCTCCAGGGAGGTGGTGCGGCTCGCGTCGCCGACGTACCGGATGGCGAGCTGGAGCAGCACGGTCGCCACGACGGCGCCCAGCAGCGTCCCCAGCCACACCCTGGTCTCGTGCCGGGCGCGGGCCAGGCCGTGGCGCGGCGGCCCCGGGGGCTTCGGAGCACCGCCCAGCCGATGGGCGGCGTGGCCGTCGAGCCACTTCACCGTGCGGTGGCCGTGGCCGACGGTGCAGCCGATGTAGAGCGCGGCCAGACCGTGCGTCCAGTCCGGCTGGGCGCCGTTCCTCAGATCGATCGCGGTGACGACCAGCAGGACGACCTCCAGCAGCGGCTCGCACAGCAGCAGGGCCAGGCCGGTGCGGCGCCACTTCAGGAGATAGCGGGCGGTCAGGCCCAGTGCCAGCAGCACCCAGAAGCCGATCTCGCAGGCGGCGATCAGGGCGACGATCACGGTTCGCTCCTCTCGGTCACCCTTCCAGGCTCCCGTGCGGACCGGCCCGTCGCGTCGTCGCCGCCGACGAACTCGTGGTAATCGAAAGTTGCAGTCCGGGACCCTTCCCAGGGGTCAGGCACCGGGTGCGCGCGCCGTGTTGGATGGTGTCATGGTGCTACGACTGCCCCGACCGCACCATGTCGACGCATGGGCCGCGCTCGCCGGGCTCCTCGGCGGACTGCTGCTGTGGGGCCTCGGTCTCGGTGTCCGGCCGGCCGACGAGCCGACCGTGCTCCTCGAAAACCGCTGGTTCCCCCTGCTGCCGCTCCTCGTGACGGCCGGCTGCGAGCTGCTGCGCCGCTCCGCCCCGCGCACCGCGCTGCTCGTCGGCACCCTGGCGCTGGCGGCGGACACCCTGACCCAGGGCAGCATCGCCGTGATCGCGATGTACACCGACCTGATGTACGCCGCCGTTCTGTACGGCCCGCCCGGCACCGCCCGTTTCCTCCCGCGGTTCACCGGGCTGCTCAGCATCGCCGGCGCGCTGGTGCCGTACGCCGTGTGGCGGATGCCCGAGGCGCTGCTGATCGGGGTGGCCGTCGGCGCCCTCGCGTTCACGCCCGCGTCGACCGGTCTGATCGTGCGCAACCACCGCGACGCCGCCGAGGCCGCCCGTCTGCGGGCCGAGCAGACCGCGCTGCTCGCGGAGATGGACCGCACCCAGGCGGTGACCGCGGAACGGGCCCGGATGGCACGGGAGTTGCACGACCTGGTGGCCAATCACCTCTCCGCCATCGCCATCCACTCCACGGCCGCGCTCTCCCTGGACGACCCCGGGACCTCCAAGGAGGCGCTCACCGTGATCCGGGAGAACAGCGTCCAGGGACTGTCCGAGATGCGCCGTCTGATCGGCATTCTGCGGGAGGGGTCCGGCGACCGGGAACCGGCGGCCACCCCGACCCTCGACGGCCTCGGCACCCTGGTGCGGAACGCCCGCGCCAACGGCCTGGACGTCACCCTCGACGCCGTGTACGACTCCGTGCCCGCACCGGTCGAGCTCGCCGCCTACCGGATCGTGCAGGAGTCGCTGACGAACGCGCTGAAGCATGCCGCACCGGGAAGGGTCACGGTGTGGCTGCGCGAGCGGGACGACAGCCTCGAACTCCGGGTGAGCAGCCCCTGCGGCGGCCGGGACGCCCCTCGCGTCCCGGGTTCCGGGGCCGGTCTGGTCGGGATGCGGGAGCGGGTCGCCCTGCTGCACGGCACCTTCGGCGCGGGCCCCGAGGACGCCCCGGACCCCGCGGACGGCACGCTCTGGGTCGTCCGCGCCCGCCTCCCCCTCACCGATGTCGCACAAGGAGAGACCCGATGATCCGCGTCCTGGTGGCCGAGGACCAGTCCGCCGTCCGCGCCGGGCTGGTCCTCATTCTGCGCAGCGCGCCCGGCATCGAGGTGGTCGGCGAGGCGGCGGACGGCGAGCAGGCGGTGGCGCTCGCCCGCGAACTGCGCCCCGACCTGGTGCTGATGGATGTGCAGATGCCCCGTCTGGACGGGGTGTCGGCGACCCGGCAGGTGGTCGAGGAGCAGCTCGCCGATGTGCTGGTGCTGACCACCTTCGACCTGGACGAGTACGTCTTCGGGGCGCTCAGGGCAGGGGCCGCGGGGTTCCTGCTGAAGAACACGGAGGCGAAGGACCTCGTCGAGGCCGTGCGCACGGTGGCCCGCGGGGAGGGGATCGTCGCCCCGGCCGTCACCCGGCGGCTGATCGCCGAGTTCGCCGCGCAGCCGGCCCGGCGGACGACGGCCGATCCGGCGGTGCTGGACTCCCTCACCCGGCGCGAGCGCGAGGTGCTGTCCTGCCTCGGCGAGGGCCTGTCCAACGCCGGCATCGCGGACCGTCTCGACATGGCGGAGGGCACGGTGAAGACGCACGTCAGCCGTCTGCTGGGGAAGCTGGGGCTGCGCAGCCGGGTGCAAGCGGCAGTGCTGGCGCGGGAGTTGGGGATCGAGAAGCTCGAAGGATAGTGGTCCAGACCTATTGACCTATGGTCCAGACCTTTCTATTCTCGCGGCACTGCGAGCATGCCGACTGGTCATGCCCACAGCAAACTCTCCCCTTCCCGGCATTCCGGGATTCCGGCAATCCGGCATTTCACATCTCTCCATCCCCACAACCCCATACCCCCACATAAGGAGGCGCTGCATGCGCTTCACCCATAGAGTCGCGGCCGGGCTCGCGGCCCTGACCCTCCCCCTGGCCGGTCTCGTCGCTCTCGCGACCCCCGCCCAGGCCGCCACCTCCGTGACCGCCACCTATGTCAAGACCCAGGACTGGGGATCCGGTTTCGAGGGCAAGTGGACGGTGAAGAACACCGGCACCACGACCATCGACTCCTGGACCCTCGAGTGGGACTTCCCCTCCGGCACCAAGGTCACCTCCGCCTGGGACGCCACGGTCACCAACTCCGGCGACCACTGGATCGCCAGGAACGCCGCCTGGAACGGCACCCTCGCCCCCGGGGCATCGGTCTCCTTCGGCTTCAACGGCACCGGCTCCGGCTCCCCCTCCGGCTGCAAGATCAACGGCGGCAGCTGCGACGGCACCTCCGTCCCCGGCGACGCGCCCCCCTCCGCGCCCGGCACCCCGACCGCCTCGGACATCACCGACACCTCGGTGCGGCTGTCCTGGAGCGCGGCGACCGACGACAAGGGCATCAAGAACTACGACGTGCTGCGCGACGGCGTCCGGGTCGCCACCGTGACCGGCACGTCGTACACGGACACCGGCCTCGCCAAGGGCACCGAGTACTCCTACGCCGTCCAGGCCCGTGACACCGCCGACCAGACCGGACCGGTCAGCGGCTCGGTCCGGGTCCGCACCACCGGCGGCTCCGAGGAACCGCCGCTCCCCGGCGACAAAATCAAGCTCGGTTACTTCACCGAGTGGGGCGTCTACGGCCGCAACTACCACGTCAAGAACCTGGTGACCTCCGGCTCGGCGGCCAAGATCACCCACATCAACTACGGGTTCGGCAACGTCAGGAACGGTCAGTGCGCCGTCGACGACACCTTCGCCGCCTACGAGAAGGCCTACACCGCCGACCAGTCCGTCAGCGGCACCGCCGACACCTGGGACCAGCCGCTGCGCGGCAACTTCAACCAGCTGCGCCAGCTGAAGGCGAAGTACCCGCACATCAAGGTGCTGTACTCCTTCGGCGGCTGGACCTACTCCGGCGGCTTCGCCCAGGCCGCACAGAACCCGGCCGCGTTCGCCAAGTCCTGCAAGCAGGTCGTGGAGGACCCGCGCTGGGCGGATGTCTTCGACGGCATCGACATCGACTGGGAGTACCCGAACGCCTGCGGTCTGACCTGCGACTCCAGCGGCCCGGCGGCCTTCAGGAACCTCATGCAGGCCCTGCGCGCCGAGTTCGGCGAGGACTACCTGGTCACCGCCGCGATCACCGCGGACGCCTCGGCCGGAGGCAAGATCGACGCGGCCGACTACGGCGGCGCCGCCCAGTACCTCGACTGGTACAACGTGATGACGTACGACTACTTCGGCGCCTGGGACAGGACCGGCCCCACCGCCCCCCACTCGCCGCTGACCTCCTACAACGGCATCCCGAAGCAGGGCTTCGACTCGGCCTCCGCCATCGCCAAGCTCAAGGCCAAGGGCGTTCCGGCGCACAAGCTGCTGCTCGGCATCGGCTTCTACGGCCGCGGCTGGACCGGCGTGACCCAGGCCGCCCCGGGCGGCACCGCCACCGGTCCGGCGAACGGCACCTATGAGGCGGGCGTCGAGGACTACAAGGTCCTGAAGAACTCCTGCCCGGCCACCGGCACCATCGCCGGCACGGCCTACGCCCACTGCGGCACCAACTGGTGGTCCTACGACACCCCGGCCACCATCGGCACCAAGATGAACTGGGTCAAGTCCCAGGGCCTGGGCGGTGCCTTCTTCTGGGAGTTCAGCGGCGACACCAGCAACGGTGAGCTGGTCAGCGCCATCCACAGCGGCCTGTCGTAACAGCGGCCCGCGTCCGAAGAGCACGAAAGCACGAAAGGACGCGCGGAAAACACAGAGAAACCGCGGAAGGCTCCCCCGGACCCCGTCCGGGGGAGCCTTCCGCAGTGTTCACCATCTCACGCCCATGTCACGTCCACGCCGCATTCACCCTCCCCCAACAGCTTCGCTGCCGGGGGGACCCCCACCCAGCGGGCCCCTGAACGCCGCTACGCGACGTTCACCCTCCCCCAACAGCTCCGCTGCCGGGGGGACCCCCACCCAGCGGGCCCCTGAACGCCGCTACGCGACGTTCACCCTCCCCCAACAGCTCCGCTGCCGGGGGGACCCCCACCCAGCGGGCCCCTGAACGCCGCTACGCGACGTTCACCCGCTGGCCGGGCGGTGCGGCCTCCAGCCAGGCCAGAAAGCCGGTCAGGGCGTCCTCGCTCATGGCGAGCTCCAGGCGGACACCGCGGTGCAGACAGGTGAGGACGACCGCGTCGGAGAGCAGTGCGAGCTCCTCCTCGCCCTCGGGAAGACGGCGGCCGGCCACCTCGATGGACGCACGCTCCAGGGTGCGGCGCGGGCGGGGGGCGTAGGAGAAGACACGGAACCACTCGACGCGGTCACCGTTGTAGCGGGCGACGCCGTAGCTCCAGCCCTTGCCGCCGGGGTCGGGGTTCTCCGGTACGTCCCAGCGCAGACTGCAGTCGAAGGTGCCGCCGGAGCGCTGGATCAGCCTGCGCCGCAGACCGAAGACGAACAGTCCCACCACCACGAGCAGGACCACCAGTCCGCACACAGTCAGAGCGAGGACCATCGGCACCGACCTCCTCGTCTCCTCGGCAGTGGAACGGAAAGAACACCCATATTCACCTCAGCCGCGGCCGGTACCGGATTGCTCCGGTTCCGACCGCGGCTGAGTGACGTCATCACAGGGCCGGCAGACTTCAGCTCGCCTTCGCCGCGCGCAGCCGGACCTCCGCGCGCCGCTCGGCAATTTCGTCGCCCTCCGCCTTCGCGCGCTCCAGCTCCCGCTCGATGCGCTTGACGTCGAGCTCGTCCGCCAGCTCGGCAACCTCGGCCAGCAGCGACAGCTTGTTGTCCGCGAACGAGATGAAACCGCCGTGCACCGCGGCGACGACCGTCCCGCCCTCGCTGGTACGAATGGTCACCGGGCCCGACTCCAGCACACCGAGCAGCGGCTGGTGACCAGGCATGATGCCGATGTCGCCGGAGGTGGTGCGCGCGACGACCAGGGTGGCCTCGCCGGACCAGACCTCTCGGTCGGCCGCGACCAGCGCGACGTGCAGCTCAGCAGCCAAGGTGGCTCCTCGGGTCACCACCCGGCGGGACTGCCGGGTGTTGGGGTCAATTCTAAGGGGCGTGAGAGAGGGGGCGGGACGCACCCGCCCCCTCGGATGAGCACATGGCTCAGGAGACGCCCAGCTCCTTCGCGTTCTTCTTCAGGTCCTCAAGACCACCGCACATGAAGAACGCCTGCTCGGGGAAGTGGTCGAACTCGCCGTCGCAGATCGCGTTGAACGCGGCGATCGACTCGTCCAGCGGCACGTCCGAGCCGTCCACACCGGTGAACTGCTTGGCCACGTGGGTGTTCTGGGACAGGAAGCGCTCCACACGGCGGGCCCGGTGGACGACGAGCTTGTCCTCCTCGCCGAGCTCGTCGATACCGAGGATCGCGATGATGTCCTGGAGGTCCTTGTACTTCTGCAGGATCCCCTTGACGCGCATGGCGCAGTCGTAGTGGTCCTGCGAGATGTAGCGCGGGTCCAGGATCCGGGACGTGGAGTCCAGCGGGTCCACGGCCGGGTAGATGCCCTTCTCGGAGATCGGACGGGACAGAACCGTCGTCGCGTCGAGGTGGGCGAAGGTGGTGGCCGGGGCCGGGTCGGTCAGGTCGTCGGCGGGGACGTAGATCGCCTGCATCGAGGTGATCGAGTGACCGCGGGTCGAGGTGATGCGCTCCTGGAGCAGACCCATCTCGTCGGCCAGGTTCGGCTGGTAGCCCACCGCGGAGGGCATACGGCCGAGCAGCGTGGAGACCTCGGAACCGGCCTGGGTGAAGCGGAAGATGTTGTCGATGAAGAACAGCACGTCCTGCTTCTGGACGTCGCGGAAGTACTCGGCCATGGTCAGGCCGGCCAGCGCGACGCGCAGACGGGTGCCCGGGGGCTCGTCCATCTGACCGAAGACCAGGGCGGTCTTGTCGATGACGCCCGACTCGGTCATCTCCTGGATGAGGTCGTTGCCCTCACGGGTGCGCTCACCGACACCGGCGAACACCGACACACCGTCGTGGTTGTTGGCGACACGGTAGATCATCTCCTGGATGAGCACCGTCTTGCCGACGCCGGCGCCGCCGAACAGACCGATCTTGCCGCCCTTGACGTACGGGGTCAGCAGGTCGATGACCTTGATGCCGGTCTCGAACATCTCGGTCTTCGACTCGAGCTCGTCGAAGTTCGGCGCCTTGCGGTGGATCGGCCAGCGCTCGCCGTCGTACTCGGCGTCGGTGTTCAGCACCTCACCGAGGGTGTTGAACACCTTGCCCTTGGTGAAGTCGCCGACCGGGACGGAGATCGGCGCACCGGTGTCCGTCACCGGGGACTGGCGGACCAGGCCGTCGGTGGGCTGCATGGAGATCGCGCGGACCAGGCCGTCGCCCAGGTGCTGGGCGACCTCCAGGGTCAGTGTCTTCTTCTCGCCCTTCTTGGCGGGGTCCAGGACCTCGACGTGGAGGGCGTTGTAGATGTCCGGCATCGCGTCGACGGGGAATTCCACGTCGACGACCGGGCCGATGACCCGCGCGACGCGGCCCGTCGCCGTGGCCGTCTCAACAGTGGTGGTCATGTGTCAGTCACTCCCCGCGGTCGCGTCGGCCAGGGCGCTGGCGCCACCGACGATCTCGCTGATTTCCTGGGTGATTTCGGCCTGGCGGGCCTGGTTGGCAAGCCGGGTGAGGGTCTCGATGAGTTCGCCGGCGTTGTCGGTGGCCGACTTCATCGCACGCCGTGTGGCGGCGTGCTTGGAGGCGGCCGACTGGAGCAGCGCGTTGTAGATACGGCTCTCCACGTAGCGCGGCAGCAGCGCGTCGAGGACGTCCTCCGCCGAGGGCTCGAAGTCGTACAGCGGAAGGATCCGGTCCTTGGTCGCCGTCTGGTCCGAGACCTCTTCCAGGCGCAGGGGCAGCAGCCGGGCGTCAACCGCCGTCTGCGTCATCATCGAGACGAACTCGGTGTAGACGATGTGGAGTTCGTCCACACCGCCGGCCGCGGTGTCCTTCTGGATGGCCTCGATCAGAGGGGCCGCCACCGTCTTGGCGTCCGCGTACGAGGGCTCGTCGGTGAAGCCGGTCCACGACTCCGCGATCTTGCGCTCACGGAAGGTGTAGTGGGAGACACCGCGCCGGCCGACGATGTAGGTGTCGACCTGCTTGCCCTCGCTCTCGAGACGTGCGGTCAGCTGCTCCGCCGCCTTGATGGCGTTGGCGTTGAAGGCCCCGGCCAGGCCGCGGTCGCTCGTGAGGAGCAGGACCGCGGCACGGGTCGGGTTCTCCGCCTCCGTGGTCAGCGGGTGCTTGACGTCCGACCCGCCGGCGACCGCCGTGACCGCGCGGGTCAGTTCCTGGGCGTACGGAGTGGAGGCCGACACCTTGCGCATCGCCTTGACGACACGCGAGGCGGCGATCATCTCCATCGCCTTGGTGATCTTCTTGGTCGCGGTGACGGATCGGATGCGACGCTTGTAGACCCGGAGCTGAGCTCCCATGAGTCAGGTCCCTTCCTTACGTCACTTGGCGGCGGCCGAGGCTTCTTCGCCGAGGAGCTTGCCGTCGCTCGTCTCGAACTGCTTCTTGAACTCGGCGATCGCCTCGGCAATGGCCTGCAGCGTGTCGTCGGACATCTTGCCGCCCTCGCGGATGGAGGTCATGAGGCCCTGCTCCTTGCGGTGCAGGTACTCCAGCATCTCCTTCTCGAAGCGGCGGATGTCGGCGACCGGCACGTCGTCCATCTTGCCGGTGGTGCCGGCCCAGATGGAGACGACCTGGTCCTCGGTGGCCATCGGCTCGTACTGGTTCTGCTTCAGCAGCTCGACCATGCGCTGACCACGCTCCAGCTGGGCCTTGGAGGCCGCGTCCAGGTCGGAGCCGAAGGCGGCGAACGCCTCCAGCTCACGGAACTGGGCGAGGTCCACACGAAGGCGGCCGGAGACCTGCTTCATCGCCTTGTGCTGGGCGGCACCACCGACTCGGGAGACGGAGATACCGACGTTCAGCGCGGGACGCTGACCGGCGTTGAACAGGTCCGACTCCAGGAAGCACTGGCCGTCGGTGATGGAGATGACGTTGGTCGGGATGAACGCCGAGACGTCGTTGGCCTTGGTCTCGACGATCGGCAGACCGGTCATCGAACCGGCGCCCATGTCGTCGGACAGCTTGGCGCAGCGCTCCAGCAGGCGGGAGTGCAGGTAGAAGACGTCGCCCGGGTAGGCCTCGCGCCCCGGCGGGCGGCGCAGCAGCAGCGACACGGCACGGTAGGCGTCGGCCTGCTTGGACAGGTCGTCGAAGACGATCAGGACGTGCTTGCCCTGGTACATCCAGTGCTGGCCGATGGCGGAGCCGGTGTACGGCGCCAGGTACTTGAAGCCGGCCGGGTCGGACGCCGGGGCGGCGACGATGGTCGTGTACTCCAGCGCGCCGTTCTCCTCCAGCGCGCGGCGGACCGCCGCGATGGTGGAGCCCTTCTGGCCGATGGCGACGTAGATGCAGCGGACCTGCTTCTTCGGGTCGCCGGAACGCCAGTTGTCGCGCTGGTTGATGATCGTGTCGACGGCGAGGGCGGTCTTGCCGGTACCACGGTCGCCGATGATCAGCTGACGCTGACCGCGGCCGATCGGGGTCATGGCGTCGACGGCCTTGTAGCCGGTCTCCATCGGCTCGTGCACCGACTTGCGCTGCATGACCGTGGGGGCCTGCAGTTCGAGGGCGCGGCGGCCCTCGGTCTCGATCTCGCCGAGGCCGTCGATCGGGTTGCCGAGGGGGTCCACCACACGGCCGAGGTAGCCCTCACCCACGGCGACGGACAAGACCTCACCGGTGCGCCGCACCGGCTGGCCCTCCTCGATGCCGCTGAACTCACCGAGGACGATGGCACCGATCTCGCGCTCCTCGAGGTTGAGGGCGAGGCCGAGGGTGCCGTCCTCGAACTCCAGCAGCTCGTTGGCCATGGCCGAGGGCAGCCCCTCGACCTTCGCGATGCCGTCGCCGGCAAGGGTGACCGTGCCGACCTCCTCGCGCGAGGCCGCGTCCGGCTTGTACGCCTGGACGAAGTTCTCCAGTGCGTCCCGGATCTCCTCCGGCCGGATCGTGAGCTCCGCCATCTGGGTTCCCTGCTCTCCTTGTTGGGCCCGAAGTTTCACTTGGGGGGGTATTCCACGCGTCGGGACTCCCCCAATAAGAGGTGAATCCTCTGCACGGCCCAACCAGGGCCGTCGTGTACGTCTTGTGTTGAGTTGCTGCTAGCTCGCCAGGCGACGGGCGGCGTCTTCGAGCCGGTCCGCGAGGGAGCCGTTGATGATCTCGTCGCCGACCTGCACCCGGATCCCTCCGATGACTTCGGGGTCCACGTCGAGGTTCAGATGCATCTGGCGGCCGTAGAGCTTGGCGAGGGCGGCGCCGAGGCGCTGCTTCTGCCGGTCGCTCAGCGGGACCGCCGAGGTGACGACGGCGACCATGCGGTTGCGGCGGTCGGCGGCGAGCCGGCCGAGGGACTCGAGTCCCGCTTCAAGGCTACGTCCCCGCGGCGCGGTCACAAGGCGCGTCACCAGACGCACCGTGGTCGCATTGGCCCGGCCGCCGAGCAGCCGGTTCAGCAACTCGGTCTTGGCCGACGCGGTGGCGGCCCGGTCGGTCAGGGCCGCACGCAGCTCGGTGCTCGAGGAGACGATCCGTCCGAAGCGGAACAGTTCGTCCTCGACGCTGTCGAGCGCACCGGCCCGCTCCGCCGCGGTGAGGTCGGCGACGTTCGCCAGCTCCTCCAGCGCGTCCACCAGGTCGCGGGGCTGCGACCAGCGGGAGCGCACCATGCCGGAGACCAGATCCTCGGTCGTGCCGCTGATCTGGCCGCCCAGCAGGCGGTGCACCAGCGTGGCCTTGGCCTCGCCGGGCTGCGCCGGGTCGGTGAGGGCCCGACGCAGGCCGGCCTCGCGGTGGAGCAGCGCGGTGACGGACGCCAGTTCCTCCGCGAGCCCCGCGGCGTCCACGGCTGTGGAGTCCGTCAGCGCGTCAAGACGCTCACGTGCAGCGGTCAGAGCCTCGCGGCTCGCTCCGTGCATGGTCATCGAGCGGCCTCTGCCTTCTCCTCGAGTTCGTCGAGGAAGCGGTCGATCACACGGCTCTGCCGGGCGTGGTCCTCAAGGGACTCGCCGACGAGCTTGCTGGCCAGTTCGGTGGCGAGCCTGCCGATGTCCTGGCGCAGCGCCGCCGCGGCGGCCTTGCGGTCGGCCTCGATCTGGGCGTGACCGGCGGCGATGATCTCCTCACGCTGCCGCTGGCCCTCCGCGCGCATCTCGGCGATGAGCGCGGCACCCTGCTCCTGTGCCTCCTGACGCAGGCGCGCGGCCTCGTGCCGGGCCTCAGCGAGCTGAGCCTTGTACTGCTCGAGCACGCTCTGGGCCTCGTTCTGGGCGGCCTCGGCCTTCTCGATCCCGCCCTCGATCGCCTCGCGGCGCTCCTCCAGAACCTTGTTGATGTTCGGGAGGAGCTTCTTGGCGAGAACACCGAAGACGATGACGAAGGCGAGCAGGCCGATGACGAGCTCGGGAATCGGCGGGATGAGGGGATTCTCCATCTCCTCGGCCGCGATAGTGAGCAGTGGGCTCATATCAGAGTGCCTTTCGTCGAATGGGCTGGTCGCAGATCAGACGATCAGACGCCGTAGACGAACGGCATGACCAGGCCGATGAGGGCCAGCGCCTCACAGAAGGCGAAACCGAGGATCTGGTTGGCGCGGATCAGACCGGCGGCCTCGGGCTGACGGGCCAGAGCCTGAGTGCCGTTGCCGAAGATGATGCCGATGCCCACACCGGGGCCGATGGCGGCGAGACCGTAACCGATGGAGCCGAGCGAGCCGGTAACAGTGGCAGCAGCAGCAAGGGTCTGGGACATGCCGGTTCTTCCTTTTCTTGGTGGACCGGTGGGGGTTGGCCACCGGACGATTTCGGGGACCGAGGGGGTGCTCAGTGGTGCTCGGCGAGCGCGCCCTGAACGTAGCTGCAGGCCAGGAGGACGAAGACGTACGCCTGGATCGCCTGGATGAAGAGCTCGAAGAGCGTCATCAGGAGGACCATCAGGAACGAGACACTGGCGTAGGCGATGCCGATGCCGTTCAGCAGGTACCAGCTGGCGATCGTGAAGAGCAGCAGCAGGGTGTGGCCCGCGAACATGTTCGCGAAAAGTCGTACCGCGTGCGTGAAGGGCCGGATCAGGAGGTTCGAGAAGAACTCGATGGTCATCGACAGCGGCAGCACGGGGCCGATCGACGGGTCGTAACCCGTGACGTTCTTGAAGAAGCCGACGAACCCGTGGCGCTTGAAGGTCAGAATGATCCAGGTCAGCCACACGATCAGCGCGAGCACGGCCGGGTACGCGATGATCGAGGTCACCGGGAACTGGGCGACCGGGACGATGGACCAGAGGTTCATCATCCAGATGAAGAAGAACAGCGAGACCATGAGGGGCACGTACTTCTCGCCCTCGCGCTTGCCGATGGTCTCGTAGACGATCCCGCGGCGCACGAAGTCGTAGCCGGCCTCGGCGATCATCTGGAGCTTGCCGGGGACGACCTTCGGCTTGCGGAAGGCAGCCCAGAAAAAGCCGACGACGATGATCGAGCCGAGCAGGGCCAGCAGCATCGTCTTGTTGAAGTACAGGTTGCTGTCCGCGTCGCCCCAGAGAGGCTCGAACAGGAACGAGTGCAGGCCGGGAGCCGGAAAGCCACAGCCCTCGAAGATGTGGCAGTCGGTCTCGAAGGCGAGCACCTGCGTCGGGTCAGCACTCACCGCGGGCTCCTTCAGCGTGGCGCATGGGTAGGGCAACCTCGTTGTGTCGGCGCGGCACACAGCCGCGGGTCGGCACCGGACTGGTTTTACGGATGTGGGGGCGGCTGGGGGGTATCGAGCCTCGCGATCCAGCGGGCACAGGCCCGGATGCCCGCGCCCGCGATGCCGCAGTTGGCACCGGACGATAGCAGGAGTTCTCGCACGCCTTTATCCCGGGCCTACCTCTCACGGCGAAGTTCCCGTCTTCTCCGGCTTCCCGCTCTTCCCGGAATCCGGATCGATATAGAAGATCTTGGCCCTCATGTGCGCTCGTGCCTGTGCGGCCACCCATACGACCGTCGTGATGACGAGCGAGAACGCGAACGTCTTGGCGTCGAAGAGGGTGGTCCCCCTGAAGAGGGCCAAGAAGATCGTGAGCAGGAGGAGTTGGGCGGCGTAGAGCATGAGGCCCATGGCCTGGAAGATCTGCGGGAGCGTCCTCGCCGTCCACTGCAGGACATAGACGCCGAGGCCCATGAAAAGGATGGTCAGCCCTGTGCCGACAGCCGCACCGATCGCTCCCTTGCCGCCGGCCACCACGCCGCCGACGGCGACCGCGACGGCGCCGACGGCAGCCGCGGGAGCGGCGATCGGCACCAGGTTCCGGACGTCACTGGACGGCATGGCGGCAACTCCGCAGATCACAGGGGCAGGGTGTCGTCGTGGACGAGCGTAGTCCCGGCGTCGAGAGAGAAGGGACCTCGGTCTCACAGCACCAGGTCTCAAAGGACCGTCGCACTCGGGTCCTTCGACTCTGTCCGGGGGTTCTCGTGAACGGTATCACAAACTATTTGATGAGGTCTTTACCCTCTCGATGTGCTCACCCTCACACATGAGGCCGGTGCTGCGCGCACGTGCAGAACGCGCATCAGTGCGTCTCACTTTGTCCACATTTCATCAACGTCCGCAACCCTGCGAGGGCAACGCCCTGACCGGATTTCCTTCCCTGGCCGTCAACGCGATGTTTCCGCTTTGTGTCCTTCCAGCAGGCGCGAGCGGGCACTCAGCGCGGTCGCTCCGTTGGCTCCGGTCACACCGGCCCCGACCCGTTCGCCCGAGGTCCCCCGGGCATCGGCCGTGACAAGGGGCTTCGAGGCCGCCGGCTGGGCGGCCGTGGACGTCGGGGCCGCCGGCGCCGAGGCACGCGGCGCCGAGGCACGCGGCGCCGAGGCACGCGGCGCCGAGGCCGGGCGCTTGCGCCGGTAGCGCGGCGGGACGAAGGACTCCATCCAGCGCGGCGCACGCGGTGTGAAGCGCGGCAGCAGGAGCAGCACCAGCCCGACGAAACTGAGCAGGGCGACGCCGAGCACGATCCACATGGAGGCGGAGTTGACCGAGTAGGCCAGCGTCCCGAAGGCGATCAGCGCCGACCAGAAGTACATGATCAGCACCGCCCGGCTGTGCGAGTGGCCGATCTCCAGCAGACGGTGGTGCAAATGGCCGCGGTCGGCGGCGAACGGCGACTGTCCGCGCCAGGTGCGCCGCACGATGGCGAGGATCAGGTCGGCGGCCGGGATCGCGATGATGGTCAGCGGCATCAGCAGCGGGATGTAGACCGGCACCATCTGGTGGACGGAGCTGCGCTCGGAGCCGGTGAACAGGTTCATCAGGTCCGGGTCGACCTGCCCGGTCACCGAGATCGCGCCCGCGGCCAGGACCAGGCCGATCAGCATGGACCCCGAGTCCCCCATGAAGATCCGCGCGGGATGCATGTTGTGCGGCAGAAAGCCCAGGCACATGCCCATCAGGACGGCGGCGAAGAGCGTGGCGGGGGCGGCGGCCTCGATGCCGTACGAGTACCAGATCCGGTACGCGTACATGAAGAACGCGGCGGCGGCGATGCACACCATGCCGGCGGCCAGCCCGTCCAGGCCGTCGACGAAGTTGACCGCGTTGATCGTGATGACCACCAGTGCCACGGTGAGCAGGGTGCCCTGCCACTGGGTCAGCGCGACCGTGCCCACGCCCGGGACGGGCAGCCACAGGATCGTCAGACCCTGCATGACCATCACACCGGCGGCGATCATCTGGCCGCCCAGCTTGATCAGGGCGTCGATCTCGAACTTGTCGTCGAGGACACCGATCAGCCAGATCAGGGCGGCTCCGGAGAGCAGCGCGCGCGGCTCGTTCGACCGGTCGAAGACCTCGCTGAGGTTGGTGAGATGGCCGGCGACCAGCAGCCCCGCGCACAGGCCGAAGAACATCGCGATCCCGCCGAGCCGGGGAGTGGGCTCCCGGTGCACATCACGCGCCCGGATCTCCGGCATCGCCCCCGCCACGATCGCGAACTTGCGCACCGGCCCTGTCAGCAGGTACGTCACCGCGGCCGTGATGCAGAGCGTCAGCAGGTATTCACGCACAGGCTTCCCCACAGGTCTCGCTGGCCATCTCAGCCCCACACCCTAGCGACGCGGGTGTATGCATGGGGACTTCCGGGTAGCGTCGATGGTTGCACGCACGGCCGTGCGGGGCCGTGCGAGGCCTCGTACGGTCGTCCGGCCGCCTCACCTATCCCGGCGCGGCCGGGACACGGGGGTACGGCGGAAATCCACCGGTGAGTTCCCGCACCTCCTCCCTCGCCTCCGCCCCGTCGAGCTCGCCGCGCAGCACCTTGCCGAGCAGGACGGCGATCCGCTCCATCTCGCCCTGGCCCATGCCCTGGGTGGTCACCGCGGCGGTGCCCAGCCGCAGCCCCCGGGCGCCGGCGTGCGGCAGGGCGCAGCAGTCCAGGACGATCCCGGCGGCGGCCAGCCGCCCGCGCGCGGCACGCCCCTCGACGCCGAGCGGCGCCGGGTCGGCGGTGATCAGGTGGGTGTCGGTGCCGCCTGTGACGACGTCCAGGCCCTCGTCGGCCAGCCGGGCCGCGAGCACCCGCGCATTGACGACCACCTGGTGGGCGTAGGCGGCGAAAGCCGGGGTCGCGGCCTCGGCGAACGCGACGGCCTTCGCGGCGATGGTGTGCATCTGCGCACCGCCCTGGGTGAACGGGAAGACGGCGCGGTCGATGCGCCGGGCGAGGTCGCCGCCGCACAGGATCATGCCGCCGCGCGGGCCGCGCAGCACCTTGTGGGTGGTGGCGCACACCACGTCGGCGTACGGCACGGGGCTGGGCGCCGCTCCCCCGGCCACCAGGCCCATGGGATGGGCGGCGTCGGCGATCAGATAGGCGCCCACCTCGTCGGCCACCGCGCGGAAGAAGGCGTAGTCGATGTGGCGGGGATAGGCGATCGACCCGCACACGATCGCCTTGGGCCGGTGCGCACGGGCGAGAGCGCGCACCTGGAGGTGGTCGATGAGCCCGGTCTCGGCGTCGACGCCGTAGCCGACGAAGTCGAACCAGCGGCCGGAGAAGTTCGCGGGCGAGCCATGGGTGAGGTGGCCGCCGTACGGCAGGCCGAGGGCGAGCACGGTGTCGCCGGGGCGCAGCAGCGCCGCGTAGGCGGCCAGGACCGCCGAGGAGCCCGAGTGGGGCTGGACATTGGCGTGCTCGGCGCCGAACAGGTCCTTGGCCCGCTCGACGGCCAGCCGCTCGGCGGCGTCGGCCATCTCGCAGCCGCCGTGGTGCCGGGCGTCCGGGTAGCCCTCGGCGTACTTGTTCGCCAGCGCCGAGCCGAGCGCGGCCAGCACCGCCGGTGAGGTGAAGTTCTCGGCGGCGTTCAGCTGCAGGGTCGTCGACTGCCTCTCCAGCTCCCCCGACAGGATGTCGGCCAGTTCGGGGTCCTGTCGCCGCAGGACATCGGCCTCGAGGACGGGGATGACCGACATGACGCGCTCCGGACGGTCGACGGTGACGTACGACCAATGTAGGCCCGCCCCCGCCGCCCCGCGCGGCCCTTGCGCCGTCCCGGGTACGCCGTGCGCCCCGGTCCCGTGGAGCCCGTGCGCGCCTCGGGCGCCGCCCCGGCGCCGCCGGGATCGCAGCTCCCGTCAGGTCCGCGCGGCCACCCCCGTCAGCGCCGTCACCACCGGGTCCAGGGCCTGGTGTATCTCGTCGCCGATCGAGCGGAAGAAGGGCAGGGGGGCGCCGTAGGGGTCGTGGACCTCGTCCGCCTCGGCCGTGGGGGCCAGGAGCCACCCGCGTAGAGCGGCGGCGGCACGGACCAGGGCGCGGGCGCGTTCGACCACGCCGTCCTCCAGGGGAGGGAGCGTGGCCGGGTCTATCGCCCGCACCAGACGGGTGAACTCCTTCAGGGTGAAGGTGCGCAGGCCCGCCGAGTGGCCCATGGAGATGACCTGGGCACGGTGGTCGCGTGTGGCGGTCAGCACGAGATCGGCCATGATCACGTGCTCGTCCAGCAGTTCCCGGCCCAC
This sequence comes from Streptomyces thermoalcalitolerans, assembly GCF_039525155.1. NCBI lineage: Bacteria > Bacillati > Actinomycetota > Actinomycetes > Kitasatosporales > Streptomycetaceae > Streptomyces > Streptomyces thermoalcalitolerans. The sequence continues at coordinate 9,158 of NZ_BAAAHG010000021.1, read as the reverse complement.
GAAGCCGGAGGCGTCCGCGCCGAAGTCGGCCAGTACCGCCTCCGCGTTGGCCTCCATCGGCGCACCCTCGTGGCCCCAGGTGCCTGCGCTCTCCACGATCAGCCCGCTGCCGTCCGCGTCCCCGAGCCGGTCCGCCAGAAAGTGCCGGGTGAGCCGCTCGGTGATGGGCGAGCGGCACACATTGCCGGTGCTGACGTGGAGGATGCGGAAGGTGTCGCCTATGCCGGGCATGAGGGTCCCCCCTGCTCGCACACGGCCGGGAGCGCGAAGGCCCCGGGGATCCCGGGGGATGCGAGCGCCGTCAATTCGCCACCTCGAGGTCGGGTACGACCTTCCGCAGCTCCTCCGGGGACAGGGCGCCCTCGCGCAGCAGCACGGGCACCCGGCCGGTGACGTCGACGATGGAGGACGGCACATTGCCGGGGGTCGGGCCGCCGTCGAGGTAGACGGAGACGGAGTCGCCGAGCATCTCCTGCGCGGCGTCGCAGTTCTCCGGCGCGGGGTGGCCGGTCAGGTTCGCCGAGGAGACGGCCATCGGACCGACCTCGGTGAGCAGTTCGAGGGCGACCGGGTGCAGCGGCATCCGCACGGCGACCGTGCCCCGGGTGTCCCCCAGGTCCCACTGCAGGGACGGCTGGTGCCGGGCGACCAGGGTCAGCGCGCCCGGCCAGAAGGCGTCCACGAGCTCCCAGGCCTTCTCGGAGAAGTCCGTGACCAGCCCGTGCAGGGTGTTCGGGGAGCCGATGAGGACAGGGGTGGGCATGGTGCGCCCCCGGCCCTTGGCCGCGAGCAGATCGGCCACGGCCTCGGCGGAGAAGGCGTCGGCTCCGAGGCCGTAGACGGTGTCCGTGGGCAGGACCACGAGCTCGCCCCGGCGGACGGCCGACGCGGCTTCGCGCAGGCCCGTCGCGCGGTCGGTGGCGTCGTTGGTGTCGTATCGCCGTGCCATGGTCAGCGGGCCTCCTTGTACACGTCGTACACGTGCTGCTGGATGTACACGTACTGCTGGATCGAAGTGCTGGGGATCGGCCGCACGGACGTCATGGCAGTGCCTTGCGGGCGGTGGCGAACCTCGGCCGGTTGTTGAGGTCGGGGTGGTCGGCCGCGTCGGCCCAGCCCCGCTCCTCGGAGAAGATCCACGGCACCTGACCGCCCTGGGTGTCGGCGTGCTCGATGACGACGACCCCGCCGGGCCGCAGCAGCCGGTACGCGGTGCGTTCGAGCCCGCGGATCAGGTCGAGGCCGTCCTCCCCGGAGAACAGGGCCATCTCCGGGTCGTAGTCGCGGACCTCGGGAGCGATGTTCTCCCACTCGCTCAACGGGATGTACGGCGGGTTGGAGATGACGAGGTCGACCTGGCCGTCCAGGTCGGGGAACGCGGTCAGGGCGTCCCCCTGGCGCAGCTCGACCCTGGTGCCCTCGACGTTCTTGCGGGCCCATTTCATCGCGTCCTCGCTCAGCTCCACGGCGTACACGCGGGAGCGCGGCACCTCCTGGGCGAGGGCGAGCGCGATGGCGCCCGAACCGGTGCACAGGTCGACGATGCACGGCTCGACGACGTCCATGGCGCGGACGGCGTCTATCGCCCAGCCGACCACGGACTCGGTCTCGGGACGGGGCACGAAGACGCCGGGGCCGACCTGGAGCTCCAGGTAGCGGAAGTAGGCCCGTCCGGTGATGTGCTGCAGCGGCTCGCGCTGCTCGCGGCGGGCGATGACCTCCCAGTACCGGGCGTCGAAGTCGGCGTCCTTCACGGAGTGCAGCTCGCCCCGTTTGACGCCGTGCACGAACGCGGCGAGCTCTTCCGCGTCGGCGCGCGGCGAGTCCACGCCGGCGTCGGCCAGCCGCTGCGTGGCCTGGGCCACCTCGGCGAGCAGCACGCTGCGGGGGCTGGGGGGCCGCCCCCCGATTCCTTGCTGCACGCTGGTCCTCCGGTGCTCCTGCGTCGTCCTGTGTCTGTGTCCTGTGTGCTGTGCGCCGGGCTCGGTGCGGTGTGCGCTGTGCCGTGCGAGGCGCCCGGTGCGCCTCAGGCGGCCGCGAGCTTGGCGGCCGTGTCCGCGTCGATGCAGGCCTGGATGACCGCGTCCAGGTCGCCGTCCAGGACCTGGTCCAGGTTGTAGGCCTTGAAGCCGATGCGGTGGTCCGAGATGCGGTTCTCCGGGAAGTTGTAGGTGCGGATCTTCTCGGAGCGGTCGACGGTGCGGACCTGGCTGCGGCGGGCGTCGGCGGCCTCCCGCTCCGCTTCCTCCTGCGCCATGGCCAGCAGCCTGGAGCGCAGGATGCGCATGGCCTGCTCCTTGTTCTGCAGCTGGCTCTTCTCGTTCTGGCAGGAGGCGACGACCCCGGTCGGGATGTGCGTGATGCGCACGGCGGAGTCGGTGGTGTTGACGGACTGCCCGCCCGGGCCCGAGGACCGGTAGACGTCGATGCGCAGATCGTTCGGGTTGATCTCGATGTCGACCTCCTCGGCCTCCGGGGTGACCAGCACACCGGCGGCGGAGGTGTGGATACGGCCCTGGGACTCGGTGGCCGGCACCCGCTGCACGCGGTGCACCCCGCCCTCGTACTTCAGCCGGGCCCACACGCCCTGGCCGGGCTCGACCGGCCCGCGGGACTTCACCGCGACCTGGACGTCCTTGTAGCCGCCCAGCTCGGACTCGGTGGCGTCGATGATCTCGGTCTTCCAGCCGACCCGCTCGGCGTAGCGCAGATACATGCGCAGCAGGTCGCCGGCGAAGAGCGCCGACTCGTCGCCGCCGGCACCGGCCTTGATCTCGAGGATGACGTCCTTGTCGTCGCTGGGGTCGCGCGGGATGAGCAGAAGGCGCAGCTTGTCGGTCAGCTCCTCGCGCTGCCGCTCCAGGTCCTTGAGCTCGGCTGCGAAGTCCGGGTCGTCGGCGGCCAGTTCGCGCGCGGTGTCGATGTCGTCACCGAGCTGCTTCCAGGAGCGGTACGTGGTGATGATCGGGGTGAGCTCGGCGTAGCGCTTGTTGAGCTTGCGCGCGCCCGCCTGGTCGGCGTGGACCGACGGGTCGGCGAGCTTCTTCTCCAGCTCGGCGTGCTCAGCGACGAGTTCCTCGACGGCCTCGAACATCTTTCGGCTCCTGTGTTGCCTGCTGTGCTGCGGGTGCTGCGGGGAAGGGGGAGGCGAGCGATCAAAAACGCCGGTCCCGGCGCGCCCCGGGCGGGGCACTGCCATGGACCGGCGGAAAGGGGCTCGCTACTTCTTCTTGGAGCCGGCGGCGGCCTTCTTGCCGAAGCGGGCCTCGAAGCGGGCCACACGGCCACCGGTGTCGAGGATCTTCTGCTTGCCCGTGTAGAACGGGTGGCACTCGGAGCAGACCTCGGCCCGGATGGTGCCGGACTCGATCGTGCTGCGGGTCGTGAACGACGCGCCGCAGGTGCAGCTGACCTGCGTCTCGACGTACGCGGGGTGAATGTCGCGCTTCAAGGGTGTCTCCTACGGTTCCGGGAGGGCGCCGGGTCGCAGCCGCGGGATGCGGTGCGTGAACCGGAGCCGACGGTCCAGTCTGCCAGGACTGGGGCCATCTCCCCAAACCGGGGGGTGGGGTCGTTTTGTTCCCCGCGTTCTCCCGGGTTTCCCGCGCTTTCCCCGCGGGGGCTCCACGGGCCCGTGCGCCCTCGTGCGGGCCCCTCTTGGGGGGTGAGTCCTGGGAGGTGAGTCCTGGGGGAGGCGAGCCGTGTGCCGGCGCGGTCCCGTACTTCTCACGGGGTGCCCACCACTCCCCTGGCCTCACCGGTGGCCGTTCCCTCGGTGGCCGCCTTCGGGATCGGCCGGTCGTTCCTCAGGGCCTCCCAGACCTGTGTGGCCTTGGCCTCCTCGACCACGACCCGGTTCCGGTCCGCCCGGTCGTACCGGACCGGCAGGGTGATCATGGTCATGTCGGAGGAGTCGATGTCCTTGAGGCCGGCGGCGAAGGAGATCAGGGCGTCGACCGAGCCCAGGCCGGAGTCGGTGGTGAGGGACTTGGTGGCGGTGTCGGCGAGGCGGTAGAGCTTCTCCGGGCGGGTGAGGAGGCCGGTCCGCCCGACCCGGTCGACCAGCGCTTTGAGGAAGGCCTGCTGAAGCTGGATGCGGCCGAGGTCGGAGCCGTCGCCGACGCCGTGCCGGGTGCGGACCAGGCCGAGGGCCTGCCGTCCGTCGAGGGTGTGCGTGCCGGCCTCGAGGTGAAGATGGCTCCTCGGGTCGTCGATGTCCTTCGTCGTGGTGACCGGGACGCCGCCGAGTTCGTCGACGAGCCGCCGGAAGCCTTCGAAGTCGACCTCCAGATAGTGGTCCATGCGGATGCCGGTCATCGACTCGACGGTCTTCACCGCGCAGGCTGCGCCGCCGGTGGAGTACGACTCGTTGAACATCACACCACGGGCCGCGGGATGCGTGCCGCCGTCGGCGTCGGTGCACTCGGGACGGTCGACGAGGGTGTCGCGCGGGATGGAGACGACGCTCGCCTTCCTGCGGCCCTCGTACACGTGCACGATCATCGCCGTGTCGGAGCGGGCGCTGCCGGTGTCGGTGCCGCCGCCCAGCCTCCCGTTGCCGCCGGACCGGCTGTCGGAGCCGAGGACGAGGATGTGCTGGGAGCCGTTGTCGGTCCTGGTGGGCCGGTCGGAGCCGAGGAGCCGGTCGATGTCGATCGTCGCCAGATTGCCGTTGAGCTTGAGGTAGAGACAGCCGACGCCGGTGCCGCCGAGCAGGACGATCCCCGCGGCGGTCCAGGCCATGACCGTCAGGGCCCTGCGCCGCCGGCCGAGGGGTCTGCGGCGGCCCCTGGCACGGCGGCGGGGACTCGTGCTGCCGGTCTCCTCCGGTATGCCGGGGTCCGGCGTGCTCTCGGCGGACATGCGCTCCTCGGGCCTGGTGAGGTCTCGTATCCGGACGTCTGCTCCATGTGCTCGGGGGTCTCGGGACCGGACCCGGTCGACGAGCCGTACCCGACCATCGTCACTCTTCCCCTCAGAGGGTGAAAACCGGAAAAAGACCGCACAACGCTTGCGGCGACGGTCTCGTGCGCGACAGGCGGCGGTCTTGTGCACGGTCTCGTGCACGGCAAAAGGCCGCTCCCGTGCCGGCAGGAGCGGCATGAGAGCGGCCTCGGTGCGCCGCGTGGGGCGCAGGAACCGTGCGACCGGCCGTGAACCGCCCGTGGCCCGCGGGCCACGGTGGTTCCCCGGCTTCCCGGCTTTCCCGGCGGGGTGCCTAGTCCCCGTTCCCGGGCGTCGGGGTGGTCTTCTGGATCTGCATCAGGAACTCGACGTTCGACTTGGTCTGCTTCATCTTGTCGAGGAGCAGCTCGATCGCCTGCTGCTGGTCGAGCGCGTGCAGCACCCGCCGCAGCTTCCAGACGATGTTGAGCTCCTCCGCACCGAGCAGGATCTCCTCCTTGCGCGTACCGGACGCGTCGACGTCGACCGCCGGGAAGATCCGCTTGTCGGCGAGCTTCCGGTCGAGCTTGAGCTCCATGTTGCCGGTGCCCTTGAACTCCTCGAAGATCACCTCGTCCATGCGGGACCCGGTGTCCACCAGGGCGGTGGCGAGGATGGTCAGCGAACCGCCGTCCTCGATGTTGCGGGCCGCACCGAAGAAGCGCTTCGGCGGGTACAGGGCCGTGGAGTCCACACCACCGGACAGGATGCGGCCGGAGGCCGGGGCGGCGAGGTTGTAGGCACGGCCCAGACGGGTGATGGAGTCCAGCAGGACGACCACGTCGTGGCCCAGCTCCACCAGGCGCTTGGCGCGCTCGATGGCGAGCTCGGCGACCATGGTGTGGTCCTCGGCCGGACGGTCGAAGGTCGAGGAGATGACCTCGCCCTTGACCGACCGCTGCATGTCGGTGACCTCTTCCGGACGCTCGTCGACGAGGACGACCATCAGGTGGCACTCGGGGTTGTTGTGCGTGATCGCGTTGGCGACCGCCTGCATGATCATGGTCTTGCCGGTCTTCGGCGGGGCCACGATCAGACCGCGCTGGCCCTTTCCGATCGGCGAGACCAGGTCGATGATGCGGGTGGTCAGGATGCCCGGGTCGGTCTCCAGACGGAGCCGCTCCTGCGGGTACAGCGGCGTCAGCTTGTTGAACTCGGGGCGTCCGCGCCCGTGTTCGGGCGCCATGCCGTTGACGGAGTCCAGGCGGACCAGCGCGTTGAACTTCTCGCGCCGCTCGCCTTCCTTCGGCTGGCGGACCGCACCGGTGATGTGGTCGCCCTTGCGCAGGCCGTTCTTGCGGACCTGGGCGAGGGAGACGTACACGTCGTTGGGGCCGGGCAGGTAGCCGGACGTGCGGATGAAGGCGTAGTTGTCGAGGATGTCCAGGATGCCCGCGACCGGGATCAGGACGTCGTCCTCGGCGATCTGCGGCTCGGAGAGGTCGTCGCGGCCCCGGCGTCCCCGGCGGTCGCGGTAGCGGCCCCGGCGTCCCCGGCGGCCGCCCTCGTACTCGTCGTCGTTCTGCTGCTGGTTCTGCTGCTGGCGCTGCTGACCGTTCTGGTTCTGCTGGTCGTCGCCCTTGCCGCGGCGGTCCCGGCCTCGGCGGTCGCGGCGGCGGCCCTCGCCGCCCTCACCGGCGTCGCTCTTGGCCGCCTCGCCCTGCTGCTGGCCCTGGGCCTGCTGCTGGTCCTGCTGCTGCGGCTGTGCGGAGGTCTCGGTCCTCGGCTCGGCGGCGGCCGTCTCGGCGCTGTTCACCGGAGCGCCCGCCTCGGCGGTGGCGCGGCGGTGACGCTCGGCGGAAGCGTCCTCGCTGGCCGGCTGGCCGGGGATCTCGATCTGCTGCTGGGCCACGGCCTTCTCGGCCTTGTCGGTCTTCCCGGCCCGGTCGGCCTTGTCGGCCTTCTCGGCCTTGTCGGCGGAGGACTCGGCCGCCTTCTCCGCGGGTGCGGCCCCCTCGCCCGTACGGGCCCGGGAGGTGGCGCGGCGCTTCGGCTTGCTCCCCGTGGCGTCACCCGCGGCAGGAGCGGTCTTCGCGGCGGGAGCGCCCCCTGCCGCCTGCGCCTCCTTGATGACCTCGATCAGCTGGCTCTTGCGCATGCGCGCGGTGCCCCTGATGCCGAGGCTGGAGGCGACCTGCTGCAGCTCGGCCAGCACCATGCCCTCAAGGCCGGTACCGCGGCGACGCCGGGAGCCGGTACCTGTTGCAGGCGCGGAGGCGTCCGTGGCGGGCGCGGCAGCGGTCTCCTCGACACGTGCGCCCATCAGATCGGTGGTGTCGCTCACGAAGCGTCCTTCCCTGGAGCGGACGTCGGCCTGTCTCGGCTCGGCGACCGGTTGTGCTGTCCGGCTTCGGCCCTTGTGGGGGGACCGTGCCGGGGCGGTGGTCCGCCAAAAGCGGCGGAGGAAATTTCTGGTGATTGGCGCTTCCTCGACGGTTCGTGGCACCGGATGTCGCTGTGTCACGTGCGTGGTCGCGCCGATTCCGGAGCGTGCCCGGTGGACCGCTCAGTGTGCGCGTACGGCGTCCTGTTCAGGTGCGACATACACCACGCAGTGCGGTTTGGGGGGCTCCCGAAGGAATCTCTGTCCCGGACGGGGACACGAAGCACCTCGCCATGGTGGGGCCGGGTGCTGACTTGAGATTAACACTACCGGATCCAACAAACATTCCCCCTCTCCAAATCCGGCAATCCCCGACTTTCAACTCTCCGTGCCGACGGTGAGCGGCAGTACGCAGGCTCCCTGCAGATCGAGGCTCAGTCGGTTCGCTGCCCAGTCCGCGCCCGCCAGATGCTCCACCTTGTCGGCGGTTCCCTCGTCGGCCAGCGCCATGACGGTGGGGCCCGCGCCGGAGATGACCGCGGGGATGCCGTCGGCCCGCAACCGCTCCACGAGAGCGGCGCTCTCCGGCATGGCCGGGGCGCGGTACTCCTGGTGCAGACGGTCCTCGGTGGCCGGGAACAGCAGCTCGGGGCGGCGGGTGAGGGCCTCGACGAGCAGGGCGGCGCGGCCCGCGTTGACGGCGGCGTCGACGTGCGGCACGGTGCGCGGGAGCAGGCTGCGGGCGGTTTCGGTGAGGACCGGTTTCGTGGGCACGAAAACCACCGGAACGATGGAATCGGACGGCTCCATCCTGATGGCCCGGGCGGCGCCGTCCTCCATCCAGGACAGGGTGAACCCGCCCAGCAGACAGGCCGCCACATTGTCCGGGTGGCCCTCGAGCTCGGTGGCCAGCTCGAGCATCGCGGTGTCGTCGAGCCTGGCCTCGGCGCCTATGGTCACGGCGCGGGCGGCGACGAGGCCGGCGCAGATGGCGGCGGAGGAGGAACCGAGACCGCGGCCGTGCGGGATGCGGTTGGCGCAGACGATCTCCAGTCCGCGCGGCTGTCCGCCGAGGGCGTCGAAGGCGGCGCGCAGCGAGCGGACGAGCAGGTGGTCCTCGTTCCGCGGCAGTGTCTCGCTGCCCTCGCCGGCGATGTCGATGTGCAGCCCGGAGTCGGCCACCCGGACCACGATGTCGTCGTAGAGCCCCAGCGCGAGGCCGAGGGCGTCGAAGCCCGGTCCGAGGTTGGCGCTGGTGGCGGGGACGCGCACCCGGACGGCGGCGGCGCGGAACGCGGGACCGGCCATCGCTCGTTGACTCTCCTTGAGCTGCGTGATGGTCGAATGAGACTCGATCGACCTTCGATAAGGACGAGAACCCTCGGGCCGCGGGGACGACGCGGCGCCACGCCCTGTGCACGGCATATGCGACGGGCGGGTTCCCTACAGCCTATCGAAGGAAGGTTCAGTGGCGACATAGGGCGCACAGGAGGCGCACGATGCGTGTCGCAAGCCCCTTGTGCACCCCCACCTCCTCCGGGAGTCCCCAGAAGGGGCGCCGGAAGAGGGAGTCGGCAGGAAGCGGGGCGGTTGCGCGGGTGCGGCCGGCCGCCGCCCGGGCGGACGGAGTGCGCGGCGGGACACCGCCCGGACGGTACCGCCGCTCGGGTGAGAGCACCTGGAGCATCGGTGCACTCCCCGTCCCAGCGTCACGCCCTGCGCGCATCCCGTACCGATCACCGCGATCCACGACACACAGGACCACCCGGATGAAACACCCTTTCGTGCTTCCGTGGGCCCGGGCGGGCGCACCGCCGCCCGCCACCACCGCGCGGGACCTGCCGCACGGCCCGCGGGGGGCGGCACGGCGTACGCGGGCGCGTCCGTCGCG